>JBAZNG010000123.1:0-2542 GCA_041649385.1 Candidatus Omnitrophota bacterium | reverse complement strand
TACCAGATGGCCGGCCGCGCAGGTCGCCGCGGCATAGACAAGGAAGGTTTTGTTTACTGCCGGATCAACCCGCAGAGGATAAATTATGAGGAAGTCCGCCGGATAATCTTCGGCAAGCCCGAAGAAGTAAAAAGCCAGCTGAATACATCTTATGCCACTATCCTTAACCTTTATGAAAAATACAAGGAAGACCTTTTTAATATCTACCCGCTTTCTTTGCACTATTTCCAGTCGCGCAAGAACGACCAGAAAGAAGCCTTGCGGCTTTTAGACGCTAAGTTAAAACTGCTTAAAGAACTCGGCTATATCTACGATGGCGCGCTTACTGAAAAAGGTAAATTCGCCAAGACCGTTTACGGTTATGAACTGATCCTCGCGGAACTCTATGAACAGAACGTCCTGGAGCAGCTTGATGAATTCGGCTTAGGCGTGGTCGCGGCGGCGGTTGTCTTTGATCCGCGCAAAAACCAGCGCATGCCTTCGGGGATATCCAAATCCAGCCGGCATATCAAAAGGCTCTGTGAAGAGACTTACGACCGGATCAAGGAAAAAGAGCGCCGCTATAGAATATACCCTTTGAGTAAACTCCCCTATTTTCATTTATGCTCTGCTATGGAGGCCTGGCTGCGCGGGACGAATTTTGACAAAACCATCCAGCTTGCCGATTGTGATGAGGGCGAGATAATCAGGTATTTCAGGATGAGCGTGCAGGTCTTACGGGAGGTCTCGCAGGCGCCTATCTCAAGCTATGTGCTTAAAGACAAGATCAAAGAAACTATCCGCGTGATCAACCGCGATATTGTTAACGCCGAGAAACAGCTGCGCGAAGGTTAAAGCTTACCTGGATTTAAAATAATCTTCCAATATTTTTTTGTGGTCAAAAGCAAGGTGCAAATTCTTTAGATCTTCCTGTTTTACTACGCGCAAAGCTTTCGCGTCATCGCCGGCAACAGGTTTACCTTTTCCTTTAGCCGTAAAAACCGTGCCGATAGTATGGAATCTCGGGTCGCGGGTGGGGTCAGAATAAGTGTGGAACTGTTTTACATCCGATAAAGTAAGCGCTGTCTCCTCTTTCGCTTCGCGCGCAACCGCGTCCTCTAAGCTTTCGCCGTAATCCACAAACCCCCCGGGCAGCGCCCAGCCAAAAGGCGGGTTAGAACGCTGAATGATCACGATCCCCTCGGGCATCTGGATGATCGCGTCCACCGTAACATAAGGCCCGCCGGATAATTTTGTTGTCACATACTCCAGATACCCCAGCACCCCTTTGTTAAAAACAGCGAACGCTTCCTGGTCATAGAGGCAGAAAACGACTTCTCTTAAACTGCTTTCTTCCTCGCGCAGATATTTCAATACTTCCTGCGCCATGATCTTTGCGGAGGCTAAAAGCGGGAATCCTCCTGTGCCGCAGCCCAAAGCCGGGAACACAATTGAGGAAACTTTCAACTGCCTGGCTAACTGTAATGAACTCCTGCAGGCATCGCGGATCTTTACTTCATCGGTCTTAAAATCCATGCCCATGGTTGCCGCATGAATTACATATTTTGCCGCTAACTCCCCTGCCCCTGTCGCTACCGCCTCGCCGATCTTGACCGGGCCTTTTCTTAGCGCTTCCTCTTCAATGACTTTCCCGCCCTTTCTCTTAATTACACCGGCAACTCCGCCTCCCATAAGCAGCTTGTTATTGGCGGCGTTCACAATAGCTTCAGCCCTGGATTCAGTGATATCCCCCAGCACAACTCTAATTTCCGTATTCTTTATCTTCATATCACACTCCTGATTAATGAACGGATGGCTTGGTTTGTTTTGAGCAGGGCGTTTGCAGGCCGAGCGGGCCCCGTTACAAAAAATTTTGTAACGGGGCGAGCAAGGTTCCGCCACGATTCTTGGCGGAGAGCGAGAATTTTGGCGAAGCGAAGATTTTCACGCTGGGAAAATCGAGCGGTGCTGCGTAAACAAGTCTCGAGCAGCAAAATTATTCTCCAATTATTTTGACCAGAACGCGTTTCTTGCGCTGGCCGTCAAACTCGCCGTAAAATATCTGCTCCCATGGCCCGAAGTGCAGCTTGCCGTCTGTCACCGCCACCACCACTTCCCTGCCCATCACCGTGCGTTTAAGGTGCGCGTCGGCGTTATCCTCGCCGGTAAGGTTATGCTGGTATTTGTCTTTGCCGAACGGCGCCAATTTCTCAAGCCAGGCGGAAAAATCCTTATGCAGCCCAGATTCATCGTCATTAATAAAAACACTGGCTGTAATATGCATCGGGTTGACCAGGCATAACCCATCTTTGATGCCGCTTTTCTTTAAAGCATCCTCTACTTCAGGCGTGATATTGATAAACTCCTGGCGCCTGGCTGTATTAAAGATCAGTTCCTGGGTATACGCCTTCATTTTTTACCACCTCCCGGATTTTAATCTTTTTGCTTTGGGAAAATGTTTTAACATGCAAAGCGACTCTTCAATCTTATGTTTAGGGAGCTTATAACGGGTCAGGTGCCCGGAAAGGAACTTTTGATAACCTGCCAGGTCCATCAGGCCGTG
>JBAZNG010000122.1:0-2612 GCA_041649385.1 Candidatus Omnitrophota bacterium | reverse complement strand
TACGCCAAAGCCAGCGGCCTGGCGAATATCTGTTTTCTTGCCCCGACCAGTTCCGAAGCGCGCGTGAAATTAATTAGTAAAGTGTCGCAGGGGTTCATTTATTATGTATGCCTGACCGGCGTCACCGGCGCGCGCAAGAACCTGCCCGCGGATCTAAGAGAGAATATCTCCAGGATAAAAAAGTATACTGCCAAGCCGGTATGCGTCGGTTTCGGCATATCTACTGCCGGACAGGTGCGCTCGGCCAAGCGCCTCTGTGATGGCGCGATCGTCGGCAGCGCGATCATTAAGCAAATCAGGAAGTATCTTAAGGATAAAAACCTCGTTAAGCGGGTGGGCAACTTTGTGGGTAAATTAAATGCATAAAAAAACTACTCTGAATAACGGCTTGAGGGTGATAACCAAGAAAATCGCTAATGTTAATTCGCTTTCATTGGGCATCTGGATAAATATCGGCGGCCGTTATGAAAGCGCCTCCAATAAAGGGATCTCGCATTTTTTAGAACATTTGCTTTTTAAAGGCACCAGGAAATACTCCTGCCGCCTGATCAAGGAATCCATTGAAGGTATCGGCGGGGCGCTGAATGGTTTTACTTCCGAAGAGTTTACCTGCTACCTGGTAAAGATCCCCCACAGGTATTGGAGCACTTCTCTGGATATACTTTCCGACATGGTGCTTAACCCGAGTTTAAAAGCCCAGGATATTGAGAAAGAAAGGTCCGTGATCTTGGAAGAACTTAAGATGTATATGGACCTGCCGCAAAGTTATGTTTATGAGCTTTTGGATCAACTCCTCTGGCCCGATCAGCCGCTGGGCTCTCCGATCATCGGGACAGTAGAGTCTTTAAATAAGATCGGCCGGCCGCAGCTTGCGGCGTTTCAGAGAGCGCACTACACGCCGGAAAATATCGTGATCAGCGCAGTAGGCCGGCTTGATGAGGGCCTCTTTAATAAAAAGGTCCAGGGGATATTTTCCCACCGGGTTTCACATGGGGAGAATACATTTAAAACAGCTGAAAATACCCAAAAGAAGAATCAACTGAAGATCTTTGATAAGGACACCGAACAGACGCATATGGCGATGGGGTTTTGCGGGCTTAAGCGCAGCCACCACCTTAAACACGCCCAGACGTTACTGCATATTATCCTGGGGGCGAATATGTCCAGCAGGCTGTTTAATGAAGTGCGTGAGAAGCGCGCTTTGGCTTATGAGATCGCTACAGCGATCAAACGTTTTTCCGATACAGGGGCTTTTCTTGTGCACGCGGGAATTGATAACCGTAAGGTGACCGATTGCCTGGAGCTGATCCTTAAGGAGGTTTCCAAGGTCAAAAAGAACGGTGTTCTAAAAGATGAGTTCCGCAGGGCAAAAGAATTTTATCTGGGGCAGCTTTTGCTTAGCCTGGAAGATACTATGGAACAGATGCTCATGCTTGGCGAGGGTTTAGCCAGCAGAGACAAGATCTATACGCTGCAGGAGATGATCAAAGAGGTCAACCGGGTAAATTTGGCCGACCTTAAGCAGGCCGCGCAGCTTGTTTTCCAGGAAAACAAAATAAACCTCGCGCTTATCGGCCCGCTTAAAGATAAGGAAAAAGCGGTCCTTTCACGCCTTTCTATACGATGAAAATACTTTTTCTATTTATTTCTTCCGGCACATTGCTCTTAGTCATATTATTGCTGATGGTTTCTTTCTTTTTTTCCATTTCGGAGACATCGATCATCGGCTTGAACAAGATCCGTTTGCGCCATATGCTTAAGCAGGGGGTAAAGCGGGCGCAGAACATCCAAAGGCTGATCACCAAGCTTGATAAAGTGATCGCCGCGATACTCATCGGCAACAACATCGTGAATATCGCTATATCTTCCATTGTTTCCGGGATCTCGGTGCAGATCTATGGATACCGCTGGGGTGTTTTTATCTCCACGTTTGTCACTACATTCGTCCTGCTGGTATTCTGCGAGATCACTCCCAAGATCCTGGCTGCTAAACACGCCGAAAGAGTCGCTTTGATCATTGCCCCTTTGATGGAATTTATGGTCAAACTGTTGCATCCGTTGATCGTCTTGTTTATCTGGATAAGCAATGCGATCCTTAAACTGTTTGGCATAAGCCTGGGCAAGCGCTCTCCTTTGATCACTGAAGAAGAACTGCGCACGATGATCGAGATGGGCAAGGAGGAGGGCGTCTTAAGCGAGGAAGAGCGCTCTATGCTTCACCGGATCTTTGAATTCGGCGATACCAAAATCAGCGATGTGATGATCCCCAAGAATGATATTGTCGCCGTGGATATCAACACCAGTTCCGATGATCTGCTGAATATTTTTGTGGAGGAGGGCCATGCGCGGCTCCCCGTCTATAAACAATCCGTGGAGAATATCGTGGGGATCATCTATGCGCGGGACCTTTTGTATATATTAAGGGAGAAGGGGCTGTTTTTACTGCATGACCTCTTGAATGAAGCTGCTTATGTGCCCAGCTCCATGCGCGTCAATGAACTGCTGCGCAAGTTCCAGGCCGAGCATATGCAGATAGCTATTGTCGTGGATAAGGATAAAAAAACCCTGGGCCTGGTTACTTTAGAGGACCTGCTTGAAGAAATCGTCGGGGA
>JBAZNG010000121.1:0-2616 GCA_041649385.1 Candidatus Omnitrophota bacterium | reverse complement strand
ATTCCTGTTTTACATGCCCACATTCCTGTTATCGGGTTTTGCATATCCTATAGCCAATATGCCGCAGGTAATACAATGGTTCACCCTGATCAACCCCATGCGGTATTTTCTTACGATCATTAGAGGAATATTTTTAAAAGGCGTGGGTATGGATATATTATGGATACAGTTCGTGCCGCTTTTGGTCATCGGGTGTTTTGTGATTACGATGAGCGCGCTGAGGTTTAAGAGGAAGATAGCCTAAATTAACTATGAGCAATAAAAAGATAGCCAATTTGATGATCATGGCTTTGGCAACGCTTATTTTCTTGTTCGCTAATATTTACGCAGTAAGGAAGATCATGCGTTATGGGGCAGAAGCGTTTTTCTACGATAAAATGCTTGTTGCCTACCAGGCAGGCGCTGAAAAAGGCCTTAAGGAAGAATTAAACAGGATGCTTGCCCAGGATAATAAATCCGCTATTGAGGTGCGTATTGCGCGGGATTTTAAGGAGCGTTTACCCACTATAATTGAACCGGGCAGATACTTAAGCGATACGGTTGCAGGGAAGGTCGGTAAAGTGAAGAATTTACGGCAGTTGCGCGTTTTAAGTTTTCTGCTGCTTTTGGTGATCTTCCTGGCACGGGTATTTTTGCGCTCTTCCTAAACAGCATTAGCGGATAATTTAAAGGAAGGGTAGACAGTTTACGTAACTATATGTGATCATGGTTTTTACAAAACAAATACGTGTACTTGAAAAGCGAGTATTTGTTTTGTAACAGTAGTATTTACAGTATATTACATACACTGTCTACTTTGTTCTTTGTTACTTTGTTACTTTGCTAAACAGTGGTAGCGGAGAATTTAATGATAATCCGCTAAAATAAGGTATGATATATAATATGAAACGATTCCTGCCCGTTATTATTGCCGCAGTATTATTGTTTGCCGCGCTGGGAAACCTTTTTTTACAGAAACGCCGCTTCCAGGCCGCATTGAGTAGTTTAAGGCAGGAGCTGATGCTGATCGCTTCTAATGCCGCCCTTTCCATAGACGCTGCCCAGCTTCGCAAAGTCCCTCTTGAACAGAGCGGGGAGAGTTCCGATGTTTATCAGGAGATCTCCGATAAGCTAATTAGGATCAAGCAGACCAACCTTTTACTAAAATATGTTTATATATTGACAGCGACAACTAACCCCGGTATTTTGCAATTTGTGGTTGATGCTGACCCTCTGCCTAAGGTGATTACAGCAAGGTCTCCGACATCTTTGCCCGGCGACCAGTATGATGCCCGCCGTGTCCCCGAGATGATCAATGCTTATGACGGGCCCAGCGCGGATAAAGATGTCCTTAGGGATGCCTGGGGGATTTTTCTTTCCGGGTATGCGCCTATCCGCGATTCAGGGGGCGATACGGTGGCAATTATCGGTGTAGATGCAGAGGCAACTTTTTTACAAACAATGGAAAACAATATTGATATTTCCGGAAGAATAGCGTTACTTACGGGCATTCTATTTATTTCGGTTTTAACGTTGACGGCTTTTATAAAACCCGGGGATAAATATTGAAGTGGAAATTTAAAAAGATCGCGGTGCGCCTGTTGCGTTTAAACAACTCTCCGCAGGAGATCGCTTTAGGCGTAGCGATAGGTGTATTTATCGGCGTATTGCCGGTTTATGGGTTGCATACCCTGCTGGTGGTTATCGCTGCAATTATCATCCGCCCGGCCAATAAGATCGCCATTTTCCTGGGAACGAATATTTCTCTTCCACCAACTGTGCCCGCGATCACTTGGGCAGGCTATGAGATCGGCAGGCATATTTCTGGCGGCAGCCTTGAGCCGTTGAGCTGGCTGGCCTTTAAAGAGATGACACTGGAGAAGTTATCCTGTTATTACCGGCCGCTTTTTATCGGCAGCCTGATCCTGGGGTTAGCTTGCGCAGGGATCTTTTACATGCTTACATTCTTTATAGTTAAAAAAATAAATTCTCGTAAGAAATATGCCCGGAATACCCATGATCGACATAAGAAGTTTTGAGAGTAAGGACAGGCAGCAACTCAGGCTGATCGCGCATGATACGGCGTTCATGGGAAAACCGGCTTCCATATTTTTTGATGGGCCTGAGCTTGTCAGTGACGCGCTCACGTCTTATTTCACGGATTATGAGCCGGAGTCTTGTTTTGTTGCCTTTTCCAACGGCCTGGTCGCTGGTTATCTTACCGGCGCAAAAAACAAGGCATTTTCTGAAAAGATCTTTATGCGCAATATCGCCCCAGGGCTGTTATTGAATACGCTTAAAAGTGGTGCGTTGTTAAAGAAAAAAAACATTGTTTTTATCTTTAAGTGTTTGTTAGAGATGGCGCGGGGAACTTTTCTTGCGCGGGATTTTAACCGGCAATACCCGGCAACTTTGCATATTAATATCAAGGATACATTCCGCGGCCAGGGTATCGGTTCAGGGCTTTTAACCGTTTATCTGGATTATCTCAAGAGCAAGAAGGTCTTCGGTGTTCATTTAGCTACTATGTCCGATCATGGCGCTGATTTTTTCTTTAAATGCGGTTTCCATCTGCTGTTTAAAGGCAAAAGGTCATACTTTAAGCATATCTTACATCAGGATGTGCCGCTTTATATC
>JBAZNG010000120.1:0-2748 GCA_041649385.1 Candidatus Omnitrophota bacterium | reverse complement strand
CGCCCCTAACCCCAAAGATTTCTTGATCTCTTCTTTGGGTTTAGCCGAAATAAATAGCCGGCCGTCTATGCCGTTAGGAATGACACAAATCCTATCCGCTGGAAAACGCAGGTCATCTCTAAGATGTTTTGCAACAGGCTGGCTGATAGCGATAGCCCGGTGCGGGAAACAGGGAAATAATCTGCGCGAAAGCTTGGGCTTAAAAAACCCATGGCAGGTAAAAACATGTTTTACTCCCGTATACCTGCTTAACAGGCACCCTAAAACCTGCGTGGTCCTGCTCTGCGAATGCACCAGGTCAATATTATATTTTTTTATTAAACTGTATAATTTCAAAAAGCTTAGAAGTATCTTCGGGCTTACTTCCTGTTTTGTTTTGACCGGTATCCTGATCAGCTTTACGCCCGCCGCGCCGAACTTATCCTCAAGCTCGCCCGGGCTGGAAGCCAGATAAACATTGTCACCCGCTTTGCAAAATCCCGCCGAAAGGCCAAACAGGTAACTGCTGATGCCTCCGACATTCAAATGGTTGACCAGGTAGAGTATGTTCATTTGATCAGTTTCTTTATCGCCTCAAGCACTTCCTGAGGCGTAATACCATACATGCATTTTTTCCTGGAGCACTTGGGCCTATAACAAGGGCTACACTTCAGGTCTTTTTTGATCACGATGCAATCCTCGCCAGGCGGTATATGCCGTTCTGGATCGGTCGGGCCGAAAAGCCCGATAAAAGGCGTTTTCATTGCGGAAGCTATGTGCAATGGCGCCGAATCTGCAGAAAGATAGACCGCGCATTTTTTGATCAAAGCCGCCAGCTGGTTGATCGTCGTCTTGCCGCAAAGATTAATGATCTTGCTGCTGGAAACCGTGTTCGCCAGCATATTCGCGTAAAGAGCGTCCTGGCCGGTACCCGTAAAAACCACACGGATATCCAGAAGTCCCAGTTCTTCGCAAAGCTTAAGTATATATTCCTGCGGCCAGGACTTGGAAGCCCATCTGGGCGATGCGCTGATGTTGATACCGACGATCTTCTGGTTTTCGCTAAGCCAGGCGGCATTAAGGAAACTATCAATATACCGCTGGTCCTCTTCTGTCGGCCAAAGCTCAAGGTGGTTATCCTTTAAATCAATGCCCAATTTATGCAGTATCCTGAACTGATGCGACACCGGGTCAAGCGCATTCTCATCATCCTTGATGCCAAAGTTAAGCAGTTTACCGAATTTACTGTTTTGATAACCGTAACGCCTGGTGCAGCCGCTAAAAAACGCCAGGATATGGCTTGAGCGGTTATTTTGCAGGTCAATGACCATATCAAAATTATTCCTGCGCAAATTATGCGCGATACTCATCAGCCCTTTGAGGCCTTTATCTTTATGCTTTAAGTCGCAGACTAAAAGCTCGTCTATGTACGGGCAGCGCAAGAGTATATCTTTAGACTCCTCCCCCGTTAAAAAACTGATCTTATAACGGCCGGCGGGGAATTTCTCGCGCAAGGCGCGCAGGGCCGCCGTAGAAAGAATGATATCACCGGCTGAGCTGAACTTGATCACCAGGATTTTGAAATTACTTAAAGCGTCGCGGTAAACATCCAGGGTGTTCTTAACCATCAACTCAACGTTATACTGCTCTTTTACCTTAAGAAAAGCATTCTCCGCCAACTGCCGCGCCAGCGCCGTATCTTTGTAGACCTTAAAAATAGCGTCAGCCATGCTTTTAGGGTCAGCCGGAGGGACTAAAAACCCATTCTTGCCGTCTTCAATTATATCGATCACCCCGCCGACTTTTGTGGCGACCACGGGCACTCCGGAAGCCTGTGCCTCGACGATTACCCTGCCGAATGCCTCATGTGTCGTTGTCGCCAGGACCACCAGGTCCAGATGCGCCAGTATCCCCGGGATATCCTTTTGCGTCCCCAGAAATTCCGTGCAATGCCAGAGCCCGAGCCTGCGCACCAATACCTGCACCTCTTCCTTGTAGGCCTCTTTAGAGGATGGGGCTTCCCCAACGATCCAGATCTTAAGCCTGGGCACAAGCCGCGCAATGCGCGCCATCGCTTTGATAAAATACAAGTGCCCTTTTAAAGGGGTAATCCTGCCGATGATGCCTATGTTAAACTCTTCTTTTCTTTTTTTATCCGGGCTTAAATACTTGAATTTTTCCATATCCACGCTGCGCGGGACGATCTTGATGCTTTCATGCAGGACGCCGAAATCCTCGATCATATGGCGGGCAATGACATTGCTTAAAGCGATCACCCTTTTACCCCAGCCCATTACATAACTAAAAAGGTGCTTCTGGTAATAACCGTGGCAGGTAGTGATAAATACGGCTTTTGTCCGGCGGGTAGCGAAATAAGCGATCCAGGCGGGTACGCGCGAACGCGCGTGCACTATATCAATCTCTTCCTGGTTGATCACCTTGGCTAAAACCGGCACAAGTTTATACATGGAAAAAAATGATTTTTTATGCACCGGCAGCGTGTAGTGTTTTGCGCCGCTGGCCTCCAGGTCGCCGACCAAAGTGCCTCCGGCGGAAACAACGACTACCTTGTGTCCTGAACGTACCAGGTATTTCGCCAGATCCAGGGTCCCTGTTTCCACGCCGCCGACATTTAATTCCGGTAATATCTGCAATATGTTCATAGTATCCTGTCTAACGCTTTCTGCACATTCAGGTTGTCCGATGGGGTGTTCACCGCCGGGCTGTCCCGCCAGAGCCAGGCGATCTTCTTCTTCAGCTCCCCGGGCC
>JBAZNG010000119.1:0-2752 GCA_041649385.1 Candidatus Omnitrophota bacterium | reverse complement strand
GCGGAGAATATGGTGCTTGATGATTTTGAGGTCTCGGTTTCCGGCGGGCCCGAAGGCACGGTGGATTTTGGCGCTGGCAACGGCTCAACCGTCCAGGTCAGCCAGGCGGCGGATATCAAGAATACCGGCGATAAAGCGCTAAAAGTAGTTTATGACGCTGCGCCCGGAGGATATATTTATGTTGCCCGCGGTTCAGGGCTTGACGCCAAAAATGCCGAATGGTCCATAAAGCCTTCTGATATCCAGTGGCAGGGTTACAGCGCGATATCATTTTATGTTTATGGCAATGATTCCAAGGCAAAAATCGCTTTTGATATCAAGGATAACGGCGGCGAGATTTGGCGTTTTATCACTGAAGATAATTTTAAGGGCTGGAAGAAGATCGTCTGCCAGTTTGATAAGTTCATCGTGCGCGATGATTGGCAGCCGGAGTCAGCGGACAAGAATGGTGTTATGGATTTTCCGATCAAGATATTCCAGTTTGAGCCGTTACCTGGCTCCAAAGGCACGCTTTATTTTGATACTGTGGAACTAATCAAGAAATAAGGAGGGTTCATGGATAACCTGGATATCAAGAACTTGAAAAAACGTTATTTTCTCTGGTTATACAAAAATGCCAAGGAAGCGTTTGATAAGTACGAGCGTAAATTCACCCAGCTGGATATTGACAGGGATATTTTGTTAGAGGTTAAGAATGAGCTGATGGGTTCTTACCTGCCGCATGAAAAGGCGGCTTTAGAGAAATACGTGAATGATTTTGAGGATTATATAGAGGAAAAAGAAAAAGCCTGCATGGAGTTAAGGAGCCAGGGGCAGAAAGTTAACCCTGAGTTTATTTTTCTGGAAGAGAAGCTGGAAGCGGTCGAAAAGATAATTTCCAGGGAATTAGGCAGAAGGGCGCTGGCGGAGATCAAAGCGCTTTATGAAAATGAAATGACCCAGCGCATCTTAAAGAGCACGGAGCATAAGTAATATGCTTATCGACGCGCACAGCCACTGGTTGCCGGATGAGATAATCTCTAACGCCCATTTTTTCCATAAGGGCTGGGGGGATGTTGAGGCACAGCTTAAGAATATGGATGCCTGCGGCATTGATCAGGCGGTCTTAAGTTATCCGACTTCCGACGCGCACCTGAAATTAGGAAGCGTAAGCGCTCTTGCGCGCATCTATAACGATAATGTCGCTAATATCCTCAAGCGTTACCCTGATAGGTTTATCGGCGCAGCTGTACTGCCTGCGGATAATTCTACTGATATGACCGAGGAGTTAAAAAGGGCTACCGAAGAGCTGGGATTTAAGGCGATCTCTTTGGCCTCCAGTTATAACGGAGTTTACCTGGATGACCTGATGTTTTTACCCGTATATAAATACGCGGCGGAAAACAAGATCCCTATTTTTGTGCATCCGCAGATCGTTAATCCTATCGGCTTTGAGCGCGTAAAAGATCCCTTGCTTACGCCGGTGGTAGAATATGTTTTTGATACGACGATCTCCGCGGGCAAGCTGCTTATGTCGGATATCCTGCGCCAATACCCGCAGGTAAAATTCGTTTTTGCTTATTTTGGCGGCGCGCTTTGTTATCTAAAACAGCGTTTTGACGCGACATACCAGATGCTGCGCGCAATAAATTTCGTCAAGGACCTGCAGGCGAACCCCTCGGATTATTTTAAGAATATTTATGTGGATACCAGCGGTGATACGGCTAAAGCTAATTTTATGCTCGCCCTTGACCTGATGGGGCCGCAGCGCATACTTTGGGGCAGCGATTGGCCAGCGAAAAAAGACATTGCCGCGGGGATCCAGGCGGTCAAGGACCTGGATATATCCCAGGAGGATAAAACAGATATTCTGGGAGGCAACTTGAAAAGGTTGTTCGTTCTTTAATATTTTGCTCTTTCAGGATATTGTTCGCGCTCGTCATTGCGAGGCTGCCGTAGGCAGCCGAAGCAATCCCGTATTTGATCTTTGAAGTTTTTAAATTGTGGGTCCTGTCGAGGCAAGTTTTTCGCCGGGACGCTTGTTTGCCCCAGCGTGGCAAACTGCGCTCGGGTTTCGGCCTCGCTCCCCGCAAGACAATAGTGGTGGCGGGACCTTGCCCGCTCGGCCTGCAAACGCCCGGCTTAAAAAACATGCCTCGCCACCCACAATAGTGATTCTAAACTGGAAGTGATATTTCCTACGAAAATCACCAGATTCATTTATGTTAAATATAAGTGATATAGGGCATTAAAAATATTTGTTGTAAAATGTACAGATCTATTTAGTTGTATGAAGGAAAGTATAAGAATATCAAAATTGGATGCAGCAAAACGGCAGCTAGAGACGGCTGTTCGGATTTATTTTTCTAATGGGGATCCAGTTTCAATACATACTTTGGTATCCGCTTCTTATAATATCATTAAAGATATAAACAAGAAGCGGGAAGGTAAGCCGATGTTAGTAAAAGAAGTAATGATTGAGTTTGTGAAACCAGAATATCAAAAAATGATTAAAGGCATATTTAACGAAGCAGAAAACTTTTTCAAGCACGCTAATCTTGATTCCGAAAAAAGTCTAGATTTTAATCCTGAGCTTTCAGAATTATTGATGTTAGATGCTATTTCTCATTATTATGGTTTAACAGGAGAGGATTCTCCACTTTTCCAAATTTTTCGTGCATGGTACATAATTAACAATCCACTAATGTTCAACTTGCCCGAAGAAACAAAAAGAATGATGGGAAGTTTTGATTCGGAATCTATTAAAGCATTA
>JBAZNG010000118.1:0-2766 GCA_041649385.1 Candidatus Omnitrophota bacterium | reverse complement strand
TCCGCGCGGCGATCAAAGAGGATAAATTCAACGCGTTCAAGACAGAATTCATGAACAATTACCATACGGCAGCCGGTTTCTAACTAAAAAAACATGCGCATAGATATCATTACAATTTTTCCGGGGATGTTTAAAGGCGTGCTGAATGAATCCATCTTAAAACGCGCGCAGGAAAAAGGCAAGGTAAAGGCCTTTGTGCACGACTTAAGGGATTACACCACTGATAAGCACCGCAAAGTTGATGACCGGCCTTTTGGCGGAGGCAGCGGCATGGTTATGCAGGTTGAGCCAATACAGCGCGCTTTGCTTGCCATACAGAAAAAAAAGCGCTCCCGCTCTAAAGTTATCTTAATGTGCCCGCAGGGCGAGAAGTTCAACCAGAAGATGGCCAAGCGCCTGGCAACCGGCAGCGACCTGATCATTATCTGCGGCCATTATGAAGGCATTGATGAGAGGGTCAGGGTGCATTTAGCGGATATGCAGGTTTCCATAGGCGATTATGTGCTTACCGGAGGCGAACTTCCGGCAATGGTTTTGGTGGACGCCCTCACCAGGCTTATCCCCGGTGTGCTGGGCGACAGAAATTCCTTGAATTTTGAGTCATTTGAAGGTAATCTATTAGAATATCCGCAGTATACGCGGCCAGCCCAATTCAAAAAATGGGGCGTGCCGGAGATTTTACTTTCCGGCGCGCACGATAAGATACTCGCCTGGCGCAAAGAGCAGTCTTTAAAGCGGACAAAACAAAACAGGCCTGACCTGATTAAAAACAAAAAGAGAGGTTAATGAAAGGAGCAGTTGGTAAAATGTTAAGCCTAAAAGATATTGCCAAGGAGTACATGAATAAAGAGATGCCCAAGTTCAATGTGGGCGATACGGTGAAGGTGCTTACCAAGATCGCCGAAGGCGCGGATAAGTTCCGCCTGCACCCTTTTGAGGGTTTAGTCATTGCAAAAGGCGGTAAGGGCGTAAGCAGTAATTTTACGGTAAGAAAAGTTTCATCCGGAGAAGGCGTTGAACGCGTATTCCCGCTATATTCGCCTGTGATTGAGCGTATTGAGATTATCCGCCAGGGTAAAGTCAATAGAGCTAAACTTTATTACTTGAGGAAAAAGATCGGCAAACACGCTACCAAAATTGAGAGCAAGGAAGAAAAAACTGCCTAAAACAAGAAGCGGTTTCAGCTACGAGAACAGCTTAACCAGAAAAGGTTATTCCCCTGTGATCGGAGTGGATGAAGCAGGCCGCGGCCCGTTAGCCGGGCCGGTAGTCGCCGCGGCGGTTTTCCTGCGTGAAAAATATTTTAAGAACCGTATAGAAGATTCCAAGAGGTTAACCCCTCAATCCCGCGAAAAAGCGTTCTTTGAGATAAAACAAAAATCACAATTTGGCATTGGCATTGTGAACCACCGGGATATTGACCGGGTGAATATACTTAAAGCCACGGCCAAGGCAATGCATAAGGCGGTCAGCCGCCTTGCGCATAAACTGACCAAGGCGCAGCTAAAGAGCGCTTTTGTTATCGCTGACGGTAATATGCTTTTAAATTTGCCGATCTCAAGCCGCAGTATTATCAAAGGGGATGTTAAATCCAAAAGCATTGCTGCCGCTTCGATCATCGCTAAAGTTACCCGCGACAGGATCATGGAAAGATTTGATAAGATTTATCCGGGGTATGGTTTCGGTAAACACAAGGGTTACCCGACAGCGGAGCACAGGTTATTGGTTAAAAATATCGGCCCTAGCCCTATACACAGAAGAAGTTTTTTAAAATGTGCCCAGTAAAAGCTGGTTTCGGCAGGCGCAATGAGCAGCTGGCCGCGGAGTTCCTTAAAAAACAGGGTTACCTTATACTGCAGAAGAATTACCGCTGCAAAACAGGCGAGATAGATATTATCGCCAAAGATAAGGCCACGATAGTTTTTGTGGAAGTAAAGGCCAGGTCCAGCCAGGCATTTGGCCTGCCCCAGGAAGCAGTAGGCAGGCATAAACAGAAAAAGATCTGCCTGGCCGCGTTAAGTTTCTTAAGCAGCAACGGCCTTTTTGAGAAAAGCGCGCGTTTTGACGTGGTTTCCATACTCTGGGAGGGGAATCTTCCCGTATTCAGCCTGATCAAGGACGCTTTTGAATTGGAGCAGGGTTTCACAATCTAAAAAAACTATGCTGTATAAAAGCCAAAGTTTAGAAAAATATATCAATGACCTGGGAGCGAAAGTCCCTGCCCCGGGCGGAGGCAGCGCGGCCGCGCTTTGCGCGGCAATGGCAGCGGCCTTAATGAGCATGGCGGTAAATTTTACCGTAGGCAAAGAAAAATACGCCCGCTATGAAGAGGAGCTTAAGGGCCTTTTAAATAAAGCCGAGAAGCTTAAAAAAGATTGCCTGAACCTGGTGGATTTGGATATTGTCGCATATGAAAGCAAGGATATGCGCAAGGCAATGGATGTGCCGCTTTGCCTTAGCCGGCTGTGTTTTGAGGGGATAAAGATACTTCCGGAATTAGTGAACAAAGCCAACAGGAACCTGATCAGCGATGTGGCGGTGGCTGCGGTATTTTTTGAGGCGGCTTTCAGCGCTGCCAGAGTGAATGTTGAAATAAACCTGCTGATGCTTGACGACAAGAAACTGGTTAAGGCGGTGAATAACGAACTTGCCGTAAGAGCAAAATCAGTGGTGAAGATCAGAACGTCAGTGGAGAGGAAAGTCCGCAAAATATTAAAGCAGAAGGTAGGATGTAGTAGGTAGAATGTAGGGAAAACCAAAAAATCA
>JBAZNG010000117.1:0-2820 GCA_041649385.1 Candidatus Omnitrophota bacterium | reverse complement strand
TGCCTTATCGGAATAATTCCCATTTAAACCAACACGGTAATTATTGATCTGCTTATAACGGGTCTTAAAATAATTCAAACCCTTGTGTCCGATCAAAACAAGCCTGACCGCTACCTTGGGGTTATTTCTGATGAACTCTTCAGCCACACGGATAACATTGTGGTTATATAAAGCGCATAAGCCATTGTCGGAAGTAATCACGCAAAGCGCGATATCTCCTCCTGGCTTTCTCTTTTCCATCAGGGTGGAAAAAGGCGCCTGCGGGCAGCTAGCGAGGTTATTCAAAAGGTCGACCATCTTCAAAGAAAACGGCCTTAAAGCATACAGCTGTTTATCTATACGGCTTAACTTAGCCACAGAAACCATCTCTAACGCAGCGGTGACCTTTTTGGTATTTTCAATGCTGCGGATGCGGTTTTTGATCTGCTTGATCGATTGGGGCATGGCTTACGGCCTTATCTTAAAAGTTTTCTTGAATTCTATGATCAAGTTATCCATAGCGCTTTGCAGCTCTTCGCTTAAAACTCCCCGGGATTGTATCTCTTGCTGGATGCGCGGGTAATTGGCCTCTGCGAATTTAAAAAGTTCCGCTTCAAACCTTTTAATCACGTTCACCGGTAATTCATCCAGGTAACCTTTAATCCCGGAATAGATAGAAATGACCTGCTTGGATATATCCAAAGGTTCATACTGCACTTGCTTCAAGATCTCCACCATTCTTTCTCCGCGCGTAAGCTGGGCGCGCGTTGTTTTATCCAGGTCTGTCCCAAATTGCGTGAAAGTGACCAACTCCCTGTATTGAGCCAGGTTTAGTCTTAGCTTTGAAGCAACAGTGCGCATAGCTTGACACTGTGCCTTGCCTCCTACGCGTGAAACAGACAAGCCAACATTCACCGCTGGCCTGACGCCTGCGTAAAATAAATCGTTTTCCAGGTAGATCTGGCCGTCGGTAATCGAGATGACGTTTGTCGGTATATAACTGGAAATATCGCCAGCCTGGGTTTCCACGATCGGAATAGCTGTGATAGAACCGGCGCCAAGCGAGTCATTTAATTTTGCCGCGCGTTCCAGAAGCCTTGAGTGCAAATAGAAAATATCACCAGGATATGCTTCCCTGCCAGGTGGCCGGCGCAAAAGTAAAGACAACTGCCGGTAAGCTTGAGCGTGTTTAGACAGGTCATCGTAAATGACCAATACGTGTTTACCGGAATACATCAGTTCTTCAGCCATGGCGCATGCTGAATATGGAGCAAGATACTGTAGCGACGCGGATGCGCGGCTGGAAGCGCTGACAATAGTCGTATAATCCATTGCCCCGTATTTTTTTAATGTCTCGCTTACGGCAACAACACTGGAGAGTTTCTGCCCTATTGCGCAATATATGCAATAGACATCTTTGCCTTTTTGGTTGATAATCGTATCTAAAGCTATGGCTGTTTTGCCTGTCTGGCGGTCGCCGATGATCAGCTCGCGCTGTCCCCGACCGATAGGAGTCATTGCGTCAATGGCCTTGATCCCGGTTTGCAAAGGTTCTTTGACGGGCTGCCGCTGCACGACGTTTGGCGCAGGCTGCTCTATCGGCCTGAGTTTAGCCGCGTTGATAAGGCCTTTGCCGTCAATGGGCTTGCCCAGGGCGTTGACCACCCTGCCCAACAAAGCTTCTCCCACAGGCACTTGGATGATATTGCCTGTACGTTTTACGGTATCACCCTCTTTAATATCCCTGTCTGGGTTATCCGTGCCGAAGATAACTACGCCTACATTATCCTCCTCAAGGTTAAGAACCATCCCCATGACATTATCGGAAAATTGCACGAGTTCTCCCATCATCACGTCATCAAGGCCGTAAATGCGCGCGATGGCGTCGCCTACCTGGATGACCGTGCCGATAGATTCAGTACGCATGCGCGTTTTATATTTCTCAAGTTCCTTTTTGATGATACTCGTTACTTCTTCAGGTTTTAAGACCATATTATTCAATCCCCGCTATAGTTATTTTTTCCTTTAGTTCCTCAAGCCTTCTTTTCACGGACCCATCCAGGATCTTATTGCCAATGATCACCTGCACCCCGCCTAAAATACTGCCGTCTAAATCAATATAAAACCTTAAGGCCATTTCCCGGAATTTATTCTTCAAGGCTTCCTGGATCTTCTGGATAAGATCCAGATCCAAAGGGAACGCCGTCTTAAGCAAAACATCCACCTGGCCATGATGGCCGTATTTAACCCGGATATACTCTGCGATATCCAGAAAACAATCCAAGCGCCTCTTTTCTACAAGCAATTTCAGTAAATTACGCATATCCTGGGAAACCCTATCAATAAGCACTGTCTCAATAAAGTTGCATTTCTCAAGATAGGCGATCTCCGGATTGTCCAAAAGTTCTTTAAATTCCGGATTATCGCGGATGACATTCTTGACCTCTACCAGGTCAATCAGCCCCTGGCTTAGGCCCGCGTTGGCTTTGGCGTAACTTATAAAAGCTTCGGCGTACCTGGTAACGATAATTTTATTACGGATCATTTCTTCCCTTCAAGTTCCCGAATAAAGTCTTCCACGATCTTGCGGTCATCCTCTTCGGTAAACTTTTCGCGGATCACTGTTTCCGCAGCCCTTATAGCGATATCCACGATTTCATCTTTTAATTTCTCGCGCACCTGGGAAAGCTCATATTTGACGCCTTCTTTGGCATTCTCAATGATATCCTGCGCCTGTTCATGGGCTTTTTTGCGCATTTCTTCGTTTGCCTTGCGCCCTTGCTCAACGGCTTCCTTAATCCTTTCCCGGGCATAACCCTCTATTTCAGAAACCTTTTTTTC
>JBAZNG010000116.1:0-2823 GCA_041649385.1 Candidatus Omnitrophota bacterium | reverse complement strand
TGATCAGATAGATCACCTTACCATTATCATCATATAAAAGGCTGTTATGCCAGGCAACCAGCCTTTCCTCTCCGCAGGCGGCTAACACGGGATTTTCATAATACTCCAGTTCATCAAGTTCGCCCTGCAGCATTTTATTAATAATACTTTTAACGTTTTTACGCTTGTTCTCCGGGACAAACTCATCCACCCATTTTTTCCCGATGATCTTATCTACGCCTCTACCAAGCACCTCGCAGCCCTTCTTATTCACCAAAACCACTTCACCCCGGGTATTAATCAAAATAAAGATCACCGCAGCGACATCTAAATATTTCCTTGTCCTCTCAATCTCAAAACGCAAAGCTGACTCCATATAGTGGCTGCCAGAAACATCCTCCATGCATCCAAGCATCCGGTACGGCTTTGCGTCGGGGCCGCTTAAGAATGTGCCTCTGTCGCGGATATATATGTAGGAACCGTCTTTTTTCATAAAACGGTATTCTGTCTCAAAAAGTTTCTTTGATTTTATCGCGGTGTCTAAACGCTGCCTAGATACTTTCTGGTCATCCGGATGGATCATCTCCTCCCAGCGTTTAATATCCACTGCGGCGAACTCTTCAAACGTGTAACCGGTTATATCCTTGATCGGGCCAGACCAGAATATCTTTCCGCTCTCCATATCCCAATCATAAATAAGCTGGCCTGTCTGTTCTGTGCTGATCCTGTAACGCTCTTCAGCTATTCTTATCCTATCTTCAATGGCCTTGCGTTCCGTGATATCGCGCACATACTCAATTACGCCCGTAAGTTCATTTGTCCTTTCATCAAACATCGGATAACTAAAAAGCTCAAAGAAACCGATTTGTTTACCATCCTTATCATGACGGGGAACTATCTGTGTAGCGCAATTATGCGTCTTTAAAGTTTTCAAAACCGGACAAACCTCACAAGGCTTCTGACGGTTATGATAGGCAAAAAAACATTTCTTACCTTCCAGGGTCAAATTATGCGCAAACCATTTGTTCATTACAGGATTGACGCGCATAATATTCATTTGTGTATCCAAAACACTTATACCGTCCTGGATGCCGCCAAATATGTTCAGTAAGAAACGCTCGCTGTTTACTAAAGCAGCTTCCATCTTCTGTTTTTCCGTGACATCATTGGCTAAGATCAGCTCTGCGCGCCGGCCGTAAAATTCCAAAGTATGCGAAATAATATCCGCATAAAATAGCGAGCCATCCTTCTTGATCTGTTTCCAAATACCGGATTTATCAATGCCCTTGGTCACTCGCCCCACAGCTTCAAGTAAAGCAGGGAGATCCTCTTTCAGGCATACATCTTTAAGCGTCATGGAAAGGAACTCTTCTTCGCTATAGCCGTAGTGATTGACCGCAGCTTCATTCACCGCCAGGAATTTCAGGTTCTCCAGGTCATAAACCCCCATAGGCATAGGGTTATTTTCAAAAAGAAAACGGTAGCGTTTTTCAGACTCAAGTAATTTCTGCTCGGTGTTTTTACGCACCTTTACTTCGTTAAGCAGGTCATCATTGGCCCTGGTCAACTCTGCCGTGCGCACTTTTACCCTGATCTCCAGTTCTGAACGCACCTCGCGCAGCCTTTCCTCGTTCTTCTTGCGCTCAGTGATATCCCGGGCGATCCCGGCAGTGCCGATAACCTGGCCAGCATCATTAAATACTGGCGCTTTGATCGTTTCAATGATCATAAAATGGCCGCTCTTATTTGAAAGACGCTCCTCAAAAGATTTACGTTTTCCTGAATTCAGCACATCCTGGTCATCAAGGCGGTATTTTTTGGCCAGGTCTTTCGGGCAGATATCAAAATCCGTCTTGCCGATGATAGCTTCGGGGCCTACGCCGAAGAATTTAGTAAATGCTTCGTTGATGGCGATAAACCTTGATTCTTTATCTTTAAGCCATGCTATGTCGGGAATATTATTAAGAATAGCTGCTTGCTGCAGCTGAAAGCTGCGCAGCTTTTCATAGACTAAACTGTCTATGGAAGAGTCCTGCGGAATTATTTTAAGCGGTTCATTTTGCTTAGCTTTGCCCATAGGCTTTTTAAATAATTAGTATTCCCTTTGGTGCGCCAGCGTCATATCCATGAACGTGCGCAGCTTTCTGGAGCGTGAAGGATGCCTTAATTTCTTAAGTGCCTTAGCCTCGATCTGGCGCACGCGCTCGCGGGTAACCTTAAAAACATTGCCAACTTCTTCAAGGGTGCGCGGGCAGCCGTCATTGATGCCGAAACGCAGCACAAGTATCTTCTTTTCCCTGTCGGTAAGCGTGCTAAGCGCGGAATTCATCTCGTCTTTAAGCATAGAGCGCACTGTTTCATTAGCCGGAGAAACTGCTTTTTTATCCTGGATAAAATCACCAAAGTGCGTATCCCCTTCGTCGCCGATAGGCATCTGCAAAGAGATCGGCTCCTGAGCGATCTTAAGGATGGATTTTATTTTATCCTGCGGGAAACGCATCTTGTGGGCGATCTCCTCCGGCGTGGGCTCACGGCCGTTCTCCTGGACAAAAACCCTGGAGAAACGAATGATCTTATTGATCGTTTCGGTCATATGCACGGGGATCCTGATCGTGCGTGCCTGGTCAGCGATAGAACGGGTGATCGCCTGGCGTATCCACCATGTAGCGTAAGTGGAGAATTTATAGCCCCTCTTATACTCAAACTTCTCAACCGCGCGCATCAGGCCGATGTTGCCTTCCTGGATAAGATCTAAGAAACTTAAACCCCGGTTAGTGTATTTCTTGGCGATGCTCACGACAAGCCTGAGGTTAGCCTCCACCAATTTCTTCTTTGTACGGTTGA
>JBAZNG010000115.1:0-2835 GCA_041649385.1 Candidatus Omnitrophota bacterium | reverse complement strand
ACAGACCTGTTTTATCCCGGAGACGCCGTAAACCTCATCCAGATTTTCAATATATTTTCCCCAAACACTGGGGCTGTCGCCGACATATACAAAGCAGCCAAGGCCCTTAAGCATCCTGATCACGGCTCGCAATACCTCTGGATGGGTGGTAATGCCAGCTTCCGGAGGTTTGGCCATCAGGATATTCGGCTTGACCAGGACTTTTGAACGCGGCCGGATAAACTGCTCTAAACCGCCCAGAGAATCAACAGCCTGCCTTACTTTCTCTTCAACAAGAGCAGGATGATAACCGGCACACCGGGAAACCGCGACTTTACAATTCATTGTAGTTTAAAGAAATTAAACGCGTTGCTGCTTGTCGCCTCTTCTACCTTGCCAAATTCTATGCCTTTAAGTTTAGCTAATTCAAAGGCAACTGCTTTGACATTAACAGGCTCATTCCTCTTGCCGCGTTCTTCTTGTGGAGGCAGATAAGGCGCATCAGTTTCCAGCATAATTTTTTCTAAAGGAACAGTTATTGCCACCTGCCTGAGATCCTCGGCTTTAGCGTAAGTGATGTTACAGGTAAATGATACTAGAAAACCTAACTTTAAACATTCATCCAGAAAATCTTTATCGCCGGAAAAACAATGTATCACTGCCCTTAAGGGCATCATCTCCTTTAATATCTCTAAAGTGCGTTTATCCGCCTGGCGTGAGTGCACGATCACCGGCAGGTTGAGATCTTTAGCCAAAGCGATCAGCTCCTTAAAAACGCGCTCCTGGCTATCCGCTTTTGAGAGATTGCGGTAAAAATCCAGGCCGATCTCGCCGATAGCCACGACTTTTTTGTGTTTAGCCAATGCCGCGATCTCTAGAAAAGTTTCCTTTGTAAAAGCGTCCGCTTCATGAGGGTGAACCCCCACAGCCGCGAATACCGCGGCATATTTTCCAGCAAGTTCAATTGAAGCGGCCGATGATCTCAGGTCTGCGCCAACATTAATCAACCTGCCTACGCCTCGCGCTATGGCGCGTTCTATGACTTTATCTCTGTCCGGGTCAAATTGCGGGAAATCCAGATGGCAGTGGGTATCAATAAGCATGGCTTAAAATGATCACGACTTATTTAGTCTCAATGCGGGGAAATAACGGGTCACCCTTTTTGATCTTGCTTGCGCCTAACTGCGTTTGGATCGAGGCCGCGGTCGCAGGCATAAAGAAAGCTAAATTTTCAGCAACCTCCCTGATCGCGTCAATAAGCAGGCGGATAAACTCTTTTAACTCATCCTGCTTATTCTCTTTAGCCAGGTTCCAAGGCTTAGTTTCCTCAACAAACTTATTCGCTGCACCAATCAACTCCCAGATCAACTCAAGCGCCAGGCTGAAATTATCCTTTTCCAGCTCCCCGTAAACAGCTTCTTTCAGGCTTTTGATCTTAAGCAGGATATTTACGGCAGCAGGATTACTCTTAAAAATATGATAATCGGTTTCCGGAACAGCCCCAGCGAAATATTTATCACACATCGTCAGCGTCCTGTAAACCAGGTTACCCAGGTCATTGGCTAAATCGCTGTTATAACGTTTAATCATCGACTCCTGCGAGAAATTACCGTCTAGGCCAAAGGGCACGTCGCGCAGCAGAAAATACCTGTAAGCATCCAATCCGTAAGTGGCGACCATTTCGCGCGGATCAACGACATTACCGATAGATTTGGACATCTTGCTTTCACCGATCATCCACCAGCCGTGGGCAAAAACTTTTTCCGGAAGGCTCAACCCTAAAGCATGCAGCATGATCGGCCAGTAAACAGTATGCTGCCTTAATATATCCTTAGCCATAAGGTGCAATTGAGCAGGCCACCATTTAGAGATATATTTTCCATCCGCGTTAAAACTACCCACCGCGCTGATATAATTTAAGAGCGCGTCAAACCAGACATATGTCACGTGCTCCGGCGCAAACGGCAAAGGTATGCCCCAGCTTAAACGCTCAACCGGCCGGGAGATACAAAGGTCATTTAATTTGTTCAGTTCCAAGAACCTCACTGTCTCTTCATAGCGGCTGGCAGGACGGATAAACTCCGGGTTATCCTTCAGGTATTTGACCAGCCATTCCTGGTATTTTGTTAAACGGAAAAAATAATTTGTTTCCGAGATGCGCTCAAGCGGCCTTTTGCAATCCGGGCATAAACCGTCTTCTGCCTGGGATTCCAGCCAGAATGTTTCGCAAGGAGTACAATACAGCCCGGAATATTTATCCTCGTAAATATCACCCTGTTTATAAAGGATCTCCAGCGCCATGCGCACAGTATCAATATGCCGGGCTTCTGTGGTGCGGATAAAATCATCGCAAGAAACATCCAGCGCCTTCCAGAGGTCGCGGAACTGGCAGCTTGTTTTGTCCACAAACTCCTGCGGAGTCAATTTCATGCTTTCAGCGGCTTTTTTTATCTTCTGGCCGTGCTCATCTGTGCCAGTAAGAAACCATACGTTATCTTTCCCCAGGAGCTCGCGTTTATAGCGGGCAAGGGTGTCTGCGGCGATCGTCGTGTAAGAATGCCCGATATGCGGAGAAGCGTTCACGTAATAAAGAGGCGTAGTAATATAGAATTTACCTGACATGTTCTTTATCCTTATAGTTTATATCAATGAGCCCTCCGTCCTCAAGGAGTACCGAGGCCGTGCGCTTAAAAACATTCACGCTGATCACTTTGCCCTTGCCCTGCGCCGTATTCAGGTGTTCACCTTCACGCGGCAAGCCTTTGGCCAGCACTTTGTAAGTTTCATATTCATAAGACAGGCAGCACATTAGCCTTCCGCAAAGCCCGGAGATCTTCGGAGGGTTTAGCGGCAGGC
>JBAZNG010000114.1:0-2867 GCA_041649385.1 Candidatus Omnitrophota bacterium | reverse complement strand
ACCGGCAGTTTTTTCGGAAAAATTACATCTAACCCGCTGGTTTATTTATCGGTAGGCGTGGTGATCGTTTTATTCGGTATCTCCATGCTGGGGTTATTTGGTTTAAACGCCAGGTTCTTCAGAACACCTGCGCTTAAACAAGGCAGCCATCTGTCTACCTTCTTTCTGGGTTTATTTTCCGCTCTTGCCATCACGCCATGTTTGACCCCCGTATTGGGGGCGATCTTAGCCTATTTAGCGGCTAAGCAGAATATTTTATACGGTTGGGCGCTGCTTTTTTGTTTTTCGTACGGTATGGGCCTGATCTTTATTGCCGTGGGCACATTCGGTTCGTTGCTTACAAGCCTGCCTAAAGCCGGCAAATGGATGCTCTACATCAAGAATTTCTGCGGCTGGCTGATCGTGGCTATGGGTGTTTATTTTATTTATACCGCAATAAGGAGATTTTAAATGCCAATTCTGCGTACTGGCAGGCGGGCAGTTTTATGTTTTATCGTCTTTTTAACTTGTTTCTGCGCCCGGCCGGAAGCTTATGCCGCAACTTTAGACAGCCTTTCCGGCGGACAGGTTTCCCTTGACCAGTATAAAGGCAGCCGGCCGGTATTATTGTTTTTCTGGACTACCTGGTGCCCGTATTGCCGGGATGAGATCAAACATCTGAACAAAATAAGCGAAGAACTTAAAGATGAAGGTATTGCCCCTTTTGCCGTAAATATCGGGGAAAGCAGCTATAAGGTAAACAGGTTTTTTAAAGATTACGCTTTGAAAATATCCGTACTCCTGGATAAGGACGGTTATTTTTCCGAAAGCCAGGATATCGCCGGCGTGCCTACATATATCATGTTTGATAAAAACGGCAGAGAGATCTTCCGGGATAATGTTTTCCCCAAGGAATTTAAATCATTGATTGTTAAATAAGATCAACCTGCGGTTAGTTTTGGATTTTGGCCTGTATGGCAGTTGATCCTTCTATGCTCATGGCCAAACGGATAGAACCGCCCCTATTCCAAGAGGAGGAAAAGATGTTTGATAAAGTCAAACAGCTGATGGAGATGCAGAAGAAGATGGAAGTTGTCAAGCGCGAGTTAGACAGCGCATTATTCGAGATCTCCAGTTCCGACGGGACGGTGAAATTATCGATGAGCGGCTCTCAGGAGGTCAAAGGCGTAACCTTGAACGCTGATCTTGCTAAGATGGATAAAGCGGCGCTGGAAAATTCCCTGCGCGACACATATAACAGAGCGATCAGGCATTCGCATGAGATCGCCGCGCAGAAAATGAAACTCGCCGCGGGGTTTGATATCCCGGGGTTAAAATGAGCGAATTTTACAAAACAGTGGAAGAGATATATAATAAGGACAAACGTTATAAGCCGGATGCCTATGAATTCATCCTGCAGGGCTTAAGCTTTACCCAGGAACAGTTAAAACAGCCCGGGCACATAAGCGGCAAGCAGCTCTCTTTGGGGTTGCGCGATTTTGCCGTGAACCAGTATGGGGCGATGGCCAGGGCAGTGCTTAAACACTGGGGGATAAGCGAAACGCGTGATTTCGGCAACATAGTTTTTAATATGATCGAGAATAAGCTGTTTTCCAAGACCGAAGAAGACAGCATTGATGATTTCAAGCAGGTGTATGATTTTGAAACCGCATTCAAGAATATCCTGCAGGAGAGCATCATCAAGGAAGTTAAGTAAGCCAATGAACTCTAAAGATATCAAAACCCTGGTTGCCGCAAGAGAATTTATCAGCGTAGGCACCTGTGACCTGGATGGCCGGCCGAATGCCGCGCCAAAATTCCTGCTTAAAGTGGACGGGGATTTTGTTTACCTGGTGGATTATATTATCGGAAGGACCTTCCGTAATTTAAGCACAAATCCACGCGCTTCGCTTTCTTTTATGGATAATAATTCTCTTACCGGGTATCAGGTTAATGGTAAGGTAAACATCATTGAAAGCGGCAAGGAGTATGAAGATATCCTTAAGCAGATGCAACAGAAGCAGATTGACCTCTCCATAAAACGGGTGATCGAAGGCGTGGAAAGAGGCAAAGGCCATAAGAACTTTGAGATGACTATCCCAGAGCAGTTCGTGATCATTAAATTAAAGATCGAGGAGTTTGTAGAGATGAGCCCGCATGGAACATTGCGCAGGGAGCAGGTATGACTTCTTTACGCGGCCTGGCTACCGGCATAGGCAGCCTTCCTTTTCACGACGCTGAAGAGGCGCTGGAGCTGATCTTTAAATATGTCCCGTTTGCGCCTTTCTGGCCGCAATTACCCCGGCGCGATGTGCGCGAGGGGATGATCGCCCAATTCAGCGAGCATTTGCCTTGCCTTAATATCAAGGAAGGTGAGTTTGTTTTTGACCCTTCGGATAAAGAAAATGAACTGGAGAAATTTTATGACAGGGTGATCGCCGCGGATACGGATTATTTCGCGATGAGCAGGGAGTTCTCGGAAGGGTTCTATAAATTCCATCAATACCTGGAGGCAACCGGGGCGCAGAAAGCGGAATTCCTCAAGTGCCATGTTACCGGGCCGTTTACTTTTTGCGCTGGGATCAATGACGAGCAGGGGAACTCTTTGCTGCACGACGAATTGTTCATGCAGGCGGCGACTAAAGGCCTGGCAATGAAAGCTTTATGGCAGTTGGATATTTTAAGTAAATTCGGCAAGAAAATGATCATTTTCCTGGATGAACCGTACCTGGCTGCCGTAGGCTCTGCCTATACCCCGGTAAACCGTGAGGTTGTCGTGAGCATGCTTTCAGAAACCGCGGAGATGATCAAATCCAAGGATTGCCTGCTGGGAGTGCATTGCTGCGGTAATACCGACTGGTCGATGCTGACGGATGTGGCGGGGCTGG
>JBAZNG010000113.1:0-2941 GCA_041649385.1 Candidatus Omnitrophota bacterium | reverse complement strand
TGAAAAAACGATCTGGCCGTTCGCGCCGCCAGGGCCGGCAGGTAAACCTTTAGCGATAGGCCTAGTGGCTAATTCCTGTTTAGGGTCAATGATCGGGTGCAGTAATTCATCAAGCTGAGATGGCGTTACACGCATCACCGCGACCTCTTTGGTTATTTTCTTTTCTTTGACCATATCCACTGCCATACGTACTGCTGCCGGGCCATTACGCTTTCCCACGCGGCACTGCAACATGAAAAGTTTGCCTTTTTCAATGGTAAACTCAATATCCTGCATATCATGATAATGGTTTTCCAGCCGGTTTTGTATGGAATAAAGCTCTTTATATATCTTTGGCATGGCTTTTTCCAGAGTAAGAAGCGCTTTATTATGTTCGCTGGTTGAATATTCGTTGATCGGCGCCGGTGTCCGGATACCGGCAACTACGTCTTCACCCTGCGCGTTGATCAGGTATTCACCGTAGAAATTATTTTCACCGTTGCCGGGGTTACGCGTAAAAGCAACGCCGGTGGCTGAATCATTACCCATATTGCCAAAGACCATTGTCTGCACGTTAACGGCAGTTCCCCACTCATCCGGGATATTTTCTATTCTTCTGTAACTGCAGGCGCGTTTTCCGTTCCAGGATGAAAAGACAGCGCTGATTCCGCCCCAGAGCTGTTCCATCGGCTCATCGGGGAAATCTTTGCCCAGGACCTGGCGTATTTTATTCTTGAACTGCGCGCAAAGTTTCTTTAAGTCCTCAACCGTAAGGTCTGTATCGCTGGCACAACCCTTTTCCTTCTTTATCTGGGCCATCACTTTTTCCAGCTGCTTACGGATACCCTCATCGTCTTTAGGTTCAATACCAGCGGCTTTTTCCATAACCACATCCGAATACATCATGATCAGCCTGCGGTAAGCGTCATAAACAAAACGGCTATTTCCCCCGCTCTGTTTAATAAGTCCAGGGATGGTCTTTTCGGTCAAACCGACATTTAAAACCGTTTCCATCATCCCGGGCATGGATTTACGGGCTCCGGAACGAACGGAAAATAATAGCGGATTAACTGGGTCGCCGAATTTTCTGCCCATCAACTTCTCGACTTTTTCCAGCGCCGTTTGGACCTGTAGTTTTAATTCTTTAGGGTATTTTCTTTTATTTGCGTAATAATATGTGCAGACTTCAGTGGTCAGGGTAAAACCCGGAGGCACAGGGAGCAAAAGATCCTTATTGCCTGCCATCTCCGCAAGGTTTGCGCCTTTGCCACCGAGAAGATTTTTCATGCTTTCATTGCCTTCTCCTTTGCCGCCGCCGAACGAGTAAACATATTTCTTTGCCATTACTTTTTAAACCCTTCCTTTCATTGTTAGGGGACACACTTAAATTAAGTTAAGAACCGTCCCTGATTAATTAAGTTTGTTGAACAAATATTCCTTTAGCTTTTCGTAAGGTACTCTTTCCTGCCGCATAGTGTCCCTGTCGCGCACAGTCACCTGCTTATCCTCCAAAGACTGCACATCTATAGTTACGCAATAAAGCGTGCCTATTTCATCCTGCCTGCGGTAGAGCTTACCGATAGCGCCGGTATCATCATAGGTGGTTACAAAGGACTTTTTAAGGTCTTTGGCGATAGCGCGGGCAAGTTCCACGATCTCCGTTCTGTTTTTCAAAAGCGGCAACACCGCCACTTTTGTAGGCGCCAGGTCCTTATTTAGTTTCAGGACGACGCGAATGTCTTCTTTGACTTCCTCCTCATAATAAGCATCGACTAAAAGCGCGAGAATGCTTCTGTCCACACCGCCGGAAGGCTCAATGATGTATGGATAGAACCTTTCTTTTTTCTGGTCATCATAGTAACGCAGGTCTTTACCGCTTGCCTGGGCGTGCTGCTTAAGGTCAAAATCCGTGCGGTTGGCGATACCCTCTAATTCCGACCAGCCAAAAGGGAAATTATATTCTACGTCGGTACAGGCTTTTGCGTAATGCGCCAATTCATCTTTTGCGTGAGGCCGTAAGCGCAGGTTCTCTTTTTTGATACCTAAACTTAAATACCAGTTAAACCTCTCGTTTACCCAGGATTCATATATCTTATCGGACTCTTCCGGCCGGCAGAAATACTCAACCTCCATTTGCTCAAATTCACGGGTGCGGAAAGTGAAGTTGCCCGGGGTTATCTCATTACGGAATGATTTACCGATCTGCGCCAGGCCAAAAGGCAGCCTGGGATGCCGGGAATCAATAATATTCAGGAAATTCACAAACATACCTTGAGCTGTTTCCGGCCGCAGGTATATGGCGCTAGAAGTATCTTCGACCGGCCCCTGGTAAGTTTTGAACATCAGGTTAAATGCCCTGGATTCAGTAAGTTCTCCCTGGCAATCAGGGCAAACTTTAGGATCCTTAAGGTCAGCGGTTTTAAAACGCCTTTTACAAACCTTACAGTCACTTTTCAGGTCAAAGAAGTTCTCAACATGGCCGCTGGCTTCCCAGGCCTTCGGATGCATAAGGATCGCCGAGTCCATGCCAAAAGTATCATATCTTTCATAAACGCAGGCTTTCCACCAGGCGCGTTTTAAATTATTCTTCAACTCTACTCCGAACGGCCCGTAATCCCAGGTATTGCTTAAGCCTCCGTAGATATCGCTGCCGGCAAAGATGAACCCTCGGCGTTTGCAGAGTGAGACAATTTTATCCAGATTATCCATTTTTGCCTTTAATTGTTTTCCTGACATTATAATATTAAGAGTTCTTTAAAGCGTACCACTCGTAAGTTTCGCCGTCAATTATCCCTTGCTCAAAACACTGTTTTAGGGATTCTGCGAAAGAACGCATTTTAGCCCCGGAACCGGTCTGCATAATATTGCGCAGCTGGATCAGTTCATCGTTACGGATGACTTTTTTCACCGCCTCGTTAACTACGAGAATCTCGGTTGCCAGAAAGCGCCCTTTTATATCGCT
>JBAZNG010000112.1:0-3046 GCA_041649385.1 Candidatus Omnitrophota bacterium | reverse complement strand
TCACTATTGCTAATGTAATCTGTAAAGATAACTGCCAGCAGTTAAAGGAGATGTTCTATTTCGCTCAAAATACCGGCGCAGACAGCATCTATTACACACTTCTTGATACCGTAGGGGGGACAGAAGCGTTGCTGCCGGATGCAAACGAAGCTGGCATCCTTTTGCGCGATGCGGAACTTTTATTGCAAGAATCATTGGCTTATCGGCCTGAAAAAAGGTTACGGTTGGAAAATTTTGATGGATTTGTCCGCAGGCTGAATTGTCTTAAGTCAGGAAGCGATAGCTATGATTCAGAAAGCGTAAATACAATTCCCTGTTATGCCGGCTGGACATTCTCGCGCATACTGGCAGATGGTAATGTGGTGCCTTGCTGCCGGGGAGTAAACAAGGTGATGGGCAATGTGAACTTCGAGGATTTCGCCAGGATCTGGCATAACCAGTTATATAACTCTTTCCGGTCAAAAGCCAAATACCTGGACAAGGACGCGCCATATTTCTCAACGATCTCCTGCTCTAAGATGTGCGATAACCTGATGCATAACCAAGAGATACATAAAAGGCTTGGATGAAAGATAAACAACTCTTTCCTAAATTTATTTCCATACAAACTACCTCTGTCTGTAATGCCGGGTGCGTTTTCTGCCCGAATACCCAGATCAAGGGAATGTTCCCCGCCAAGGCTATGGATGAACAACTCTTCCAAAAGATCATTAATGAATGTAAAAACCACCGCACTATTGAACGGGTCATCCTTTACTTAAACAACGAACCGCTTACTGACCGCGATATCGTAAAAAGGATAGATTACGCAAAAAAGAATATCCCCTGGGCAAGCGTGCATATCTTGACCAACGGGTCATTGCTCAATGAAAGAATGCAGGAAGCATTGATCAATTCCAGGCTTGACTGGATAGGTATCAGCTTTCATGGAATCAAGAAAGCTACCATTGAGCAGGCTATGAAAGTGGATTACGACTCGTCCTTTGCGCGGATCCAGCAATTCATCAGTAGGGCCAAGAAAAAACGCCAGATAGAAGATTTTATCATGATCACCTTCCTCAAGCACCAGTTCCTCTCTGACGAAGAGAAAGAACAGGCTGTCAGTTTCTGGAAGGAGCAAGGCATCAGGCGCATCAGTTTTTTTGAAGCTCCCATAAGCCGCGCAGGTAATGTCAGCGGCATTACGCCGGCGCACCACCAGGGAGTAGCCGGATGTCAAAGTATATGGGCAAATGAAATGATCCATATTGTGGAAAACGGCGATGTGATCTTGTGCTGTATGGACTGGAAGAGGGAAGTCATCTTGGGCAATCTTAAGATTAACAGCATCCAGCATATCTGGAACTCAAATCTTTACAACCAGGCACGCCTGATGCGCGATGGCTCGATCAGCTCAAACAAGGATTTTATCTGTAAAAGATGTGAATCCGCAGTTCCCTCGATAGATACCTTTTTAACCCAGGAAACTGCCACGCTAAACAAAAAACCGGAGATCTTAATGGTTGTCGCCCCTATGTGGGCAACAGATATGCCTCCTTTAGGCGCAGCATCATTATCAGCTTACCTGGACAGCAAAGGTATACCCAACGACATACTGGATATCAATATACGGCTTTACAACAGCTCATCCGCAGAGAAAAAGAGCCTTTGGAACATGCAAAAATACAATTATTGGGCGGATGACGAGCTATTTTACAGCTATACACGTAATATATTTTCCGATGATATCAGCGATTATGCCCGCCAGATCGCTGACCATAAACCAGCGATAGCAGGATTTTCACTTTACGGCACAAATGACCTTTTTTCCATAGAACTGGCTAAGGAGGTAAAAAAACTTGATCCTTCCATTTGTATTATTTTTGGCGGACCGGGCTGTTACTGGCTGTCGGATAAACTATTGCTGCCTAATAGCATGCTTTCTAAAACCGACAAACTGCTTTTTACCCCCGGAACAATTGACCTTTTTATAAGAGGAGAGGGAGAAAATGCATTGGAAGAAGCTATTCTTGCTTTCCGGGAGAAAAAACTATACTCACAGGATATACCAGGAACAATTATTTTCCGCGATGGTAATTACCTTAAGATGCCTCCCAGGCAACCCTTAACAGAGTTAGACGTTTTACCTGCGCCGGATTTCAAGAAATTTTCCCTAAACCTTTACAGAACAAATACATTGCCCTTGTCAATGAGCAGAGGATGTATCAGAAGGTGTAATTTTTGCAATGACCATGCTATGCGCGACAGTTTATTTGCCACTCACAGCGCAAAGAGCATATCCAGCCAGATCCTTCAGTTGAGCCTTGATTTCGGCACCGTCAATTTCCAATTCCTGGACCTGTTGATCAACGGTGATTTACGCGTTCTGGAGGATCTCTGTGACCTGCTGATCGAAGAGAACGCCTGTATCAAGTGGACGGCCCAGGCGGTTATCCGCAAAGACATGAAGGCCTCGTTATTCAGGAAAATGCGCAAAGCAGGCTGCGATGGGCTTACCTTTGGCGTAGAGAGCTTCTCCGATAGCGTATTGGGTAAAATGGGCAAACCCTATACCGCTTTAGATATAGAACACGCCCTTAGCGACTCCAGAAAAGCGGGTATACTGAACTCTATTAATCTGATCGTCGGGTTTTGCGGCGAGAATGATGAGGAGTTTGATAAAACACTTGGCTTTCTCGAGAGACACCACCAATTGATCGACCGGGTTTCCAGCTTGAATCCCTGCTGCCTTAACGCAGGCACAGAAATATCTTTGAATGCGGATAAATTCCTGGTCCAGCCTTCGGCGGATTTTGACCGCTGGTACAAATGGGAGTCAACAGACAAAAAGAACAATTATCGTAGCAGAAAAGAAAAAGTATTAAAAACTGTAGCCCTGCTGCGGAAATTATCTATTCCTGTAAATTTTATCGGCTTGTATGATACTGAAAATACAGAAAACGGCGCGTTAAAAGAGAATCCGGACCTTCTTTTAGTTACGCTTCCGCCCTGGGGAGTGGAAAATCCGCCCATAGGGCTGGGTTACCTGGATGCCTATTGCCGAAAA
>JBAZNG010000111.1:0-3057 GCA_041649385.1 Candidatus Omnitrophota bacterium | reverse complement strand
TCTGAAAGCGAGGCCAAGGATATCCTTGTCGACCTGCTTAAGGGGGAAGATTTTGCGTCTTTAGCCAGAAAGCGCTCCAAAAGCAAAAGCGCCAAGTCCAACGGCAACTTGGGGTTTGTTTCCAGGGATACGCTTTCCAAAGAAATGGCAAATATCGCTTGGGCATTACCGGCAGGCCAGCCCAGCGGAGTTTTTAAAGGGGCGGATGGTTATTATATCATAAAAGTGGAAGCCCGCCGCGGCGGCGAACAGATGACATTAGCCCAGGCGCGGGAGGATATTAAACGCGGGCTTACTTTTCTTAAACAGCAACAGCGGATTGAGGACGTGATCAGAAAGCTATCCCGTCAGTCAAAAATAGAAGTTTACGAGAAAGAGGTAAAGTAGATGCGCAAAAAACTGCCCTTGATCATTGGTATTGTTTTAGCTTTGATTGCTGCATATCTGATAAAGATCTATACTGACCAGCAGCGTAGGGCTGTCGTTGCTGAAGCGAACAAAAAACTGGCCAGGATCCAGTCAGAGCAGGTGTCCATACTGGTGGCGGCAAAAGATATGCCTAAAGGAGCGGCGCTGGATAAGGATAGCGTGTCGGTGTTGATCGTCTCCAGGCAGTATGTGCAGCCGCAGGCGGCAACTTCTTTAGACCGTGTCGCCGGAATGATGGCCGCGGTGCCCATATCAAAAGGCGAACAGATCACATTGAATAAATTTATTTCCGCCAAGGACGCCGCCGCAAGCGGAAGTTCCCTGGCTATGGTCACCCCCATAGGCAAGAGGGCGGTGACAATATCCATTGATAGTATTTCTGCTGTCGGCGGCATGATCCGCCCGGGAGATTATGTGGATGTTGTGGCGATGGTATCCGTGCCTGTAACCACTACTCAAGGTAAACAGGCGATGCAGGCGACAGCCGTGCCTTTGTTCCAGAACGTTTTAGTCCTTGCCATAGGGCAGGATATATCAACATCTTCTCAGCAGACCGTGGCAGAAGGCCGTTACAAGAAAGAAGAAAAAAGGGTGGAATCTCCGGCGATCACGCTGGCGCTCAGCCCCAGGGAGGCAGGCCTTCTGGGTTTTGTCCAGGACCAGGGGAAGATCCGCTTAGCTTTGCGCTCGCCTTCTGACGCCAAGATTGAGCAGATGCAGCCGGCCAGCTGGGATACATTATTCCAATATTTAATGCCGCCTGAGACAGCTGAAACAAAGGCTAAACAGGCCAAGGCAGGAAAAGCCAAAGAACCCGAACCGGAATCATACATAGAAATATACAGGGGTTTAAATAAAGACAAAGTTCCTGTATACACAAATAAATAAGGAGTAAGGATGAAAAAGGCTTTTTGGATAATATTTTTAGTCGCGTCCGTTTTAAGTATGTTATTCGTCCAGGATGCTTTTTGCGCATCCAACGACGAGGCAGTGAAATTGTTCATCGGAGAACCCTGGGTTATCCCGGTGCACGGCCTTGCCCGCGTGGCTATCGGCAATCCGGCCATAGTTGACGTGACCAATGTTTCCAAGAATGAGATGACCATTAACCCTAAGGCCCCCGGAGCAACCACGCTTGTATTCTGGGATCTTTATGGAGAGCAATCTTATAAGTTGAAAGTCTACGCTGAAGATATCGCTGAGATCAAGCGCAGGGCGGAAAATCTTTTATCCAAGCTTGATATTCCCGGTGTCCATGTCCAGGCAGAAGAGGAGGAAGGCAAAGTCCTTTTACTGGGCGAGGTAAAAACCTCGCAGGATCGCGAGAAGATCACTCTTGCCTTGGGCACATTGAAGGGTAAATGCGTGGATTTAATCAGCGTCAAAGAATTAGAAACCGCGGTAGAGATAGATGTGCAGGTTTTAGAGTTGAACAAAGATGCCACGAGCACACTGGGTTTGACCAATCCTTTAAGCAGCACGATCACGGTCACAGAAGTCGGCACCCAGGCTTTGACCGGAGTAGGATGGGAAAAACTTTTTAATGTGTTGAATGTCAGGCGCGGGGCCTTTGCCTGGACTTTGGACGCTTTAGTCAAAGAAGGTAAAGCCAGGGTCCTTTCCCGGCCAAGGCTTGCCTGCCAAAGCGGCAAGGAGGCGGAGTTGTCCGTGGGCGGAGAAAAGCCTATTTTTACCACGGAAGTCGCTTCTGCCGGCGGCCAGGGTACGGGTGTTGAGTATAAAGAATACGGGCTTAAATTGAAGATCAAGCCTACGGTAACCGGCGATGACCGGATCAAGGTAGCCTTGAATGTTGATATAAGCGAAGTGGGAACAGCCGAGACTATCGGATCTGTTGATTCTCCGACCGCCAAGGCGTATCCTTTGACCAAGCGCACCATATCAACCGAGCTTTACCTTAACGACGGACAGACCTTGGCCATTGGCGGGCTGATCAAACAAAAAACAGAAGAAGACGTTATTAAAACACCTTGGTTTGGCGATATACCTGTCTTAGGGATACTTTTCAGAAAAAAGACTACTACTTCCGGCGGCGGTTCAGGCCAGCGCGGCAATATGGAGTTGTTTGTTACGTTGACGCCTAAGATCGTCGGTAAACAGGATGTTTCCGCTAACCAGCCAACCCCGGCTTCAAAAGCCAAGGTCTTTATAAGTTCGGATTATGCCGGCATTGATCAAAACCTGCCCGCCGACCTTAAAAAATATACCGGTATCGTGCAGAGGCGCGTTCTGGATAACATGGGGTATCCTGTTTCCGCTAAAGAGGCCGGTTTCCAGGGTACGGTAAAATTAGGGTTACATCTATCTTATTCTGGCGAGCTTATCGAAGTGAAAGTAAAGGGCTCCTCGGGTTATAATATCCTGGATGATGATGCCGTGGAATCTGCCCGTAAAGTTATTTCTTTTCCTCCGTTTCCGGAATCCATGGATAAGAAAGATATATGGATAGATATCCCGGTGACATACCAATTGGATTAAAAGTTTAAATTCATGGCCAAGACAATAGTACTCTTTAGCACCAAGGGCGGTGTGGGCAAAACGCTGGTCGCCAGCAATCTTGCCGTGGCCCTGGCAAAAGATTTTGAAAAGCGCGTTTGCCTTCTTGAC
>JBAZNG010000110.1:0-3111 GCA_041649385.1 Candidatus Omnitrophota bacterium | reverse complement strand
ATCAGCACAACCACGCCCACAGGCTCGCGCAGCAGCCTGCCCCTGGCTTCCTCGCAAACATTAAGCTCCTCGCTATTCAAATACTCAAGGAAATTATTCGCCGCGAATTCAAAACTTTTTGCCGCAGAAGGTATATCCATAAACGTGGATTCCTTTATCGGCTTGCCCGTATTCTGCGTTTCCAAAGCCGCCAGTTCAGCTGCCTGCTCAAGAAGCCCTTGGGCGATCTTTAAAATAAATTCTTTACGCTCTGCTAAAGTCAACTTGCCCCAGGGGCCGTGGTCAAAGGCGCTGCGCGCAGAAACCAAAGCCAGCTCCACCTCTTTTTCAGAAGCCACAGAGACTTCCGCGATCACCTTACCCGTAGAAGGGTTTGTAATATTCTGTTTCTGGCTGCACTCAATGAACTTGCCGTCAATATATAAAGGATAACGCTCGGTCATTTTATCTTTACCTCTTTAAATAAGGCGAACAACCGCGTGAAAGGCACATACCATTTGGAAAGCTGGCCTAATTGCCCGGAAAGTTTCATTTTGCCCTGGGTAACCGCGACAAAACAATCAAGTTTGCCCAAGAATACCTGCTCCCAGACATTAGCCGGGGCAGAAATAACAAAAGGCGCCTGGTCATCAGAACCAAGCTCCGTGATCTGTCCTTCTTTAAAATTGAATTTGTAAGCCTGCTGGCTGTCATCAAGCCGGATAGCCAATTTTACCGTTAAACCCATTTCTTTTCCCTTCTGGGCGATAAACTCATCCTTATTCACCAGGTCAACGATCGCCTGGATATGCGGCCGGGAAAACATCTCGTATAGCGGGTCATTTCTTTTTAGCTCCGCCTTCAAACCTTTATCCAGGTCATCGAGGAAATCTTTATCAAAAAGCCTGGCAAGAGCCGCGCTTTTCACCGCTTCCTCCAATGCCTCTGTAATACTTAAAGCATCCTCAAAATTATCGCTAATCGCCACTGTGCCGTGGTTTTTTAAAACCACCAGGTTGTTCGTCTTTAAAGCATCCACAACTTCCTGCGGAGAAGTCACTGTGGGGGTTTCCTGGGAGACCACAGGGACCGAGCCAAGATAGAGTTTTGTTTCAAATGTCACGGCTTTTAATTGTTTTGCCACGGCGAAATAGCCGTTAATTAACGGCGGATGGCAGTGCACGACTACCTGGGCGGGAAAATTCTTATAAACTAAACTGTGCAGCAGCAACTCCGAACTGGGATTGACCTTGCCTTCAGGTTTAAGGGTAGCCAGGTCTACTTTAACGACATCCTCTTCTTTGAGGCTGCCTAAAAAAGTACCGGTAGCCGTAATCAGTATATGGTTGTCATCCAAACGGCAGCTTAAATTACCGGAGCCAGCGACAACTAATCCCGCCTGATAAAGCCGTAAACCCACATTGATCATCTGGAGCTTAAGCTCTTTCTCTGGCATCTCAAACCTCCAAATAGATATGCTTAGTGATCAGTTTATTGGGCGTAACATCAAAAGCCGGATAATACGCCTTCACGTTCTTGGGCGCTAAATGCAAACCCTGGTAAACTTTCAGTTCATTATCCGGCCGCACCTCGATCTTAATCTCTTTGCCTGTTTTTAATTTTGAGGGTGGCGGGCACAATACATAAAAAGGGATTTTAAAATATTTAGCCGTAACGGCGATCTGGTATGTGCCGATCTTGTTGGCGATATCGCCGTTTTTGGCCAAATGGTCTGCGCCGACGATAATTTTGGTGACTTTGCCCAGCGACAATAAATAAGCTACCATATTATCCGTAATGATCGTAACAGGCACATGCGCGCGGGCTAATTCCCAGGCAGTAAGCCGCGAGCCCTGCAGGTACGGCCTGGTCTCTGTCGCGTAAAAACTGACCCGTTTGCCCTGTTCTTTGGCAACTTCAGCGACTAAAGGCAGGAGCCCGCTGACATTACAATGCGTAAGAATAACATCTTTATCCTTAAGCAGGCTTGCGGCAACGCGCGCCTGCTTGATCCTCTTGTTTTTAAGCATCTCTAAGAAACCTAAGATGCATTTTTCAAGGTTCAGGCCGCTTTTTTGCCAGCCCAGGACCATATTTGTCAGGACTTCAAAAGCTAAAGTCGGGCGCGTGGCATTGACCGCTTTAGCCACCTTGTTTAAATCTATATGCTGGCGATAACTTAACAGGAAAGTATACATCACCAAAAGCACCTGGCCGACTGCGCGGGTCTTCATCTCTTTGATCGCCCTGCAGGCCTCTTGGTAATTGGCGGCTTTGATATAGGTAAGTTTCTGGGGCAAGGCGGTTTCATCAAGAATACGGATGTTTTTACCTTTTAATGTTACCGGCCAGAAAAGCGGTGAGAATTTCATAAGACCTACTTCCCTTCTAACTTCTTGACTAACGCCAAGGCGATCTTGATCAAATTACTTTCCGCAGCGTAATATAAAGGATTCATAAAGCCCATCTCTCCGGTGATCACGTTATCGCTGACCGCAAGAATAGACGCTGCCTTAAGTTTATAAACCTGCGCGATGGTTAGAAGCGTTGAAGAAACCATATCCACGGCCTTTGCGCCTTCCGCGCGTTTTGCTTCCACGATTTCGCGCGTTTCGCGTAATAACGCGTCCGTGGTCCAGGCTTTACCGCGGTGTACGGCTAAACCCATTTCTTTGGCAATATCAAACAACATATCAGAGATACTTTTGTCGCTGACTGTTTTAAAATCATTATCCACGTAATAAGGCGTAACGCCGTCGCCGCGGATAACTTCATCCACGATAAAAAGGTCGCCCACTTTGATGCTTTCATCAAGCGAACCGCAGGTGCCGATACGGATAATATTCTGGATACCGGCGTTACAGATCACTTCAGTCGTGATGGATGTGTCGGTGGAGAACCTGCCGCCGTTTATCCCGGTAACTTTTATCCCTTCAAATGCCCCGGTGAACATCGTGTATTCCATAAAGGAAAAATTGCGTACGGGATTCTCAATCTTCTTCATTAACACATCCAGCCGGTCGCGCGGGCCGGGGACAATGGCGTATTTACCCACATCCTGCGGCCGTAGCTGTACCATCTCTGTCAGGTCTTTACCTGTTAAATGAACATCTTTCTTCATCTGCATTTTTG
>JBAZNG010000109.1:0-3141 GCA_041649385.1 Candidatus Omnitrophota bacterium | reverse complement strand
GCCGCATAATACTCCGTGCGTGATCGCAGCATATATCGCCCTGGCTTTGGCTTTTTTCAAGGCGACCACCGCTTCAATCAGGGAGCTTCCCGTGGAAATAAGGTCATCCACAATAATCACATTTTTGTTTTCCACATCCCCCATAATATGCATCGCTTCCGCTTTTTCAGGAGAAACGCGGCGTTTATCAATGATCGCTAAGCCGGCGGATACGCGCTTGGCGTATGCCCTGGCCATCTTAATTGAGCCAACGTCCGGTGAAACAGCGACAAGCTCCTTAATATTCATCTTGGAAAAATATTCCACAAACACGCCCACGCTGAAAAGATGGTCAACGGGGATATCAAAAAAACCCTGGATCTGGCCGGCATGCAGGTCCATGGTCAATACGCGGTTAGCCCCTGCGGTAGTCAACAGGTTAGCCACTAACTTGGCTGTGATTGGAACGCGCGGCTGGTCTTTCCTGTCCTGCCGTGCGTAACCAAAATACGGAATGACCGCGGTGATCCTCTGGGCGCTGGCCCTGCGCAAAGCGTCAATCATGATCAACAGCTCCATCAGGTTGTCATTGGATGGCGGGCAGGTAGGCTGCACAACGAAGACATCCTTGCCGCGCACGTTCTCGTTGATCTTGACGCGTATCTCTCCTTCGCTGAACTTACTTACAAAAGCGTCCTGTAATTTTGTTTTCAGGCAGGAGCATATAGAGTTGGCCAAATCCCGGTGCGCGTTTCCGCTAAAAACAGCTAATTTATCCATATTTACCTCTTCTTTTTATTTTTTATGATCCTCGCCGGCACGCCGACGGCAGTGACATGATCCGGAAGGTCCCTGGTCACCACAGAACCTGCCCCGGTTATCACGCGCCTGCCCACCTTAACGGGCGCGACGATGACCGTATTAGAGCCGATACATGTATGATCTTTTATGGTTGTATTGTGTTTATGTAAGCCATCGAAGTTAGCAGTCACTGTCCCCGCACCGATGTTCACTGATTTACCGACTGAACTATCCCCGATGTAAGAAAAGTGCTTAACAAACGATCCGGCGCCGATAGTAGAGCGCGCCATCTCAACAAAGTTGCCCGCTAAAACACCATCTTTAAGCTCTACCCCCGGGCGCAGGTGCGCAAAGGGGCCCACAGAACAACGTTTTCCAATTTTAACATCTCTTTCAATGACTGTAAAGGGATAAATCACCGTATCTGTGCCGATTTGCGTGCCGAAGTTTATGAAAGTGGAGCTCGGGTCCACAAGTGTCACGCCTTTCTTCATAAGATCATCATTGATCCTCTTCTGCATGCTGCGATTAGCCTTGGCCAGCTCCACGCGTGAATTGATCCCCATCCCCTCATTAATATCTGAAAGTTTAACGGCGTCAACAAGATAACCTTTCCTGTAAAGAATACCAATGATATCCGTGAGATAATACTCTTTCTTAAGGTTATTTGCCCGGACAAACTTAAGGCACTCTTTAAGGCTCTTGGCCTTAAAAGCCACGATACCGGTATTGACCTCCTTGATATCTTTCTTTACTTCGTCGGCATCCTTCTCCTCTACGATGCCGCAAACGCTGCAAAACTTATCACGCATGATGCGGCCATAACCGGCAGGTTTTTCTATCCGCGCGGTCAAAAGTGTAGCGTCGACATTATTGCTGACATGGTAATCCAGCAGTTTATCGATCGTTTCTCTTTTTAATAAAGGGTTATCCCCGTAAAGCACCAGCACCGTGCCCTGGAAACCTTTTAACTGGCCCAACCCGGCGCTGACCGCGTTGGCCGTGCCGATAAGTTTTTTTTGAATGGCTATCTTTACGCGAGAAGGAATGATCTTTCTCACCAATTCATCTTTAAACCCCAGGACAGCGACAATGTTTTTTGCCTTAAGGCTTGCCGCCAGATCCAAAACATAACCAAGCATCGGCCTGCCGCAAAGTTCATGCAGCACTTTAGGCGTTTCGGATTTCATGCGCGTGCTTTTACCGGCTGCCAGAATGATTACCGCGATATCCTTTTTCATGCTGCTCTTCTTTCTCTTTATGTTTCTGGATCTAAATAGCCGTGTTGCTGCCCAATCGTTGCCCGGCAAGGATTCGAACCTTGACAGTCAGACCCAAATTCTGATGTGCTACCATTACACTACCGGGCAAATCAAGGTTGACCCTCACGCAAAATTGCGGCGGGATTTCGCCAGATACTCAAAATTTGACGACATCCCAAAATAAAACTTACTTAATATATCCAAACGGCCTTAAGCGGCAACCTTGCTCTTTTCCTTCGCGTATGCCTCTAAAACGCTTTTCTGCAGGTACTCCCTGAATGCCTGCGTTATCGGATGCGCGATATCCTTATGTTCCGCCTGGCTGTTCGGAAGGTCCGCCTGGGTGCTGGCTGCAGAAACAACAGGCAATAATTGCGCGCACTGATTGCAATATTTACTGCGCAATTCATTCTTAAACCCGCATTTAGGGCAAGGGCTTTTGACTTTCCTGGAAGGCATGGCGATAAACAGTCCGCTGGAGCCTTCAATAACTTTTATATTTCTTACCACAAACGTATTGTCAAAAGTAACCGTGGCGTAAGCTTTCAGCTTCTTATCCGGAGAATCTTTTAATGTCACCCTGACCTCGGTTATTTCCATATCTTTACCTCCTGCTGCGGTTACTCAATTAGACAGTGGAAACACTGAAAACGGCCCAAGTTTTATTTTGATCCTGGATTTTTTTGCTTAAAAGCTTTGCCTGGCTGCGCCCAGAGCATATAGCGAATACCGCTGGGCCGCTACCTGACATTAAAACCCGCTTCAAACCCTCTTTAAGAAGGGTGTTTTTAGCGAGTTTTACCTCCGGGTATAATTTTATGGTCACTGGCTCAAGGCCGTTAAAAAGAAATTCCGGCGGCAGATTTGAGCCCTTATCTTTAAGTTCGGAAGTTAATATATTAACATTATGCCTGGGCATTGTCAACCCTGTTAAATGGCTATTTTTACGGAGAAAACCCGCTTTAGGGCCATTCTTCTTGCCCATGGAAGCATCCCACTGCTTAAAGATCAGGGGAGTAGAAACATGGATCCCGGGAAAAACAAGCACCAGCCAGAGTTTCAGGCCGGAAAGGTTCTTTAAAGGCAAGATCTTATCCCC
>JBAZNG010000108.1:0-3169 GCA_041649385.1 Candidatus Omnitrophota bacterium | reverse complement strand
GGAGTGCTTAAGGATAAGCTTAAAAGATAAACTAAGCATGTAGCGGCTATTATTTGGCTGCTTGAGGACGCCGGTTCAATTCCGGCCACCTCCACCAAAAAGCAGTAGGTAGAATGTAGTAGGTAGAATGTAGGGAAAAGCAAAGGCAAAAGCAAAAGAGCAGTAGGTAGAATGTAGTAGGTAGAATGTAGGGAAAAGCAAGAACTGACGGTTTATAACTGATGGCTGACAGCCGACGATTGACAAAATAATGCCAAAATTTAAAAAGATATTTTTTAGTAGGTTACTTATCCTGCCTACTATATTCTACATACTATCTACTATTTTAAGCGGTTGCGTCACGTTGCCTGTTCAGGATGGTTTACCGGTTTATTATATAGGCGGTTCGGCTTATTATCCGCTGGCTTCTTTATGCGAGCGCAGGAATATTGAACTTAACTACGACGCGGTTACCAGGATCGTTAATTTAGAGAGGGACGCAAAGCGGGTAACTTTGAGGCCGGGGGATGCCCTTATATTGATCGATGGCCGCCCGACGCGGCTGATCCATCCGGTAGATATATACCAGGGCACGGTAGTCGTGCCGCGGCAGTTCAAAGAGCAGGTGCTGGATGTGCTTTTTAAGCAGCCTGTTTCTTACCAGAGGTATGCTACAGCCAGGATAAGGCTTCACAAGGTAGTTATTGATCCTGGCCACGGCGGCAATGACCCAGGGGCTATCGGCAGGACGGGGTTAAGGGAGAAAGATGTTAACCTGGATATCGCCAAACGGCTCAGCGCGCTTCTCAAGCAGGAAGGCGTGCAGACCGTGATGACGCGCTCCACGGATAAATTCATTCCCTTGCCGGTGAGGGTAAATATCGCCAATCATTCTGGCGCGGATCTTTTTGTGAGCGTTCATTCCAACGCCAGCCGGACGCGCTCATTGAACGGTTTTGAAGTTTATTATGTTGCGCCAAGCGTCAGCGACTCAAAACGCGCTTATTTCTCCACGCGTAACGCTACTTTAGACCTGAAGGACGCGGAATTCGCCAGTTCTTCAACGGATTTAAAAGCGATAATCTGGGATATGATCTATACCAACAGCCGCGCTGAATCTATTGAATTATCGCACTCTATATGCAGGTCAATTGATAGTGACTTGAATGTGAAGATCCTGGGGGTAAAATCCGCGCGTTTCCAGGTGCTTAAAGGTATAAAAATGCCCGGCGTATTGGTTGAAACAGGTTTTGTCTCTAACTACAGCGAAGAGAAGCTTTTGCGCAGCAATGCTTACCGTCAGAAGATCGCCGAAGGCATACTGGAAGGTATCAGGGATTATTCCCAGGGCCTGGTTTTAATGGAGGCATCCAGAGGATGAAATCTATAGGCGTATTTGATTCCGGCGTAGGCGGGCTTACGGTAGCCAGGGAGCTGATCGGCCAGCTGCCTGCGGAGAATATCGTTTATTTTGGCGATACCGCGCGCGTGCCTTACGGGATAAAATCCAAAGAGACGATCATTCGTTTTTCCATTGAGAACATACTTTTTCTGCTTAAGCAGGATGTCAAGCTGATCTGTGTTGCCTGTAATACAGCTTCCAGCCTTGCGCTTCCTGCGATCAAAAATCATTTTCGCGTGCCGATCATCGGGGTGATCACCCCGGGGGTAAGGGAAGCGGTCTATGCTTCGGGGAATAAGCGTATCGGTGTTATCGGCACAAAAGGCACGATCAAAAGCCGCTCTTATGAGACAGAGATAAAACAATTGGACCCTAAAGTAAAAGTTACCGCAGTGGCCTGCCCGCTGTTCGTGCCTTTTGTCGAAGAGGGTTGGCTTACCGGCAGCGTTGTGGAAAGCGTAGCCAGGGATTATCTTGAACCTTTAAAAAAAGCAGGGGTAGATACAGTGATCCTGGGTTGCACGCATTATCCTTTGCTTAAGCCGGTGATCCAGAAGATCCTCGGCAAAGAGGTAAAATTGATTGATTCCGCAAAACAAGTGGCTGTGGAAGTAAAAAAGATACTTGCCAGCGAAGATATGCTTAGCCGCTCAAAGCGGGGAGTGAGCAAATTTTATGTAAGCGATAACCCCGAATGGTTCAGCGCTCTGGCCCAGAGATTTATGGGTAGGCCGGTTACTAACGTAAGGAAGGTCTAAATGTATAGCATTAAAGTTGAAGGAAATTTCAGTTCCGCGCATAACTTAAGAGGGTATAAGGGTAAATGCGAAGACTTGCACGGGCATAATTGGAAGGTAGAGGTTGTTGTTTGTTCCGCTAAGCTGGATAAGATCGGCATGGTTATGGATTTTAAGCTTGTCAAAAAAGCCCTGGCGGTTATTTTGGATAAACTGGACCATAAATATTTGAACAAAGTAGGCCATTTTAAGCTGGTCAATCCTACATCGGAGAACATCGCCAGGTATATTTATGATAAATTGAAATCACGCATACCGCAATTAGCTTCGGTGACGGTCTGGGAAAATCCCAGCAGCCTGGCGACTTACAATGAAAAATAAGCGCGCGGTTGTGCTTCTTTCCGGCGGCCTGGATTCCGCCACGGTTTTATATTTAGCAAAAGCCAAAGGTTATAAATGTTCTTGTTTGATATTTGATTACGGCCAGAAGCACAGCCGCGAGGTAAAAGCAGCTAAACATATCGCTTCTTTGGCCGGATGCGTATATCAGGTTATGAAAATATCTTTACCCTGGAAAGGCTCAAGCCTTCTGGATAAGCGCAAAGATATCCCCCGGCCAGATTTTAGGGCTAAGGCGCAAAATTCCAGGAATAATCTGCCTTCCACTTATGTGCCAGGGCGCAACATTATTTTTTTAAGTTTCGCTCTTTCTTACGCAGAGGCGATAAAAGCAAAGGCCGTATTTATCGGCGCTAATGCTTTGGATTACTCCGGATATCCGGATTGCCGGCCAAGCTTTATACGCGCTTTCAGTAAAGTTGCCGCCTGCGGGACAAAAGCGGGTTCTTCGGGTTCAGGGATAAAGATATGCGCGCCGCTGGTAAACAAAAACAAATCCGCGATCATTAAACTTGGCGCTTCACTAAAAGTGCCTTTTGCTTCAACCTGGTCTTGTTACCGCGGCGCTCAGGAGCCGTGCGGGGAATGTGAAAGTTGTTTTTACCGGGCAAAAGGTTTTAATCAGGCCAAACTAAAGGACCCTTTAATAAAG
>JBAZNG010000107.1:0-3173 GCA_041649385.1 Candidatus Omnitrophota bacterium | reverse complement strand
AGGAAAGATTTCCGGCAGATTTATCTTTTTGCCAGGGAACAGGGTTTAAGGGTGATGCTTTTTACCAACGCGACATTGATCACCAAAGAACTGGCTATGCTGTTTAAGCGCGTACCGCCTTTAGAGAAGATGGAGGTCAGCGTATTCGGATTAAAGAAAGCCTCATATGAATCTTCTACCAGACAGCCTGGTTCTTTTGCCAGGGCAATGGCCGGCGTAAGGCTGCTACTGGAGAATAAAATCCCTTTTGTGGTAAAAGGGGCTTTGCTGCCAGCTAATAAAAGTGAATTTAAGGCATTTAAAGCGTGGTCGGCAAAAATACTTGGCAAGGATTCTCCTGCGCCTGTTGCCATATTCTTTGATCTGCGTTGCCGCCGGGATAAAAAAAGCGCGTTGATCAGGAAGATCAGGGCCACTCCACAGGAGGGCTTGAAAATAATTGCTGAGAACAAAGAGGCTTTTGTCGGAGATACTAAAAGCCTTTACGCTAACTTCAGGCACCTTACGGGGAATAAACTTTTTTCCTGTGCCGCAGGGCATGCCGCCGGCTGCGTAGATGCATATGGGGTATTCCAGCCCTGTATGATGTTGCGGCATCCGGATACGGTTTATGACCTTAAGAATGGTTCGTTGAAGGATGTTTTGACCAACTTTTTGCCTAAAGTAGGCCGGATGAAAGCAAGAAACCCGGATTATCTTTTGCGTTGCGGAAAATGTTTTATCAGGGTTTTATGCGAGCAATGCCCGGCAAAATCCTGGATGGAGTATGGCACCCTGGATACACCGGTTGAATATTTATGTGAAGTTGCCCATGCGCAAGGCAGGTTCCTTGGCCTGGTCGGCAGGAATGAAAAAGCGTGGCAGGTAAAGGATTGGAAAAAAAGAGTAAACAGGTTTATTAAAAACAAATAAGGAGGCTATTCATGGCAAAAAAAGCGGCTTTGGTTTCTGTCCTTAAACATTCGGATGATGTAGTGGCCAGGGATATCCACGGAGAGTTCATTATCATTCCCATTACTTCAGGCGTGGGCAAAGCAGATGAAGAGATATATACTTTGAATAAATTCGCTAAAGCCATCTGGAATAAGATGGATGGCAAAAGAAGCTTGAAGGCTATATCAGAGCAGCTGGCCTTAAAATTTGATGGCCGGGAAACAGTGATTTGCAAGGATGTCTTAGGCCTGGCTGATGAGCTTTTAAGCAGGAAGATGGTCGTTAAGGCCAAATAACCCTATACAATGCCCGGAAATTTCATAAAACATCTTTCTTTGCCCAAAGCCCGCCTATGGGAACAACTGGAGGGTAAAAGAAAGGTCTTCTCTTTTGAGCTTGAGATAACCGCCCGTTGTAATAATAATTGCCGGCACTGTTATATAAACCTGCCTGCCGGCGACAAGAAAGCAAAAGACAAGGAGATCTCTCTTGCCCGGATCAAGAGTATAATTGATCAGGCTGTAGAGCTTGGCGCGCTCTGGTGTTTGATTACAGGCGGCGAGCCTCTTTTGAGAAAAGATTTCCGCGATATTTATTTATACCTGAAAGAAAAAGGCCTGTTGGTCTCTGTCTTTACAAATGCCACGCTGATCAAACCGGAGCATATCGCATTATTCAAGAAATATCCTCCCCGGGATATTGAGGTAACTGTTTATGGCCTGACCAAAAAGACTTATGAATCCGTGGCGCGCGTCCCCGGCTCATTTAAAGCATTCCAGCGCGGCCTTAAACTACTGCTAAAGAATAAGATACCTGTGCGTTTTAAGGTAACGGTTATGCGGACGAATTTAAAAGAGCTGGGCAGGATATCGGAGTTCTGCAGGGAAAATACCAAGGATTATTTTCGTTTTGACCCGTTGCTTCATCTTCGTTATGACTCAAATCAGAAAAAGAATAAAGTGATCATTTCAGAAAGGCTTTCTGCGGAAGAAATAGCTTTTATTGAAAGGTCGGATGCGCAGCGCAAGAAGAAACTTACAGATCACTGCCAGATGTTTATCCATTCGGAGTTTGAGCATATAAAATGCAATCACCTGTTACATTGCGCGGCGGGGATGATCAATTTTGTGGTCGGTTTTGACGGGTTTTTCCGGCTCTGCTCATCTTTATGCCATTCGCAATGCGTTTATGACCTTAAAAAAGGCACTCTTGCGCAAGCCTGGAAGGAATTTGTCCTAAAGGTCAGAGATAGGCGCTCAAACAGCGAGGAGTTCCTGAAGAAGTGCCGGGTTTGCGCGATCAGGGAGCTGTGTATCTGGTGCCCCGCGCACGCCCATCTTGAAACAGGCCGGATGGATGGTTTTGTGGATTATTTCTGCGAGGTTGCCCATGCCCGCGCAGAGCACCTTAAAAAGCCCCTGCCTGTTTCTTAACCGGTGAATTTATTGGTTTTCTTTGCTTTTAATCTGTGGTAAACTAATAAATTATCCATCGGTAAAAGTTATGCGCCTGTAGCTCACCTGGATAGAGCAACTGCCTTCTAAGCAGTAGGCAGCAGGTTCGATTCCTGCCAGGCGCACCAAATACTTAAAGGGTAGTTGACCCTGCCAACAGCGATGATACGCATAAAAGAGTGGAAAAAGATATTTAAAATAACCGTTATTATAGTCGTTGCTTCCAGTTTTATTTATATACTGGCGCTTGTTTTTGCCAAGGCGCTTCTTGTAAATAAGGTTAAGTCGCTGTCTAATAAGAAGGTTAAGATAGACAGCCTTATGCTTATGCCTCCTTTTACCTTAGAAGTAAGAGGCCTTTCTATTGAGGGGGTGGGCAAGGTTGAGCGTTTAAGCGTTACACCGAGTGTCTTGTATTTGCTTATCGGCAGGCTTGCTTTTAATAAAATAGAATTGGTCAGGCCAGAGGCCACCTATGAAAGGTTAGCTGTTCACGCTACAGGCACCGGCCCGGACACAAAGGTAGTAACCGGCCAGGACGGCGTAAGCCAGCAAATTCCCGGCAGGTTTATACCGTTAGTGTTTAAGCGCGTGATCGTCCGGGGTGGAAAGCTTAATTTTGTTGACCATATTGCCGAGCCGCGTGAGATCAGGGTCACCATAAAAGATATTGACCTTAACCTCTCAAACTTTTATACTTATCCTTCCAGGGCGGTAATGCGTTTTAGCCTTGAGGGAAGCATTCCCTGGCAGCCGGGTAATCCCGACGGAAAAGTATCGCTTAAG
>JBAZNG010000106.1:0-3178 GCA_041649385.1 Candidatus Omnitrophota bacterium | reverse complement strand
GCAGCTCAATTGAGCTGCGCGCGCTGATGAGCGCGGCGGATTCTCCTACTGCCTGGGACTTACGCTGCGAAGTCAGGGAGGGATTACTTGGTTTCCTGCAAAAGCGTTTTCCTGATTCCCTGCCGCGCATCCGCGTTGAGATGAATAAGGGATAGCCTATATGTTTTCTCTTGAAAGCATCGGCAAGCTTCTTGTATTTTTCGGCATCTTCATGATCCTGTTCGGGTTATTCTTTATCTTAGCCGGGAAAATCCCTTTCTTTGGCAAACTGCCCGGCGATATCGCTATCCACACAAAGAAGTTCCATTTTTATTTACCTTTAGCTACTTCGTTAATTATCAGCTTGTTACTTACGATTATTGTAAATTTGTTCTTCAGGCACAAATAAGGATTATCCCGGCTATAGGTTGAGTTGTCTTAAACCCAAGAAATACTTATGGTTTTGATTGACAAGCATATCGGCAGGGGTAAAATAAACTCAATAGCCAAAGCGGCACATTGTTGACATCAAAGTCGCAATTCGAGGGACGGTTTCTGTAAAAGCAGAACCGCCCTTTTTTTGTTAGTTAACTGTTTCCACCCCAATCGGGAAACGTCTCAGATTTGTGGCGGTGCCATATAGGCAGGCGAGCAGTGGTGGATGCACCGCACTCAAACCTGGATCAGGAGTTAGTAGAAATTTGTTTGTATCGCGCGGTGTAAATTAAAAACACTAAGCAATAAATTAGGGCGTTTTTAATTTAGGATTTGCGTCGGTGTCATCCACGTGGATGAAAAGGAGGGCGTATGGGAAGAAAGTTGATACTTGTTGTGTTACTTGTTTTAAGTTTAGCGGGTATGGTTATGGCAGCAGAAACTAAACCTGTGCAGCTGGCGTTATTTAATCCGATCCAGATGGTCCCGAAAGCCGATTCCATTAAAGGCGTGAGCCTTGGCTTGATCTATGCCGCTAACCAGGATGTCACTGGTTTCAGTTTTGTTTTTCTTGGCGTGAATGAAGTCAATGGAAATGGCAATGGCGTAGAGTGGGGCCTGGGTAACTGGGTGGAGGGCTCTTTCCACGGCTGGCAGGATGGTTTTGTGAATCACGCGGGCACTCGCTTTGTCGGACTTCAGGACGGTATAGTGAATGTCACTGAAGGGGATTTCACCGGAGCGCAGCTTGGCATAGTCAACTGGACTGAAGGGTTTGTGCATGGCACGCAAATGGGTTTATTTAATTACGCGACCGGCAGGTTCATTGGTTTTCAGGGCGGCGCGGTGAATATGTCAAAGGGGCAGTTTAGCGGCGCGGCTTTAGGTATAGTCAATTATGCCGAGGGCTCTGTCACAGGCTTCCAGGGAGGCATAGTTAATTCCGCTGCTGAAATGCATGGATTCCAGTTGGGCCTGGTCAATTATACCAAATCTTTAGACGGCCTCCAGGTCGGCCTTGCTAACTATAACGGCAATAAAGATCCTTTGGAATTCATGGTTTTTGTTAACTGGTCATTTTAGTTGTTCGCGTTGATAGGATAGCCAGTCAATTAATCCCAAGCCCTTTTAGGGCTTGGGATTTTCTTTAATGATATGTATAATGATTAGTAGCCGTTATAATAGATAATTATGAAAAGAGTTTATTTAAGTTTTGCGGATGTTGATGCTCCAAAGGTAAAGCGCTTATTGCCGCTGCTTGAAAGCCCGGAGTATGAGCTGGATTTCTACGACGGGCCGCTGGATATGGATATTGATGCTCAAGGCGCGGAGGCGGTCAAGCAGTTAATAGGCGAGAAGATCGTTAAATGCGGCATCACTGTTTGCCTGATCAGTGAGAATACTTATAAAAGTAAATGGGTTGATTCCCAGCTTCAAAAAAGCCGCAATAAAGGCAATAGGGTCATCGCTATGGCTTTGAAGGGGACAGAGGACGCTGTATTGCCTGTTGTGGTCAGGGAGAAAAACCTGGCCTTTTATCCCTGGGACCCTGCACGCTTAAAACAACTTATCGCTGAAGAGACAAATATACTTTTCAATAATGCTTTGTGAATGAAAGTTAACTGTTTTAAACCTAAAGGCGAAACTGTTTCGGACACAAAGCGGAAACAGTTTCCGAATTGATCGGGAAAGTGGGTTGATATATCCTAAATTCTTAAAAGGGCTTGGGATATTCTGCTTAAGGGGTATAATAGGGATAAAGGAGGTGGCTATGTTTAAGAAAATGAATGAGAGGGTCAAGAAACTTACGGTTGTGGACATAGCTTTGGTAAAGTGGTCGGTCTTTGTCTCGGCAATCATTATTGTTAAACTCTTCCCGCAGTTATTACAGATTAGATACTCCGTGCTTATTTTGTTGATGGTTATTTTTGCCGCTAAGCCACTTTACAAGTTTTGGTTTAAGCAATAATAACTGTTTTGGGGGTTATGGAAATGGCGAAAAATAAAGTTTTCCGCGCGTCTGTATTTGTTTTAAGTTTAATTATGATCTCTATGTCCGGCTGCGTATACCTGACTCATATAAAAGAGACTATGTTTCTGAAGAACATGGAGGATAACCAGAAACAAATGCAGGCCGCGTTAGATAAAGAGGAAAAGTTATACAACAAGTTAAAAGCGGATATGGATTCAGGCCGCCTGAAGAAGCTGACAAAGAAACGGGCGCTGATCAGCCATTACGGAGAACCGGTTTTCTGTAAGCCGGCTGAAAGCCAGAAAGACGGCTTTAAGGAAAGCTGCATTTACCGTAACCCCGCGGGCGGGTTGCTCACAGAAGTAATCCAGCTTGATCTGGATGGCCAGGACAGGTTGTATTCCTGGCAAGTTTGGGATTCAAGCAAATAAACTTAGCGCGGCAGTAAGGTAAAACAATGAAGAAAACTCAACTGATAATGGTATGGTTCTTGCCGCTTATCGTGATCGGCGGGTTGTTTGATCCGCTGCTTGGTTATCTGGTCGTTGCCATGATGGCGTTCTTTCTGGTTTTAGCGTTCTTTGCCCACAGATACTGGTGTTGGAATTTGTGCCCCCGCGGCGCTTTCCTGGATATGGTGATCTCAAAGCTAAGTATTAATAAACCTTTCCCGCCGTTCTTTATGAAGAACTGGTTCCGTTGGGTAGTTTTTATTTCTTTTATGGGTTTTGTGATATACCGCCTAACCCGCGCAGGGGGTAACTGGTTCTTGATCGGCGCTGTTTTTGTGAG
>JBAZNG010000105.1:0-3300 GCA_041649385.1 Candidatus Omnitrophota bacterium | reverse complement strand
TTACGACTTGACGATCACGGTCAACGGGCTCTCTAAAAGTTATTCTATGACCGGATGGCGTATCGGTTATATGGGCGCGCCGCTCGATGTGGCAGCAGCGGTTTCGAACCTGCAGGACCACACTACCTCTAACCCTAACTCCATTGCCCAGAAAGCCGCGGTTGCCGCGTTAAGCGCGCCGGCTGATTTTACCAATAGCGCTTGTGCGGAATTCTTACGCAAAAGAGATTATATTATTTCACGGCTTAAAACAATGCCTATGCTCAAGTATTCCCTGCCATTGGGGGCTTTTTACGTATTCTGCGATATTTCCAAAACAAAACTTGATTCTGCGACTTTTGCCAGCCGCCTGCTCGAAGAAACATATGTTTCCTTGATACCGGGGAAAGGTTTTGGCATGGATGATTATATAAGGATGAGTTTTGCCACAAGCATGGAGCAGTTGGCTAAAGGTATGGATAGGTTGGGGCAATGGTTAGCCAAGCTATAAATAAGATAATAATAGGGTAGGTAGCCTGCCTGCCGTCAGGCAGGTAGTTAGTAGGTAGAATGTAGGGAAAACAAAAGCAAAGGCAAAGGCAGATAGCTGAAAGCTGACGACTAAAAAATGGGAAAGACAATAGCGGAAAAAATATTAAGCGCGCACGCCAAGAAAGACCTGTCTGCGGGTGATTTTGCGGTAGCCAAAGTCGATTTTACTTTTGGCCAGGATGGCACAAGCTCAATAATCATCGACCGGATAAAAGAGATGGGCGTGTCTTCATTTAAGACGAAGTTCTGCATGGTCATAGACCATAGCGCGCCTTCTCCAAGTGAAGGCGTATCGCGCGTGCACAAAAAGATGCGCGAATTCTCAAAAGAATTTAATTCCGAGATCTTTGATATTGGTTGCGGTGTTTGCCATCAGGTCATTCCTGAATCAGGAAGAGTTTTGCCTGGCAACCTGGTATTGGGCGCGGATTCCCACACCTGCACATACGGGGCTATCGGGGCATTTTCTACTGGCGTGGGGTCTACAGACCTGGCGATCGCGCTGGCCACCGGCAAGAACTGGTTTAAAGTCCCCCAGACGATGAAAATAATCGTGAAGGGCAAAGTACCCAAGGGAGTGTTTGCCAAGGATATCATCCTGCATATAATCGGCCAGGTCAAAGCGGACGGCGCGACATATAAAGCCGTAGAGTTTGCCGGGCCTGTAATTGATAAAATGGATATGGACGGCCGTTTTACCATCTGTAATATGCTTGTCGAGATGGGGGCTAAAGCGGGGTTTATGCCGGTTGATAAGAAAACAATTGCCTGGTTTAAGGGCCGTACCGGCAGTAAAATAAAGATTCCCATGGTCAGCGCGGATAAGTCAGCAAAGTATGAGCGGGTATTGGAGTTTGACGCTGCGCGTATCAGGCCAACTGTTTCCGTGCCGCACAGCGTAGACAATATCGCGTTAGCCTCATCGCTTAAGCACGTTGTGATCAATGAGGCATTTTTAGGTACCTGCACTAATGGAAGGCTTGAAGATTTCAGAATTGCAGCTAAAATATTAAAGGGGCATAAAGTAAATCCTTCCGTGAGGATGATCATCGCCCCCAGTTCGCGCAAGGTTTATTTGGACGCCATTAAATCCGGCCTTGTGGATATATTTATCCAGGCAGGATGCGCGATCGTCGCTCCCGGCTGTGGCCCCTGCGTGGGCACGCATAACGGGATACCCAGCGACGGAGAGATTGTCATTTCCACGGCTAACCGTAATTTTAAGGGCAGGATGGGTAACCCTTGCGCCTTCATTTATCTTGCTTCACCGGCGACTGTCGCCGCTTCTGCGATCAAGGGCCATATCTGCGACCCAAAGATATTTCTGTAAGCAAAGGGAGGAACTAATGGAAATACGCGATTTGTTGCTTTTATGTTTTGAAAAAGGTGCTTCCGACCTGCATGTGACCGATAGCGAACCGCCCATCTTACGCATTGATGGACGCCTGGTGCGCACCGGGCTTGAAGTTATGCATAACCAGGATCTGAAAAAAATGATCTATAGTATCCTTTCCAGCCCGCAGAAGGAGATGTTCGAGCGCGACCTGGAAATGGATTTTTCTCTCGCTTTGCCCGGTTTAGACAGGTTTCGTGTGAATGTGCATATGCAGAAGGGTTCTGTAGAAGCAGCCTTCCGCCGCATTCCTCTGGAGATACCTAAAATAGAAGATTTAGGGTTGCCTCCGATCATCTTTGACCTGGCGCGTAAAGCCAACGGTCTGGTCCTGGTGACCGGGCCTACTGGCATGGGAAAGACCACGACGCTTGCCGCCATGGTCAATTTGATCAATAATGAGCGCGAGTCGCTGGTCATGTGCATAGAAGACCCGATCGAATTCATTCATGCCAATAAAAAGAGCATTATTAAACAGCGTGAAGTTTACGCGGATACGCGTTCATTTTCTGAAGCGCTTAAACGCGCTTTACGCCAGGATCCGAATGTCATTGTTGTCGGCGAGATGCGTGATTTGGAAACTATTTCTACCGCGCTGACTGCCGCAGAAACCGGCCACCTTGTTTTAGCTACATTGCATACTCCGGACGCCCCACAAACAATTGAAAGGATCATTGACGTTTTTCCGCCGCACCAGCAGACGCAGGTGAAATTACAGTTATCCGATTGCTTGCAGGGTGTGGTTTCGCAGTTGCTCCTGCCGCATGCTTCCGGAAAAGGCAGGGTGCTGGCTACGGAGATCATGATCGCCACGCAAGGCATCCGCAACCTTATCCGCGAGCAGGAGATCGAGCAGATACCTACGATGATGCAGACGGGTTCGCAGTTCGGCATGAAAACAATGGATAAATCATTGAAAGAACTTACGCAGAAGGGCCTGATCACCGTGGAAACCGCGATGGCCAAGGTAAAGAACAGGGAAGAATTCAAACAACTATGATCCTGGAAGGTAAAAGCATAAAGTTAGGCGATAATATCAATACGGATTTTATCATCTCAGGCCGTTATAAATTCGCTATCACCGATATGAAGGAGCTGGCCAAGCATATCATGGAGGATATTGACCCGAATTTTCCTAAAAAGATCATCCCTGGAAAATCTATCCTGGTCACCGGAAATAACTTTGGCATGGGTTCAAGCCGCGAGCAGGCGCCGCTAGTGATCAAGGAAGCCGGGATCAAGGCTGTTCTCTCAAAACAGTTTGCCCGCATATTCTTCCGCAATGGTTTTAATATCGGGCTGCCTTTGATCCAGACGGATACAGATAAGATAGACGAATATGATGACTTAGAGATAGATCTAGAGAAGGGGTTGGT
>JBAZNG010000104.1:0-3302 GCA_041649385.1 Candidatus Omnitrophota bacterium | reverse complement strand
CAAAGACCTTCTTGGCAATGGTTCGGGCCTGGGGATAAAACTGTCTTACGCTGTGCAGCAGGAGCCAAAGGGCATCGCTCAAAGCTTTGTTATCGCTGAAGATTTTATCGGCAGTGATAGCGTTTGCCTTATCCTGGGAGACAATATTTTCTACGGTTATAATTTAAGCGAGCTGCTGCAGCAGTCAGCGCGTATCAAGAATGGAGCGGTGATCTTTGGTTATTATGTTAAGGATCCCCAGCGTTACGGTGTACTTGTTCTGGATAAAAAAGGTAAAGTCGTTTCCATTGAAGAAAAACCAAAAAAACCTAAATCCAACTGGGCTGTTTCCGGGTTATATTTTTACGATAATCATGTGGTGAAAATAGCCAAAAAGATCAGGCCTTCCAAAAGAGGTGAGCTTGAGATCACCAGCGTAAATAATGAATATGCCAAGAAAGGCCTGCTTAAAGCAGAGCTGCTTGGCCGCGGTTCAGCGTGGCTTGATACCGGCACTTATGAATCGCTGATCAACGCTTCAATTTTCATTAAAACCATAGAGGACAGGCAGGGTTTAAAGATCGGCTGTATTGAGGAAGTCGCGTATCGTATGGGTTTCATCAATAAAAAACAGCTAGCCAGGCTTGCCGAAGGGATTCACACCAGTTACGGCGAATATTTAAGAAATTTGATCAATGAATAAAAAAATCCTGATCCTCGGCAAAGGTTTTATCGGCGAGAGGCTGCAAAAAAGCCTTAATTGCTCAATTAGCGGCTCAATGATCCGGTCTTTTAGTGACGCTGATAAACTGATCAAGAAATATAACCCTAAAATAGTCATTAATTGTATCGGCATAACCGGTAAGCGTAATGTGGATGATTGCGAGCTTGAAAAAGACGCAACGTTACTAGCTAATAGCTTTGTACCGGTGATCTTAGCTGAAGTTGCGCTGCGTAATAATATTAAGCTAGTACATATAAGCAGCGGTTGTATCTTTAATTTTGATTTTAAGAAAGATCTGCCGATAAAAGAAGAAAGCAGCGATTATTTCCTGAAGCTGTTCTATAGCCGCAGCAAGATCTACTCCGAGAAAGCGCTAGAAGTTTTAGCTAAAGACCACGATATACTTATCGCGCGCATACGCATTCCTTTGCTTAACGCGCCGCATCCAAAAAATGTATTGGATAAACTTATTCAATACAAGCAGGTCATTGACCTGCCGAATTCGGTAACCTACATCCCGGATTTTGTCAGGGCTCTTAAATACTTGATCAAAATTAACGCCCGCGGTACATTTAATATAGTTAACAAGGGAGGCTTGCGTTATGCTGACCTTATGCGTGTGTACCAGGAATACGTACCATCTTTTAAATTTAAAGTTGTCCCTTTTAAGAAACTAGGGTTAATCAGAACTAACCTGATCTTATCCACGGCTAAATTAGAGAAAGCCGGTTTCAAGGTCAGGAATATTAATTCTGTCCTAGAAGAATGTATCAAGTCTTATAGACAGTCTATGTAATTTTACTGTAGGCAAGCGGTTACAAAACAAATATGGGTAAGAATACTCAAAGGAAGAAAATTCTTATTACCGGCGGCGCGGGTTTTATAGGAAGCGCCTTTATCAGATTAATAGCTTCTCGTAGCCGAGGTTTAAATCTCGGCTACGGTCAGATTATCATCGTAGACAAGCTTACCTATGCTGGAAGCCTCAAGCGGCTTAAAGAAGTAAAAGGGAGTTTTAAGTTCTACAAAACCGATATTTGTGATAAAAAGGCCATTGAGAGGATATTTACTAAAGAAAAGCCGCAGGCCGTGGTGCATTTTGCAGCGGAAACCCACGTTGACCGCAGCATTAAAGACGGCACGCCGTTTATTGAGACAAATGTCAAAGGCACTCACGTGCTTCTTGAGGCAAGCCGTAAATTCTGCGTCAAGAAATTCATTTTTATCTCTACGGATGAAGTTTATGGCGAGCTTAAACATGGCAAATTTAATGAAAACTCTCCGTTTAAGCCCAACAGCCCTTACGCGGTATCCAAAGCAGCCGCGGATCTGCTGGTGCAGGCGTATATCAGGACGTATAACTTTCCGGCGATGATCGTGCGGCCATGCAATAACTTTGGCCCATGGCAGTATCCGGAAAAGCTTATTCCGGTAGCCATATCCCGGGCTTTAAAGAATAAAAAGATTCCTATATACGCCAAAGGCGAGAATGTGCGCGAATGGCTGTATGTGGATGATTGTGTTGAAGCAATACTTAAAGTTGCTCAAAAAGGCAAGATAGGCCAGGCTTATAACATAGGTTCAGGCAATGAAAGAAAGAATATCGCGGTAGTCAAATGCATCCTGGACATATTGGCTAAGCCGCATAGTTTGATTGAATTTGTCGCTGACCGGCCAGGCCATGATGTCCGCTACTGCCTGGACGCGTCAAAAATTAAAAGGACTCTCGGCTGGCAGCCGCGGTTAAGTTTTGGCGAAGGCATTGAGAATACCATTATTTGGCACGCGTTTGAGGGTAGAGAATAGGGCGTTAATATTTCTTTTGCAACTATTTGTAATTAAAAGGATTACGTACACTGTCTACTAAGGGGGAGAGATGGCGGTTGTCATTGTTACAGGTTCCTGCGGATTGATCGGTTCGGAAACAGTCAGCTTCTTCGCGGAAAAAGGTTTTGATATCGTCGGTATTGACAATAATATGCGTAAAAACTTCTTTGGCGAGGATGGTTCTATACTCTGGAACAAAAAACGCCTAGAAAAGCTGCATAAGAATTACCGGCATTATTCCGTGGATATCCGTTCGCAGCGTGATATTGATTCTATCTTTAAGAAATTCGGTAAAGACATTGCGCTGATCGTGCACGCCGCGGCGCAGCCCTCCCATGATTGGGCGGCAAAGGACCCGGTAGTTGATTTTGGCGTTAACGCCCAAGGTACGCTCGTGATGCTGGAGGCAATGAGAAAATTAGCGCCTCAGTCGGTTTTTATCTTTACCTCAACAAATAAAGTTTACGGCGACACGCCCAACCGCCTGCCGTTAATTGAAAAAGAAAAGCGTTTTGAGATCGCGCCTGATCATCAATATTCTCAGGGCATTGATGAAACAATGAGTATTGACGATTGTCTGCATTCTGTTTTTGGCGCCTCAAAGGTTGCCGCGGATATTATGGTGCAGGAATACGGTAAGTATTTTCATTTGCGTACAGGCGTCTTTCGTGGCGGCTGCCTGACCGGGCCTGCGCATTCCGGAGCTGAACTGCATGGATTTCTGTCCTACCTGGTCAAGTGCGCCGTAACAAAACGTAAATATAAGATCTTT
>JBAZNG010000103.1:0-3421 GCA_041649385.1 Candidatus Omnitrophota bacterium | reverse complement strand
AGGCAGCCCTAATTCTTTGACCGCGCAAGCATTAAAAAGCGAACCGCTCCAGGTAACTGCCCAAACCTTGCCATTGTGTACAGATCCCCCGCGGCTGACTGCCCGCACTGCGCCAACTTTTCCTGTATTCCTGTATTCTTCAAAACCGGCTTCCAGCTCTTTGAGGGTGTTTTTTTCTAAACGCAGGTCATCGTCAAGTGTGAAGATCAGGTCGCTTTCCGCTAAAGCCGCCTGAAGGCCTGCGCGATAGCCCCCGGCGCTGCCGGTATTTTCTTCAAGGCGGATACAGCGAACATGCGCAAACTCTGCGCCAAGGCAACTGGCACTCAGATCCCGGCTTGCGTTATCTACGACAATAACCTGTTCGGGCGGCCTCAACTGGCCGGCGAGATCGCCTAAAAGATCCTTAAGCATGGCGATATTATTGAAAGTAACAATAACGGCGGTTATCCTATTCTGCATGATTAACACTTAAGGCTTGTGTAAAGATAACATTATATTTAAAAACAATAGCGCCGCAGGTATTTACGGCGCTAAAGAGTTTGGCGGGCCCGACGAGATTTGAACTCGCGGTCTTCAGATCGACAATCTGACGTGCTGAACCAGGCTGCACCACGGGCCCTCAATATTAGGGTGATGATTTTAACCTAAAACAAGCGCGTTTGCAAGTATTGTTTTGCTTTAATAATAAAGAATGGTGGGCGATAGAGGAGTTGGACCCCTGACCTTCTGAATGTAAATCAGACGCTCTAACCAACTGAGCTAATCGCCCGCGAAAATTACGGGACGCTTACTACACCTAAAAGCATTAAAGTAAACGCCATTACCAAAAGCGCCACGGTTTCAGCCATACCCAGCACGATCAAATAATTCCCGAAACCTTTATCCGTTTCGCCCATGGCATCGCAGGCGCAGGCAGCGCATTTACCCTGCCAAAGCGCGGATAGCCCGATGGCCAGGCCGCTAAAAGCACCGACCCCCCAAAGATAAGCCCCTTTATTAGCGATCTCTATTAACTGGCGCATCACGATCATGCCATAAACTATCTGAGTAAGCGGCGCAGCGACAAAAACAACCAGCATAAATGATGCTGGCTTATTTTGGGCAAAATTCTTTTTCCAGGCCCCGATTGCCGCCATACCGGCTTGGCCTGTGCCAAAAGCAGAGCCTGCGGCGGCAAGCCCTAAAACCAAAGCAGCGCCTAAATCTTTAAGCTGGAACACGATATTATTGTCCATAAACACTCTCCCTTTTATTCTTTTAAAGGTTTATAATTCTGTCCGCTCCAGGATATATGCGCATGCCCGGAGAATTCCAGCACATTCAACCTGATCCCGTGAACCAAAACAGATACCGGCCCCAGGACTGCCCCAAGCGTATGCCCCACTAAAAGTATCAAGACAGCTAAAATAAGCGAAAACACGTTCGCCCTGCCCACGCTATGCGCCATGGAATTAAACGCATCAGCTATGGCTATGCCGGCCAGGCCCACAGCGAACAAACGGATATATGAAACAACATCCGTAAAATTATTCATCAGGCTCAAGGCGACCGTCCCTAAACCGGAAACAATGCCTTTTAAAATATTCTTTTGGGGGTCAGTAAATAATACGACCAGCGCTAACCCAAAGGCTAACAACCAAACGCCAAATGGCGGGAATGCCTGCCCTAAGATCAAAAGTTTGGCGGTAAAAAAACATACCCACAATACGCATATCCAGCCAATATCAGCCAAGGCATTCAAAGCCGGGCATTTAAGCACCGCTCTCCAGATATGCGCTATTGATAAATGCACGGCTCCGATCAAAAAACAGAGCGCCTGCATTGTTTTTTCGTCATTAAGCGCAGGGATCAAAGGCTTATACCCTGCTTTTAAAAGCCACTCCTGGCCAAAGAACGCGCCTGTGCACAACCCCCATATGATAGCGCAAAAACTCAAGATATAAAAGAGAAAAAAACCGCTTGTTTTTTTATGACTTTTTAGGGCGTTTCGATGAAAAAAGAAGGTGATCACAAAATAAAGCAAGCCATAACCGGCATCACCGATCAATATGCCAAAGAATATACTGAAAAAAATAAGAAAACACAGGCTGCTGTCAAGTTCGCGGTAACCAGGCAGGATCTCCAGGAATTTAAATACCGGGCTAATGATGGCGACCCAGGCGGGGTTACGCAATAAAACCGGGACATTATCCTGCGGCGAAGGATCGTCGATACGCAAGGCCCATTGCTCCTTCTTTGCCTGCCGGATAAGGTTATCCGCAGAATCTGCCGGGATAAACCCGCTGATATAAGAAAAAATCTCCTCTTCTGCCTCGCCGGCGAGCGCCTCCTGGAATTCCAACTCCTTCTGCAAATTGACCCTGGCTTCCTGCAGGGCTTTCCGGCAATACGCCTGATCTTCTATCTGCCGGCTGATATCCAAAATCGCCTGGCTGTCAAGTTCACGGCGTTTATACATATCCGCGAGGCTCATCTGAGGCAGGGGGATCTCCTTGAACCCTATCTCTATTTTCTTCTGGGCGAGAAGCAGGCAATTGACTATCTTGTTTTTTACTGCTATTTTCGCAACAACTATATCCCGGGGAAGCTCTGATAAGGCCTCAATAGGCAGCTGGTATAACCCGGCAAAAATATTTTTCCTGGCCAGCTCCTGGAAATCCTTCGGGTCAAAATCCCCCCACTCTTCATATTGCTGGATGGTTAGAGAAAGCTTTTGCAGGTACTGCGCTAACTGGTCTTTGCGCTTATAAAGGTCGACAATGTGCCGGGCGGTAAACTCCCAATCAACCTTAGGCGCATCCGCGGATGTGCCAGGCTGCTGTGGTAAAATGCTCAAAGCCTGGGAGACCTGGCTGATAGCTTCAAGCAACGTATTAATGTCTTTTCCTTTAGGCAGCTGCGCATGCTGGACATGGAACACGCCCAAAGAGCGCAATCTGGCCAACGCGGGCAATTTGTCTTGCGTTTGAGTAATCACCACTGCTTTTTTCATCGCGACGATCATGCCGCTTCTCCTGCCAGGACCAGCTCTTCAATCTTACGTTTGGCGATCTTGCTGCGGCCGACGGCATTGGCCATCTGGTCGCCGATATAGATCTTGATCAACCTGATATTTTCTTCCGCCTGCGGGATAAGCACTTTTTCAAAAAGGTTGACCCGTTGCGTAGTGATACGCAGCTCATGGCGCAATATAGCGATGCCTTTTTCCAAGACCAGTATTTCCTGGGCTAAAGCAATAACAACCCTTAAATGATCCACTGCCGCGTCAAGCCAGAGAGGCATAACAAATAGATCGTATTCGGCGGGCTTAAAATCCACGGCGCTGAATACGGGAATATCCACGCCGGCGATATTCTTAAGGCGGGTAGCTACCCTGGCCGGGGATAAGAATTGTTTCAGGTCAACAGCCGTCTCATTG
>JBAZNG010000102.1:0-3450 GCA_041649385.1 Candidatus Omnitrophota bacterium | reverse complement strand
AAATTCCTGCCCGTCTGTCCCAAAACAACCACCCTTCCCCCGGTCATATATTCACAAGCATGGTCTCCTACACCCTCCACAACGGCGTTTAAACCGGAGTTCCTGATGCAAAACCTTTCGCCGGCAACTCCCCGGATATAAGCTTCACCGTTAATCGCTCCGTAAAAAGCGGTATTGCCGATAATAATATTCTTATCCGGCTGGTAATCCGAGGTCCGCTCCGGGTAGATCGCGATCTTGCCCCCGGAGATGCCTTTTCCCACATAATCATTGGCCATGCCTTCCAATTCAAAAAAAACTCCTTTGGCCAGGAACGCGCCAAAGCTCTGGCCGGCGATCCCTTTGAATTTACAAGAAATAGTGTTTTCCGGCAGGCCGCTTTCGCCGAATCTCCTGCAAACTTCTCCGCTAAGCATCGCCCCCGCCGTACGGTTAATATTACTTATCGCCAGGCCGATTTTTACCGCCTTAGCATTATCCAAGGCAGGCTTAGCCAGCCTGATCAATTCCAGGTCTAATATCTTATCGATACCATGGTCCTGTTTACGAGAGCAATGTGTCACTACTGAAGCGGGGACTTGCGGCTTATAGAAAACTCTTGAGAGGTCTATCCCCCTGGCTTTAGCAGGCAAAATATTCTTATCCAGCTCAAGCAGGTCCACCCGGCCGACCATATCTTCAAGTTTACGCATACCCAGAGAACTCATCACCTGGCGCAACTCATCAGCCACAAAATGAAAATAATTAATGATGTACTCCGGCCTGCCGGTAAACCTTTTCTCCAGGAGCTCATCCTGCGTGGCAATGCCTACTGAACAATTATTCAGGTTGCAATGCCGCAGCATAACGCATCCTAAAACAATTAAAACAGCTGTGCAAAAACCAAACTCTTCCGCACCCAGTAACGCTGCTATTGCCACATCCCTGCCTGTGCGCATCTGTCCATCGGCCTGCAAGCGTACCCTGCTGCGCAGGTCATTGAGCACAAGTGTCTGGTGGGCCTCGGAGACCCCCAATTCCCAGGGCAGGCCGGCATTCCTTATCGAACTTAAAGGTGAAGCGCCTGTGCCACCGTCGCCTCCTGAAATAAGGATCATATCAGCGTGGCCCTTGGCAACTCCGGCGGCGATCGTGCCTACGCCGATCTCAGAAACCAGTTTTACGCTGATCCGCGCGCAAGGGTTAACATTCTTTAAATCAAAAATAAGCTGCGCCAAGTCTTCAATGGAATAAATATCATGGTGCGGCGGAGGCGATATCAATGTAACGCCAGGAGTAGTATAGCGGGTTTTCGCGATCGTAACGCTTACCTTATGCCCGGGCAATTGCCCGCCTTCTCCGGGTTTGGCTCCTTGAGCGATCTTTATCTGTAGCTCATCGGCATTGACCAGGTAATTCGTAGTTACGCCGAAACGCCCTGAAGCAACCTGCTTGATCGCGCTTCTGGCGGAATCGCCGTTCAATAAAGGCAAAAACCGCGCAGGATCCTCTCCCCCTTCGCCTGTATTGGATCTACCATGTATCCTATTCATGGCGATAGCGATCGTTTCATGCGTCGAGCGGCTGATCGAGCCAAAACTCATCGCGCCAGTCGCAAAACGGCCAAACAACTCCTCTACGGATTCTACTTCCTCCAAAGGCACAGGTTTCTGCGCTTTAAACTTAAACAGGCTCCTCAGCGTAGTTGGATGTTTTGACTGGTCATTAATAAGTTTGGCGAACTCCTGGTAACGCCGTGCATCATTATTGCGCACCGCATCCTGTAAAGCGGAAATACTTTCCGGGTTCCAGAGATGGAACTCTCCGTCTTGCTTCCACTGGTAAAGCCCTCCACTGGGCAAAATTACCGGTTCAAAAGAAACGCCGCCAAAAGCCTGTTGGTGGAACAAGGCGGATTCTTTGGCGATATCCTTTAAGGACGCGCCGCTGATCCTGGAAACTGTCCCGCTAAAATATTTATCGATCATGTCTTCATTCAAACCGACCGCTTCAAAGATCTGGGCGCCGCGGTAACTCTGTAAAGTGGAGATCCCCATTTTGGAAAGTATTTTCAAGATCCCCTTGTCCACGGCTTTAATATAATTATGCACCGCTTTATCTTTATTCATAGTCAACTGGCCATCAACAACTAAGCTTTCTACGGCGTTGAAAGCAAGATAAGGATTAACGCAATCAACGCCATAGCCAAAAAGCAGCGCGAAATGATGCACCTCGCGCGGCTGCGCGCTTTCCAGGATGATACTGATGCGCGTACGTAAACCGCAACGCACCAGATTATGGTGCAAGGCAGAAACAGCCAGAAGCCCGGGCAAAGCAATATGTTTCTTGTCTACTCCGCGGTCGCTTAAGATAATGAATGTATAACCCTGTTTTATCGCTGCGCGGGCTTGTTTGAATATTTTCTCAAGGATAACGGCAAAATCATTATCCCCGGCGTTAAGCAGCAGAGAAATAGTTTTGGTCTTAAAACCGTTCTTTTTGATCCTGCGGATCCTGACCAGTTCCTCATCCGTAAGTATGGGCTGGCTGACAAATAGTTTATGGCAGTGGCCAGGGCCTTCCTCAAGAATATTCTTTTCCGGGCCCAGGTAACTACCCAGGCTCATCACCAGTTCTTCGCGTATAGGATCAATCGCCGGGTTGGTCACCTGGGCGAATAATTGTTTAAAATAAGAAAAAAACAGCTGCGGCTGGCCGGATAACACCGCCAGCGGCGTATCATTGCCCATCGAGCCAACCGGCTCCTGGGCGTTCTCTGCCATAGGCTTGATAATATTTTTCAGGTCCTCGCGCGTGTAACCAAACGCTTTCATTTGCGTTAAAAGATCAAATTTCCCCGTTTTCAGGCTGATCTTCGGCAAACTGTCTAAATCCAGAATATTCTTTTTAACCCAAAGATCATAAGGTTTTTTAACGCTGAGCTCTTTCTTGATCTGGCAGTCCTCAATAATGCTTCCTTGCAATGTATCTATAAAAAACATCCTTCCAGGTTCAAGCCTGCCGGAATGTTTTACCTGCGCAGCCGGTATATCCAGGACCCCTGCTTCTGAAGCCATGACCACAAGGTCATCCTTGGTAATGATATAACGGCAGGGCCTTAAACCGTTCCTGTCTAAAACAGCCCCGATACGCTGGCCATCAGTAAAAGCGATCGCTGCCGGGCCGTCCCAGGGCTCGACCAAGCAGGTATGATATTTATAAAAAGCCTTTACTTTTTCATCCAGCCCGGCATTGCCCTCCCAGGCGCAAGGCAGGAGCATGGAAATAGCGTGCGCTAACGACCTGCCGGATAAAATAAGCAACTCAAAAATATTATCAATGTTCGCCGAATCGCTGCCGCCAGGGACAAGCACCGGAGATATTTTTTCAAGGTCTTTTCCGAATAAACCGCTTTTAAGAAGGCTTTCCCTGCCGCGCATCCAGTTGATATTGCCCCTTAAAGTATTGATC
>JBAZNG010000101.1:0-3453 GCA_041649385.1 Candidatus Omnitrophota bacterium | reverse complement strand
AGCAGGATATCTCTGGAAAATTTAGGAGGAAAGCCCACCTATGAAGAATATAACCGTTTGTCTATTGACGGCTATTTTTATTTTTTGTTCCTGGTTCGTTTGTTCTGCCATGGATATGAATAGCCTGAATACCAGGTTCCTGCAAGGCAATTTCCGTGAGGTAGTTTCCACAGGAGAAGCTTTGTTGCAGGGCGGTTTATTCAGCGATAAACAGGGGCTGTATAAACTAATGGGATTTAGCTGCCTTAAGATCAACCGGCCCAGGGAGGCAAAACAGTATTTCCAGGAATCATTGCGTTTATCCGGCCAGGGCGGTTTGAATGACGAAGCCAGGATCGGCCTGGCAGATGCGTTTTTAGTCAGTGGTGAACTGGATGATGCACAGCGTATTTATAAGGCGGTGCTTGAGGATAACCCGGGAACTAAATTCAAGGCCGCCATATTTTACAGGTTGAGCAAGATCGCGATAAGAAATGGCGATAGCGAAAAGGCCAATTTATACCTGGCTAAACTTAAAAATGATTATCCGCTCAATCTGGAACTAAAATCCAAAGAAGGCTTGGAATACCTTTCCGCCGCGCGAAAGGATGGTATTATTTATACCGTGCAGGTAGGGTATTTTTCAAACAGCGCCAATGCCGATAATTTTAAGAAAAAGCTGATTGCCAAAGGTTATCCGGCTTATCTTCAGTGTTCTGCGGGTGCCTGCCGGGTAAGGGTAGGCAAATTCGGCAAACTTAAAGAAGCAGTTGATTTACAAAACAAGCTTTCAGAAGATGGTTTTGCTACCAAGATCTTTCCTTAAAACCAATGTTTAAGAGAAGAATGGTTTTTCTAGTCGGGCCAACAGCTTCGGGCAAGAGCGCTGTGGCGGTTTGCCTTGCTAAAAAGCTGAACGCCGAGATCATCTCCTGTGATTCCATGCAAGTCTACAACAGGATGAAGATACTTACATCCCGCCCTCCAAAGGAATTGACTAAACGCGTCAAACATCATTTGTCCGGTTTTTTAAACCCTGCTAAAGTTTATAACGCAGGTTTGTTCCGCAAAGATGCTTTAGTGCAAGCGGAGAAGATATATAAAAAAGGCAAAATTCCTTTGTTTGTCGGGGGCACAGGGCTGTATATGTCGGCGCTCATCGACGGTTTGTTTTCTGTTTCCCATGACAAAAAACTCCGCCGCAGCCTGGAGGAAGAGGCAAGAGCCAAGGGGCCAGGCTATCTTTACCGAAGGCTTGTAAAAATAGACCCGGTTGCGGCAGCCAGGATCCACGCGCATGACGCCCGGAGAATAATCCGCGGCCTGGAAGTATACGCAAAAAGCGGTAAACCTATTTCTATGTTACAGAAACAGAGGCAGGGTTTGGGGGATGGATACAAAATCAGAATATTTGCCCTTGATTTAGAGCGTCAAAAGCTTTATAGCCGCATTGACCAACGGGTAGAGCGGATGTTTGAAGAAGGGTTGTTGAAAGAAGCCAAAGCGCTTCTTTGTTCACGTTTAAGCCGGACTTCCCGTTATGCATTAGGCCTGCCTGAGATAAAAGGTTATCTTCAGGGGAAATATGGCCTTAATGAGGCAAAACGGTTGATCAAACGCAACAGCAGGCATTATGCCAAAAGGCAGCTTACCTGGTTTAAAAAGGATAAACGCCTGGAGTGGATCAGGATTAAAGATATGGATTCGCCTTCGGCTGTTGCCGTAAGGATCTTCAAGCATTATCACAAGGGCAGGCCTAATTAATGGAAAAAACACTTCTTGCCAGCGTGCAGCTAAAAACTGATCATTCCGGCTGGACGATCGCGGATATTGCTTCTGAAATGGAAGAGCTGGCGGTTTCAGCCGGCGCGCTTGTTGTCTATAACCTTATTGCTATTTGCGATAAGCCCACGCCGAACTATTTTGTGGGCAGGGGTAAATTGGAAGAGATAGGCATGCTTGCCAGGGAGGAGCAGGCGGACCTGGTTATTTTTAGTTGCGACCTTTCCGGAACACAACAAAGGAATATCGAGCAGTTCTTGGGCCTTAAAACCATAGACCGCACGCAGCTGATCCTGGATATTTTCTCCCGCCGCGCCAGTAGCCCGGAAGGTTCCATGCAGGTTGAGCTGGCGCAGTTAGAATATCTTTTGCCGCGTTTATCGGGTAAAGGAGTGATGCTTTCGCGTTTAGGCGGTGGTATCGGTACCCGCGGCCCGGGTGAACAAAAACTGGAAGTTGACCGCCGGCAGATCCGTAAAAGGGTCGCGAAATTAAAACAGCAATTGAAACAGTTTAGTTTGCACAGGCAGAATACGAAAAAACGCAGGAAAGACAACAATCTGCCTTCCGTTGTCCTTGTGGGTTATACATCGGCGGGAAAATCCACGCTTTTGAACACGCTTACCCTGGGTGAACAGTTGACTTCCGAAAAGCTTTTTACCACGCTTGACCCCGTATCCAAAAGCCTTAAGCTGGGCAATGGGCAGATAGTGGTCATCTCAGATACTGTCGGGTTCCTGCATCAATTACCGCATCATTTAATTGACGCGTTCAAGGCGACACTTGAGGAAACACTTGATGCCGACCTGTTAATACATGTCCTGGATGCGTTTGACGGCCGCATTGAGCAGCATAATCAGGCTGTGTTTGATGTCTTGAAAGAGTTAGGTATCGAGGATAAGCCGGTGGTCACTGTATTGAATAAGATCGACCTGTTTAGCGACAGCGATGCTCTAAAGCGTATCCTTGAAGAATACCCTGAAGCTATCCCTCTGTCTGCTAAGACTAAAGAGAACCTGGGGTTATTGTTAAAAAGCATTGAAAAAGTATTCGCCGCGCGCATGCGCGATGTCCGTTTGCTTCTTGAGCACAACCGGATGGACTTAGTTGATCTATTCTACCGGCAGGCCAGGGTCAATTCCATAAAGTATAAGCCCGAAGGCATTGATATAAAACTGACCATCCCGGAGGCCCTCTATAGAAAAATATCTGGGGAGCGGGGAGTAAGGGGTATCTGTTAGATAATCTAACAAAAATAATTATTTTACTTGACAAGGTTACCATCATATGTTAAATTATTCTTGCAAGAAGAAAGGCGCATAGGCAATGATAAGAGTAAGGATAAGCCCAACTGAGCCTGTTTACATAATCGGAGTTGTCTGTAAACTTTTGGACATACCGATCTGGACTTTGCGGCAGCTGGATAAAGCGGGGATTGTCCGGCCCAAAAGGATGGGCAAGAAGAGCCGCCTTTACTCCATGCAGGATATTAAGAGGCTTGAATATGTTTATTACCTGATGCAGGTAAAACATGTCAATATCCATGGGATAAAGTTTATCCTAAAGAAAGATCTTTGAAAATTTTTTTGCCTGGATTTTAGCACTCTTGGGTAAGGACTGCTAACAATTTTAGCTTAACTGATATATTGACAAAGCGGATAATCATGTTAAAATCAAGCTTTAGCATTCTTC
>JBAZNG010000100.1:0-3477 GCA_041649385.1 Candidatus Omnitrophota bacterium | reverse complement strand
TTATGGAAGTAAATGAGACAAAGTTAAGGGACCTGGGCGTAGATTGGGGCTTCGGAAGCACGACTAACGCCGAATCTGCGGCTGTCGCCACTCAAACTTTGAAAAGTGGGAAAGCAGCTCTTGGCGGGCATCTTTTGGGAACAGCTACCGGGGCCGCGGTAACTTCTGCCAATCCTTATACGTCCGGCGGGGAATTTGTTTTCCAGAAACTGACCGGCACGAAATTTGAAGCGATCATCCACGCTTTGGAAAGCGATGTCGGCACCAACACATTGTCTTCTCCCAGCATACTTACTTTGGATAATCAGGAAGCTTCAATGCTCGTTGGCTACCACACGCCGATATTGCAATCCACGGTCACAGCGGGTACGGATACTGTAGGCCCGACGGTTACGCAGACCTTGGACTATTACCAGGAGATCGGTATCCGTTTAAATGTCGTGCCGCAGATCAGCGAAGAGGGATATATCAATATGATCGTCCATCCCAGCATTACTTCTTCCAGTAGCAGCGTTACCGCTACTTCTACTGCCGGCACAGAAGAGACAACGACAGATTACCCGATTATTGATGTGCGCGAGGCGCAGACCCAGATATTGCTTAACGACGGAGAGACTATTGTCATCGGCGGCCTGCTGAAAGACGTTAAAACCAAGACAAAAGTAGGCATTCCCTTTTTGGTTGAACTGCCGTGGATAGGTAAGTTCTTTGGCCGGGATAAGGATAATATTGAGAAGGTTGACCTGCTCATATTTATTACGGCAAAGATTGTCAAGGAAGGCGAGTATACACCCGAGAAGCTGGCAAAGCTTGAGAAAAGGGTGCATCAAGGGGCTTCTCTCCAGATAGTCAAAGAGCCCGTTGATATTAAGAAAAAGAAATAAGGAAAGGCAGATTTTGTGTATAAAGTCAATTTCATTTTTTCTAAACAAGGCCTGATGCGTTATATTTCGCATTTAGACCTGATGCGCCTGTTTATGCGCGCAATGCGCCGGGCGGATTTTCCTTTAAAGATGAGCGAAGGATTCAGTCCGCATCCGAAACTTAGCCTGAAAAGGGCTCTCAAGTTAGGATTAGAAAGCCAGCATGAAGAAGCCGCGATCGTTTTGCAATTTCCGGTTGAGCTGGCGGATTTCAAAAACAGGCTGCAAAAACAATTACCAGAAGGGATAGAGATCAAAGATGTCCAAGGAAATTTTAATTAATGTAGACCCACAGGAAACGCGCGTCGCCATCGTCGGGAACGGGGAATTGCTGGAGTTCCATATTGAGCGGCCGCAGGACCGTACGATCGTAGGTAATATTTATAAAGGGATCATTGAAGCGGTAATGCCTTCCATCGGAGCGGCTTTTGTGAATATTGGCCTGCCTAAGAACGGGTTTTTGTATTTATCGGAGATAGAGACTGCTTATGAATCGGTGGATATGGCGCCGGCGCAGCAGATGCCGATCAAAGAGGTTAAGAAAGGCCAGGAAGTTTTGGTCCAGGTAGTTAAAGAATCTTTCGGCACAAAGGGCCCGAGGCTTTCTACCCATATAGGCGTTGCCGGCAGGTATCTTGTGATTATGCCCCAGGATAAGCAGGTGGGGATATCGCGCCGCATTGAGGATGACCTGGAGAGAAGGAGGCTGCGGCAGATATTCAAAGAACTTGAACTGCCCAAAGATGTAGGTTTTATCGTGCGCACCGCCGCAAGCGGCAAATCCAAACAGGAGCTGATGCGCGACGCGCAATTCCTCTATAAACTCTGGAAGAGGGTGGAGAAAGAAGCGCAGACTAAAAAAGCCCCGGCTATTGCCTATGAAGAATATGACCTTGCTTTAAGGGCGATCCGCGATTCTTTTACGGAAGATGTGACCAAGCTTATTGTTGATTCTAAGCCCGAATTCTACCGTATCCAGCATTTTATGCACAATTTCCTGAGTTATCTCTCCAAAAAGGTTGAACTTTACAGGGGTGACGACCTTTTTCTGGCAAAGGATGTGGAGAAACAGATCAACCGTATCTTCGAGAGCCATGTGTACCTGAAATCCAAAGCCTACCTGATCATTGAGCCTACGGAAGGCCTGGTGGTCATTGATGTAAATAGCGGCGGTTTCAAGAAGAAGGTCAGCCAGGAGGATATGGCTTTTAAGGTTAACTGCGACGCTGCTGTTGAGGTCGCCCGCCAATTGGTTTTGCGCGATTTAGGCGGTATAATCGTGATCGACTTTATTGACATGGAGCGCGAAGGCCACCGCCGGGAGTTATTGAACGTTCTAAAGAAAGCCCTGGCCAATGACCGCGCCAAATACGATATTCTCGGTATATCCAAATTCGGGCTTGTGGAGATGACCCGGGAACGCATACATAAGACAGTGCAGATGCTTTCCTATCATCCTTGCCCGTATTGCAAAGGCAAGGGCAAGCTGCGTTCGCCTACAACGCTGGCCATCCACGCTCTAAAAGAGCTTAAACACTATCTTAAGGGGAAATCCTTAAAACAGGCCAGTCTTACTTTGGCTCCTCCTGTGATCGATGAGATTTTAAGAGATAAGGAGGCCCTGCGCGGGATCGAGCATAAATTCCGCGTAAAGATAAACCTCATTTCTAACCCTGCGGCGCACTTAGAGGACCTTAAAATAAGCTGATTTTAGGCTATTTTTGTCCTTGACCGTCAAATCTACCGGGTATATAATATACAATTCAAGTTGTTACTATTTTATTAACTTTGAACCTGTTTGTTCTCTCTTTTCGGGGCAGCCAGGATAGGTTGGAGGCTAACAAATGTACGCAGTAATCGAGGTTGGGGGCAGGCAGTATAACGTTAAAAAGAACGATCTGATCGAGGTGGAGAAGCAGGATACCAAGGGCGCCAAAGATATCCTTCTGGACAAGGTACTTTTGGTGGCAAAAGATAAGACCGTTGAAGTTGGCCGGCCTTATGTAAAAGGCGCCAAAGTTGAGGCAGCAGTGGTGAAGAATTTAAAAGGCGAGAAGACGATCGCCTATAAATACCGCCGCAGGAAGAGTTCGCATTGGACAAAGGGTAATCGCCAGGAGCTTACTCAGCTTAAGATAAAAGACATAGTATTTTCTTTAAGTTAGCCTTTTTAGATGGTTTAACTGAAGATTTAAATTTTTGGTAACTGAAAATGTTTATTGATAACGCAAAGATACTGGTGCGCGCAGGTGACGGCGGCAAAGGTTGCGCAAGCCTTTACAGCGATAAATACCAGCGCCGCGGCGTTCCCGACGGTGGTGACGGCGGCAAAGGGGCAGATATCATCATCAAAGCTGACCAGCGCCTTTTTACGCTATTGGATTTTCGTTACAATAAACATTTTTACGGCAAGCATGGCGGGCATGGTTCGGGAAAACAGCAAAGAGGCAAGAACGCCGAAGATATAATCATCCGGGTGCCGCTGGGCACTACTGTTAAGGATGCTTTGACAGGTTGTGTTTTACGCGACTTAAGCGCTAATGAAGAGCAGGTG
>JBAZNG010000099.1:0-3521 GCA_041649385.1 Candidatus Omnitrophota bacterium | reverse complement strand
GATACTTTTCAGTTTTTCTTCAGATGAAGCGCTCTCTACCGCGCTGTTGATCAATTCAGCGATAGAGCGCATTTCGCCCAGGCCCATTCCGCGCGTAGTGGCTGCGGCAGTGCCTAAACGTATGCCGCTGGTCACTGAAGGCCCGAGTTTGTCAAAAGGAATAAGGTTCTTGTTCACCGTGATATTCACCTCTCCCAATACGCGCGAGGCGTCAGCCCCGGTGATATTCTTTTTAGTCAGGTCTACAAGCATTAAATGCGTATCCGTACCGCCGGAAACAATACGGAAGCCCTTTTCCTCTAACGCTTTTGCCAGTTCTTTGGCGTTAGCCGCAAGCTGCCTCTGGTAAACTTTGAAATCCGGCTTTAACGCCTCGCCAAATGCTACGGCTTTTGCCGCGATCACATGCATCAGCGGCCCGCCCTGGATGCCGGGGAATATGCGCGAGTCAATCTTCCTGGCGAATTCCTCACGGCATAGTATGAAGCCGCCGCGAGGGCCGCGCAGAGTTTTGTGCGTCGTGCTTGTGACAAACTCCGCGTAAGGCACAGGCGACGGATGCACTCCGGCTGCCACTAACCCTGCGATATGCGCCATATCCACAAAAAGATAAGCGCCTACTGCATCGCAGATCTCGCGGAATTTCTTAAAATCAATTACCCTTGGATATGCTGATGCGCCGGCTAAAATCATCTTTGGCTTGTGCTCTTTTGCCAGAGCAAGGATCAGGTCATAATCCAAGGCCTCTGTTTTAGGGTCCACGCCATAGCCGACCATTTTATAGAACATCCCGGAAAAATTATGCGGATGCCCGTGCGTTAAATGGCCTCCCGCTGACAAATCCATTGCCAGCACAGTATCGCCGGGCTTTATTGCCGCAAAATACACCGCCATATTCGCCTGCGAACCTGAATGCGGCTGGACATTGGCGTGCTCTGCGCCAAACAGCTCCTTCAAGCGGCTTAATGCCAAACTCTCCGCTATATCAACATATTCGCATCCTCCATACCAGCGTTTCTGCGGGTAACCTTCGGCGTATTTATTGGTGAGCACCGAACCCTGCGCCTCAAGCACGCTTAAAGAAGCGAAATTCTCCGAGGCGATCAGTTCAATGTTCTCCTGCTGGCGCTTAATTTCTTTCTGGATAGCTGCGTATATCTCCGGGTCAGTTACTTTAAGATGTTTCACTTGCGCTCGCTCCTTATCTTTTTTTCAATAGCTTTGATCTGATTTACGCGCCGGGCATGCCTGCCGCCTGCAAAAGGCGTGCGCAGCCAGGCCATGGCGATCTTTTTAACCAGCTCCATTTTCACAAAAGCCGATCCCAACACTAATACATTGCTGTCATTGTGTTCGCGCGACAATTTAGCCGCTTTCAGGTTATAGCAAAGCGCAGCGCGCACACGCGGCAGTTTATTGGCAACAATAGAATCACCTATACCGCTTTTACAGGCTAAGATCCCCCGCTGGTATTTTCCGTCGGAAACAAGCTTGGCAAGTTTATAGGCGAACTCCGGGTAATCGCAACGCTTGGGCGAATATGTGCCAAGGTCATTTACCTTGATCCCCTTTCCCTTAAGGTAAGCTGATAATTTTGCTTTTAAGGCAAACCCCGCGTGGTCAGAAGCGATAAGCAGTTCTTTCATATTATTTTAGCTATCCTTTCTACAGCGTCTTTAATGATATCAAAAGTATCCTCGTAGAATTCCAGGGAGTTTCCGATAGGGTCGGGGATATCCAGGCTCCCATTATTTATTTTAGCAAATTCTTTTAATAAAAAAAGCCTATTTCTTGCTTCTGGCGCCAGTTCCAATACCTTTTCCCGGTGGATACCCTCCATAACCAGGATCAAATCAGAACTCCTGATCAGGTCCTGCGTTACCCTGCGCGAACGGTGCATATTGGCGTCAATGCCTTCCTGCTTTAATACCTCTCTTGTTTCCTCGCTTGCCCCAAGGCCTGAAAGCATCATAATGCCGGCTGAACTGACATCAACATCAGTGCGGCCGTTCTTCTCAAGGACTTTTTTAAGGTACGCCTCTGCCATCACCGAACGGCAGGAGTTGCCCGTACAGACGAAGAGGATATGCTTCTTATTGGCTACGGACTCAATGGTTTCCTTGCTCAATACGCCGCTGCGCACGACTTGAAGAGGCGAAGTTGTCAGGTCAACAATGCTGGACTCCACGCCAAGTTTTGTTTCCCCTGCGTCAATGGCAAAATCCACTAACCCGTCCATATCCTTGATCGCGTCCTCAAAACGCATAGGCGCTGGTTTATCCGAAAGATTTGCCGATGGGCAGACTACCGGCACTCGGCTAGCGGCAATCACCCACAAAGCGATATTTTCATCCGGCATGCGTAAACCGACTTTGCTAAGGGTATTTGACCTAAGCAACAAAGTCAGCGGCCCGGGCCAGAACCTTTCCATAAGCTTGAACGCGGCTACCGGGATATCGCTGGCAAAATCATACACTTGCGATTTGTTTGAAATATGCACGGTAAAAGGCTTGTCTTTTGGCCGTTGTTTGACTTCATAAAGCTTATCCATGGTCCGCGGATTAAGCATATTCGCGGCAATGCCGTAGACAGTTTCCGTGGGAATGATCACCAGGCCGCCTGCGCGCAAAACCTCCGCCGCCTCAAAGATGGGCTCTTTTTCCGGAAGACGCGGATTAATTTTAACTATTTTTGTATGGCTCATGCCTTGATCTTGGTGCTCTTGATCTTTAAACGCAACTGGTTTTTATAACCGCGCAGTTTAGCGCTTATCTTTTTGTCATTTAACGCCAGTATCTGCAAAGCAAACAACCCGGCGTTCTTGGCGCCAGCTTTACCGATGGACATGGAAGCGACTGGCACGCCTGCTGGCATCTGCACTGTGGATAACAATGAATCCAGGCCGTATAAACTCTTTGTCTCAATAGGTATGCCAATCACCGGTTTTACAGAATGCGCGGCGATCACTCCGGCTAATGCCGCTGCCCCGCCTGCCGCGGCGATAAAGACCTCGGTGCCGTTTTTAGACGCGTTCTCCACAAAAGCCGCAAGCTCCTTGGGGCTTCTGTGCGCGGAAAGCACTTTTAGCTCAAAACCAACTTTAAATTCTTTTAATAAATTAATTGCCTCCTGCACGATCTCCAGATCCGAACTGCTTCCCATGATAATGCTGATTTTTTTCATTGTTATCTCCTTTTCAGCTTTCAGTTTTTGTCTTTGTTCAAATTTTGCTTTTCCCTATATTCTACATTCTATATTCTACCTACTGATTTTTGCTTTTCCCTACCTGCTACATTCTACCTACTACCTACTAACTACCCTCTGATCGCTTTTTGTCCTATATCTGTCCTATAATGCATACCTTCAAAACCGATCTCTTTAACTGCCGCGTATGCCTTACTCACCGCTTCTTTTATTGTCGCGCCTAATCCGGTAACGCCTAAAACCCTGCCGCCATTAGTCAGGTATTCTGTTTCCCGCTTTTGGCCTACATCATTGATCACGCGCGCGATTGTTCCGGC
>JBAZNG010000098.1:0-3527 GCA_041649385.1 Candidatus Omnitrophota bacterium | reverse complement strand
CCCTGTGGCAGCCAGAAACTGGTCAACAAAACCCAATAAGAGGACAAATGCCGGCACGCGGTTACGGATATATTCAGAAATACTCTGCCATTGGCCGGGCTTGTTGCCGCCATAGATAAGCGGCGTGCGCACCGCAAAATTTACCGCGTAGATCGCGGATAGGTAATCTTCGCCTAATTCAACGATATAATTTTCCAGGCCAAGCTGGACACCCTGGCTCTGAAGCTGTTTTTTAAAAGTAACACCCGAAACATTTCCAGCCAGAAGGCTGACAATACCTTTGGATTGAAAGCTGCGCACAAGCCCGGCGGCAGCGGCCTCGTCTTTTGCCGGGCCAAGGATCACGGCAATGCCGGAGATCCTGCCATCAACCAACTGCAGCCCCAAAGAACGCAATATCTTATCCGGGATAAAACCTATGCCGGAGCCAGGATGCTCATTACGGCTGTAAGCTAAAGCCGCTAAAACTTCCTGGCAAAACAAGGTAGCCAGGCCTTTATTCAGCATGCCGCCTAAAGCATCCAGTTTCAAACCGCTTGATGTTGGAGCGCCGTTATTCAAGGCTTCCGCCTGTTTAAGCGCCTCCAGGCAATCATTCAGTGTCTTTACCTCAATATTCAAAAGCCCGCTGATCAAAGGCAAGTGATAATTTGTTTCTGGAAAAGACACAGCGGCATCAGCGCCTTTACGGCTGATTTGTTCTTCTAACTGCCGGCGCGTAAGCGTAAGCGTAGCAGCCGCCCCTTTTGCGCCTAAATCACTCAATAGGCCCAGGGGATCAGGTGCGCCGGCATCCTGTTTCCCGTAAAAACTATCCGCCAGCTTTAACGCCTCCTGCACGCAATCCTGATGGCCTTTAACTTTTACTTCCTCGCCTTTAACCACAGCAACATTTCCGCAGGCATAAACATCTTTTAAGGAGGTACGCATCATTTGATCAACGATCACCCGGTCACCCTCTATCTCTATGGGCAGGTTCTTCAGGAATTCAATGTTGCTTTTGGGGTTATCCATGATCACGGCGGCGCAAACGCCGATAGCTTTGCCGCTGGCCAGTTTTATCGCCTGCACCTGGCCTTCGCCGATAACCTCCTGCGGTTTGGAGTTGATCACCTCAACTCCGTCGCACAAAGTAACTGCGCCCGCCGGGCGGTCAGTTATCAATTTCACTTCCACGCTGAATTTTCTGGCGATAGCTACTGCCGCCTGGCAGGCGTAGCCATCGGCGCCGAACAGGCAGACCGGCTGGTTGACCAGAAAATCAGAGAATTCCTTATAACCATCCAGGGAATAAAAATCAAACACGCCGCGTTTTTTTATGCCCGGGATATCCGGCTTCTCAAAACGCCTGCCTGTAGCCAGGATCAAATAGTCGTATTCCAAAGTGCCTTTTTCCTTGAAATAGACCGTCTTTTTATCGGGGTTGACCGAGCTGACTTTTTTATTCTTGAGGAAAGTGATATTGCGGGCCTTAAAAAAATCTTCCTGGGCAAAATACAACTGCTCTTCCTGCAACGTACCCTTAAGAAAATCCAGAAGTTTATCGCGCCGGTAGGGAAGAAAATCCTCGTCACTGACCAGGACGACCTCTGCCTGGTCATCAAGCTCCCTTATCCTGACAGCGGCATTGTAGCCGGAGCTTGAAGCTCCGACGATCACGAATTTAGCCATTAAATAAACCTTTTAAGAAGATTGGCGTAACGGTCATAATCCAGAGGCATCTAAAACATCCGGCAGGTATTTGTCCCAGCCGATAGGCATAATGTGGATCCCCCTGCACATGGATTTAAGTTCCCGGATCAGGCGGCTGGCAATAGCGATAGAGGCCTCGGCCTTATCCCTAGCTTCATCCATTTCTTTTATCAGCTCTTCCGGCACATTGACGCCGGCGACAAATTGATTCATGTAACGGGCCATCCCGGCGGATTTCAGCAAGACGATCCCGGCCATTACGGGGGCATTCAGGTGTTTGGTTTTTGAAATGAACTGCTCAAAGGCCTTTACGTCATAAACGGCCTGGGTCTGGAAGAATTCGGCTCCCGCGGCGAGCTTCTTTTCCATCTTGATGATCTGCGGCTCTATAGGGTCTGACCCCGGGTTAACCACAGCGCCCAGGCAGAAACGCGGCGGTTTGCCTTCCAGTTTATTGGATTTCATATCTGTACCGGATTCCAGTTTCCTGGCTACCTGCAATAATTGCACGGAATCCAGGTCAAAAACAGGTTTTGCCTCCGGATGGTCGCCGGCAGCCGGATGGTCGCCGGTAAGGATCAAAACATTCTCTATACCTAAAGCCGCCGCGGAAAGCAAATCGGATTGTAAAGCCAGGCGGTTACGGTCGCGGCAGGTAAGCTGGAATATCGGCTCAATACCTTTTTGTTTAAGTAAAGCGCAGACAGTTAAAGACCCTAAACGCATCACCGAACTTTGCAGGTCGGTGACATTGATCACATCAACGCGCGCGCGTATTCGCTGCGCTTCTAAAAGCAGCTTATCCGTCTCTATCCCCTTGGGAGGGCCGATCTCTGAACTAAGTAAAAACTTGCCTGCCTGTATTTTTTCTTTAAAAGTCATTTGAAATTCTCAAAAATATAATGATTTTCATCTATTGGTTGGTGCGGGACTAAAATTGCGCCTTCACGCAAGCTAACAGATTACGCATAAGCATCGCCACGGTCAACGGCCCGACGCCTCCGGGAACAGGCGTAATAAATGACGCGCGTTTCAAAGCTGTTTCAAACTCCACATCCCCGACCAACTTTTTACCTACGCGGCTGATGCCTACATCAATAACGATCGCGCCTTCTTTTATCCAGCTGCCCTTGATCAATTCCGGTTTACCGGTAGCCACGATCAAAACATCCGCTCTAGCTACATGCTCTTTAAGTTTATTGGCTTTACTTGTCGCGATATGGCAGACAGTGACAGTGGCGAATTTTTCCAATAATAAAAGCGCCAGCGGTTTTCCTACGATACCGCTGTGGCCGACAATTACCGCTTCTTTGCCGTAAAGATCGGCCTGCGTGAAATTTATAAGCTCCATTACGGCGTTAGCTGTGCAAGGAATGACGTTTGCGCTTGTGCAGATGATCTTGCCCATATTCTGCGGATGCACGCCCTCAACGTCCTTTTCCGGCTTGATCAGGCTGACCGACTTTTTATAATCCAGCTGCTCCGGAAGCGGCATCTGCAGGATTATGCCGTTGACATTGTCATCATTATTCAGCTTGCCGATGAATGCCGCTAACTGCTCCTGGGCCGTATCAGAAGAAAGTTTATGCAGCTGGTAAGTTACGCCTAGCGCCTCGGCGGTCTTTGCCTGGGAATTAGCGTAGGAAACTGATCCCGCGTTCTCTCCTATCAGGATGCTGGCCAGGACAGGCTTGCGCTTCAAAGCAGCTATCTGGCTTTTTAATTCCGCTTTGATCTTTTCGGCGATCAGTTTACCTTCTAATAATTGCGCCACGATTAGACTCCCGATTAGGTTCTAGGTGCTAGGTGTTCGGTTCTAGGTTTTCCCTACATTC
>JBAZNG010000097.1:0-3596 GCA_041649385.1 Candidatus Omnitrophota bacterium | reverse complement strand
ACATTCTCACTTTCAAATAACGCGACGAGTTCCTGGATATTTTCTTTAGGGACAGATAAGACCATTCTTTCCTGGGACTCGGATATCCAGATCTCCATATAGGACAACCCGGAATATTTTAAGGGCACCTGGTCCAAATACACTTTCGCGCCCAACTCCTCGGCCATCTCGCCTACTGCGCTGGATAAGCCGCCCGCTCCGCAATCGGTGATCGCGCTGTAAAGGTTCTTGTCGCGCGCCTGCAGTATCGTATCAAGCATCTTCTTTTCCTGGATGGGATTGCCGATCTGCACCGCGCCGCTGGAGATAGTTTCCGACTGATGAGTCAGTTCACCGGAGGAAAAAGTCGCTCCATGTATGCCGTCGCGGCCTGTCGCGCCGCCTACTACAACAACTAAGTCGCCGATATTGGTTTTCTTAAAGGATTTATCCTTGGGCATTATCCCCACTGTGCCGCAGTAAACAAGCGGGTTGCCTACAAAATCATTATGGAAGAGCACCGCGCCGTTAACCGTGGGGATACCCATTTTGTTGCCGTAATCGCGCACCCCGCTAACCACTCCCTTCATTACGCGTTTTGGATGAAGCGACCCTGTGGGGACTTTATTAAAAGCCATATCCGGCGGGGCAAAACAAAACACATCGCTGTTTAAGATAGGCTTGGCGCCTAAGCCCGTGCCCATCGGGTCGCGGATCACGCCGCCGATACCGGTGTTGGCGCCGCCAAAGGGCTCTAATGCCGAAGGATGGTTATGGGTCTCCACCTTGAAACAGATATTATATTTATCGTCAAACTTTATCACCCCGGAATTATCCTTGAACACTGAAACACACCAGGGCTTATTTAATTCTTGAGTAACCTTCATTATCGTGGATTTCAAAAGGTTATTAATAATTCTAGGTGTTCGGTGCTTGGTGCTTGGTGCTGGCGATAACCTGGAACCTAAAACCAATAACCTCTCTCTATATTCTATATTGCCGCGGAATGTTTTGTGGTGGCAGTGCTCTGACCAGGTCTGCGCGACTGTCTCAAGTTCACAGTCAGTAGGGTTACGTTTGAGCTTCTTGAAATAACCCTGTATCTGGCGCATCTCGTTAATATTCAGGAAAAGCTGGCCCCTTTTACTTATGGCAAGAAGTTTTTTATCCGAAGCATTCAACAGCTCCACGGTCATCGGCTGAAAAATATAACCGGCCTGGGAATCTATGTTCTGGCTTGCGCTTGGTTTTACAATATGCTGGATGAGTTTATTGTAGAGGAGTTTCTGCGAAATCGTGGATAGCTGCGCGGCGGTTATTTTGCCGTGAAGGATATATTTTCTGGCGGTTTTTACTGATTCAACGCTTTTAATACCAAGGTCAGCGATACCTTTTAATACGGATTGTTCCGAAGGGTCCATCACTCCCGGGTTATAAGCTATTTCCACTACACAGGCGCCTTTAGGTTGAGCGGATAGCTCTCTGCCGGAAACTATATTATACTCCTGCGAAACCGGGTCAGTGAGAAGTTCAGCGCATATCCTGTGCGCCTGGTCAAAAGTTAAAGCGCCGCCAAGCGTATAAACCTGCATAAAATCAACATCCTTGACAGAGGCAATGCCTAAGTCAAGGATATCTTTTTTGACGCCAGAACCAACAGCATCAAAAATACCCGGCCTTTCCACTACTTCGATTTTATACTGCATGGTGTTTAAGAGGTTCCTTAAAAAAGGGAAGGATTTATCTTCTTATAAACCGACCTTCTTGAATATCTGCTTTACGTTACGTAAATAATAGCCTAAGTCAAATATCCTGTCCATATCCTGGCGGCTTAGATATTTTAAGACGCCGTCGTCAGCCAGGAGGTTTTCCTTGAAGATCGAACCATCCACCCATGTTTTCATGGCGGCTCGCTGCACAAGATCATAAGCTTTTGCCCGCGGCAGGCCTTTACGCATCAGCTCAATGAGCACTCTCTGCGAAAAGATCAAACCGTGCGTTTTCTCAAGGTTAACCAGCATATTGCCCGGATAAACATTCAACCCCGTAACTACCTGGATGAATTTATGCAGCATATAATCCAAAGCCAAAGTTGAGTCAGGAAAGATCACTCTCTCTACCGAAGAGTGGCTGATATCCCGCTCATGCCAGAGAGAAACATTCTCTAATGCCGCCATGGCGTTTGCGCGCAGTAAACGGCTTAATCCGCAGATACGCTCGCAGATCACCGGGTTGCGCTTATGCGGCATGGCGCTTGAGCCTTTCTGGCCCTTAGCAAACGGCTCTTCGGCTTCTAAAACCTCTGTTTTCTGCAGGTGCCTGATCTCCGTGGCAAACTTTTCCAATGAAGCGCCGATCACAGCCAGCGTTGACATATAATGCGCGTAAATATCGCGCTGGATGACCTGGGTGGAAATATTCACCGATTTGAGCCCGAGTTTTTTGCAGACATAACTCTCTACGCAAGGCTCGATATTTGAATACGTGCCTACGGCGCCGGATAATTTGCCTACGCAAACCTGCTCTTTTGCCTGAAGCAGGCGCTCCAAATTGCGCTGCATCTCATCATACCAGAGGGCGACCTTAAGCCCGAATGTCGTAGGCTCCGCGTGCACGCCGTGCGTCCTGCCGATACAAGCCATATCTTTGTAAGCCTTGGCTTTCTTGGCCAGGATATTCAAAAGCTGCCTTAAATCATTGATCAGAATATCGGAGGCTTCCTTCATCTGGACGCCCAGGGCAGTATCCAGGATATCCGAAGAAGTAAGCCCCATATGCAGGTATTTGGCATCAGCGCCTATGGACCGGCCGACGTTATTCACAAAAGCCACAACATCATGATGGGTCTTCTGCTCTATCCTGTTTATCTCTTTAATATTGAATTTAGCTCTTTTTTTGATCCTTTTGACTGCCGCGGGAGGGACTATTTTTTCTTTGGAGTACGCTTCCAAAACGAGTATCTCAATGGCAAGCATGGTCTTGAACTTAAACTCATCCTGCCAGATGCCTTTCATTGCGGGTAAACTGTAACGCTCGATCATTGGCTGCTCCTTAGAGGTAACTCTTTTGAGGAATTAATTATAGCAAAAAGTATACCTTTTGGCAAATAAAATAAGGGGTAAAAAACTGTTGCAATACGGCATTTTTAGAATATGATTAATGAATAAGAGGAGGTTTTAAAATGCTTAAAATCCTACGCAATAAGAAAACTGCCCGGAAGATCTGGATCGGGCTGGCGATAATCATCATCCCCGCTTTTGCTTTCTGGGGGTTCGGCGGTTCCACGCGCACCCCTGAAGAAGAAGCTGTCGCCGGCAGGCTTTTCGGCAAGGACATATCCTACCAGGAATACAAGGAATCCCTCTCCGCAGTGCGGGTGCAGGCGGTGATGCAATTCGGCGATAACCTGCCTAAGCTTGAGAAATACCTGGACCTTGAGGCGCAGGCATGGGAAAGGATCATCCTGCTTTACGAAGCAAAAAGGCGAAATTTCCAGGCCAGCGATAAAGAAGTGGTGGAAACCATCCAGAATGCCCCCTATTTCCGGGACAAATCCGGCTTCAGTGAAAAGATATACACGCAGACATTACGTTATGGCCTGGGCATCAAGCCGCGCG
>JBAZNG010000096.1:0-3724 GCA_041649385.1 Candidatus Omnitrophota bacterium | reverse complement strand
GATGAGGCCTTTAGCAGCCAACTGACCGGCAAAAAAGCGAATATTACTTTTGATAAACAGGCGTTTGAGGGCGAACATTCGCTGGAAGTCCAGTTGCCGTTTTTACAAAGCGCGCTTAATGATTTTCTGATCGTCCCGGTTGTTACCGGCGATGTCACCCTGGATGACTGCAAAGAATTCGCTAAATTGCTTAAAAGCGCGATAGGCCTGCGCGAGGATGTCCTTATTGTAGCTTCTACGGATATGTACCATGGTTATAGCATAAAGGACGCGGAGAAAACCGATGGACTTACTTTGGAAACACTCAAGAAAATGGATGCGCAAGCGCTTTACTATGGGTTGCGCGAAGGCTCTTTGCAGCTTTGCGGAGGGTTTGGGGTAGTCAGCGCGATCATCCTCTCAAAGGAGTTAGGCTACATTAACCTTGAGGTCTTAAGCCATACAAACTCTGCGTTGGTTACCGGTAATAAAGATGGCAGTTGGGTAGTCGGTTACGCTGCGAGCGTACTTTACCGCAAGGAGGATAAATCTATGCTAAACTCGTTAGAGAAAAAACGTTTGCTTGAAATCGCCCGCTCCACGATAGAAAATTATTTAAGGATAGGCAAAGTACCGGAGGTAAAAGTCAGCGAACCTAACTTGCTTAAGCCCGGCGGCGCATTTGTCACTTTAAATGAGGATGGACAGTTGAGGGGCTGTATCGGGAATATGAGCGCAAAAACACCATTATTTATTACCGTACGCGATATGGCTATCCAGGCGGCAACTGAAGACCCGCGTTTTGCCCCGCTAAAGGCGCAGGAGTTAAATAAGGTCAAGATCGAGGTTTCCGTGCTTTCGCCATTAGAGAAAGTTGGTTCTGCCGACGCGATAAAATTAGGCACGCATGGTGTATTGGTGCGCAGGGGTTTTAACAGCGGGGTGTTCCTGCCTCAAGTAGCCACGGAAACCGGCTGGAGCAAGGAAGAGTTCCTCTCCAACCTTTGTGCGCATAAAGCCGGGCTTGAAGCTGATGCCTGGAAAGATAAATCCACAGAGATCTATGTCTTCAGCGCGCAGGTTTTTTCCGAATAATCCAGGGGCCTAAAATGCATAAATTCTACTCTCCGCAGAAACAAATATCCGTTGATACTATAATTATTGAGGAACCTGAACAGGTGCACCACATTAAGGATGTTCTTTGCTTAAAACAGGCAGAAGAAGTAGGCGTATTTGATGAATCTTCCAATACGTATAAGTGCGTTGTGGCGGACTTGCTTAAAGATAAAGTTATCCTGAAGATCGTTGCCCGCGGTTTGGGCGGCAATAACGCAGGAACCAAAATCTCTGTCGCCTGCGCTATCCCGAAAAATTCCCGCATGGACGATATTGTGAATAAGCTTACGCAGTTAGGGGTTGAAAGGATCATACCCTTAATCACTGAACGCGTGGTTGTCAAACTTGATAGCCGTAAAATGGAATTACGTAACAAGCGGTGGGAAAAGATCGCTTTAAGCGCTTCCTGCCAGAGCCAAAGGAACAGCCTGGTTATTTTAGAGCCTATTTGCGATTTTTCAGCAGTCATTAGTTCTTCTAAAGGTTATGATCTTAAAATAATCCCTACTTTATGCGCAGAGCGTAAGCCGCTTAAAGATATTTTACTGGGGCTTAGGCCAAAGAACGCGCTTATACTTATCGGGCCGGAGGGTGATTTTAGCGATAGCGAGATCGCCCTTGCTGTAAAAGCGGGGTTTCTGCCTGTTTCCTTAGGCGGCCCGGTTTTGCGCGTTGAAACAGCGGCGGTAGCGGCAGCGGGATTCCTACAGCTATTCTATGCAGAGCATTAAATTCCTTACCTTAGGTTGCAAAGTCAACCAATATGATACCCAATTGATCCGCGAGCAGTGTTTAGCCGCCGGGTTTAAGGAGGTAAACCGCAAGGCGCAAGCGGATATCTGTATTGTGAACACCTGTACTGTCACGCATAAGGCGGACGCGGATTCCTTGAGCATTATCCGCCGGGCAAGAAGGGATAATCCCGCTGGAAAAATTGTTGTTACCGGTTGTTTAAGCGAACTGGATGCTGGCAAGATCAGGAAGGCTTCCCGTGTCGACCTGTTGGTAAAGAATAGGGATAAAGATAAGTTCGCGCGTATTTTGTTGAAAAGTTTGGGTTTATCTAAAAAGCCGTTAAGCGGCAATAGTTTTGGTGCAGGGATAAGCTTTTTTGAAGGGCACACCAGGGCATTCTTGAAAGTCCAGGATGGCTGTAATAATTTTTGCAGTTATTGCAAAGTCCCTTTGGTGCGCGGTAGGAGCCGCAGCAGGGATAAAGAAGATATACTTAAGGAAGCCAGGCGGCTTACGCAAAACGGCTTCAGGGAGATCGTGCTTACAGGTATTTGCCTGGGTGCGTACGGTAAAGACCTGAAAAATGGAATTGGCCTTGCCGGGTTGATAGATGAACTTGAAGAGATTGACGGCTTATTGCGTATCCGTTTAAGCTCTATTGAGGTAAAAGATCTGACGGACAGCCTGATAAAGATAATCGCGGCATCAAAAAAAGTTTGTAAACATTTGCATATCCCGCTGCAAAGCGGCGATAACCTGATCCTTAAGAAGATGAACCGGCATTACAATGCTGCTGGTTTTTGGGAAGTGATCAAGAAGATAAAGGGCATGATACCGGGTATCGCCATTACTACTGATGTTCTGGCAGGATTCCCGGGTGAGAGTGAATCAAGCTTTCTTAATACGATAGAACTGCTAAAGAAGGCCGTACCGCTTAAAGTCCATGTTTTTCCATTTTCTCCGCGGCCGGGTACTTTAGCCGCAGGCCTTCCGGGGGAAATCCCATCGCAGACAGTTAATAAGCGCATAGCTTGCTTGAATCAGGCCGCAGAAGCTTGCCGTGATAAATATATGCGCGGTTTTGCCGGGAAGGAGATGGCAGTTCTTATTGAAAATAAAGTTGTTTCCTCTCCAGGTTATTGGCAGGGTTATACTGATAATTATATGCGGGTAATTATCCATTCAAAAACAAACCTGGAAAAGAAGATAGTCAATGTTAAGTTATCCAAACTTTTCGGCGATACTTTTAAGGCAAATTTTCGTTGACGCAAGTTTCCTTCAAGGTGTATAATCTCTGCAAAGGGTTTGTTTACAAAAGGACAGCCATATGAAATTTAAATGTTTATTGCTGCTTGGTATCTTAAGTATCTTTAGTTTTTCTCCTTTTGCCTTAGCGGAAGAAAAAATAACCATCACCACGTATTACCCCTCGCCATACGGCTCGTATAACCAATTGCAGGCAGATAAACTCGGCGTAGGAGACAATAACTCTGACGGCAGTTTCACCTCAAGTGATGTCCCCGTTACTTCCGGCGATGTCTGGATCAAAGGCAATGTCGGTATTGGCACAACGCAGACTATCGTGTCGCCTTTAAAGAAACTGATCCTCAAGGGCCTTGGTACCACAACCGGCATAGGCTTACAGATACTGAATTCTTCAAATACGGTCTTGTTGACTACTTTGGACAGCGGCAACGTGGGTATTGGCACAGCTACGCCGACTGATAAGCTGCAAATTGATACTTCCATAGCTTTACATAGTGGCGGTAACAAAGTTATTGGGTTTGGCTGGAGCCCGGGAGTCCCTCCTAATGGCCAGGCCTTAATGGCTGGTTACCCCGCGGAGATTAGGTGGAGCCCTTCAGGACTTTTGGAATTAGGGATTGATCAAACT
>JBAZNG010000095.1:0-3738 GCA_041649385.1 Candidatus Omnitrophota bacterium | reverse complement strand
ATTAAACTTGGCGTTTCGCTGAAAGTGCCTTTTGCTTCAACCTGGTCTTGTTACCGCGGCGCTCAGGAGCCGTGCGGGGAATGTGAAAGTTGTTTTTACCGGGCAAAAGGTTTTAATCAGGCCAAACTAAAGGACCCTTTAATAAAGAAATGAAAGCCAGGATTGTGGAAGTTTTTGATAGTATCCAGGGTGAAGGTTTATACCTGGGAGAGAAGCAGATATTCGTGCGTTTCTTCGGCTGTAATTTAAGCTGTTCTTTCTGCGACACAAGGCCCGACCGTTTTATGGAATATGAGCCGCATGAATTGATCAGCGAGCTCAAGCTTTACAATAGAAAGTATCACTCCATCTCTTTTACGGGGGGAGAGCCTCTTTTAGCCAAGGATTTCCTGAAAGAAGTGCTGCAGGCTACCTCTAAAGACGGCCACCGGCATTATTTAGAAACCAACGGCACGCTGCATTTTGAGCTTGAGGAGCTGATCAATTATATTGATATCGTGGCAATGGATGTGAAGCTTCCCAGCTCAAGCGGCATGGGTAATCTTTGGCAGCAGCATAGAAGATTCCTGGAGATCGCCTCCAAAAAGGAAGTTTTCTTAAAAGCGATCATCGGTGCCTCAACAGAAGAAGCAGAGTTGCAGGAAGTATTCAAGATGATCAAGGAAGTGCGCCCGGCAACTGTTTTGGTTTTGCAGCCGAATAGTTATGATTCCGGTGAAGTATTGGATAATAAGATCAACAGGTGCAAGGATCTCTGCGCCCAGAATAACATTGTCGCCTGCGTGATACCACAGATACATAAAATAGCGGGGATACGATGAGAAGTAAACAAATAGGAATGCCCGCCATAAATCATGGCAAATGCGCCAAGAGATTTGGCGCAAAGAAATCAAGTTATGAAGGCCTGCAAGGGCGGATCCGTCTTTTAAGAACTCCTAAGATCGAGGCCTGGGAAAACCAGTATGCGGATAAGGTTTATACGATAAACCTGGAAGTGCCGGAGTTTACCTGTATCTGCCCTAAGACAGGCCTGCCGGATTTTGCTTTGATCCGTATAGAATATTCACCGAAGAATCTTTGTGTTGAACTGAAATCATTCAAACTCTATACGATATTTTACCGTTCTGTAGGCATATTTCATGAACACCTGATCAATAAGATGCTGGAAGACCTTGTAAAAGCGGTGAAGCCGCGGTGGATGAGGATCGCGGGTGAGTTTAATCCACGTGGCGGGATAAAAACCACAGTTACGGCAGAATACAGAATCAATAAATAATTCAGGGACGGTTCTCAATCTGTTCTAAGAGTGTCCCCCAGATAATTATAATAAGGGGCACTCTTAGATTGAGTTAAGACCGTCCCTAAAATGAAGATGAAAATAATTTTAGCTAAGAAAATTGAAAGCGTTGTCGCGGAACTGGCGGTCGCTGCCAACTTGTTCCTTAGAAAAGATGTTCTTGCTGCTTTAAAAAAAGCCTATCTTCGCGAAAGGAATCTGCGCGCAAAAAAGATACTTAAAGCGGTGATAGATAATGCTGTTTATGCCAAGAAAGAGAAATTGGCTATCTGCCAGGATACCGGTTTACCGATAGTTTTCCTTGAGATAGGCCAGGATGTCCATATCCAGGGAGCGTTGAACGCAGCGGTTAATCGCGGGATCGAGTCCGGCTATAAAAAAGCTTTCTTAAGAAAGTCTATTGTTAAAGACCCTCTATTAAGAGGCGCTTCGGGATTCTCTCCGTGCCTGATACACATTGATATCGTTGCCGGGAATAAATTAAAAATAACTGTTTTGCCCAAAGGCTTTGGCTGTGAAAATAAATCGCAGCTAAAGATGCTTAAACCTACGGCAGATATCAGGGAAATCAAAGATTTTATCATTCGCTCGGTAAAGGATGCCGGGCCCGATGCCTGCCCGCCATATATTATAGGCGTAGGTATTGGAGGGACGGCGGATTATGCCGGGGTTTTAGCAAAGAAGGCTCTATTGCGCAAGATTTCGTCCAGAAATTCAAAGCTGGAAAAAGAACTATTAAGGCAAATAAATAAGACTGGTATCGGCCCAATGGGGTTAGGCGGGATAAACACTGCTTTGGCTGTTCATCTTAAGACTTTCCCAACGCATATCGCGGGATTACCGGTCAGCGTAAATATCAGTTGCCACGCTTTACGCAGCGCAACCAAGGTCTTATAAATGAGAAGGCTTAATACTTTACTTACAGATAACAATATAAGGATTTTACAGCCAGGTGAAGAAGTTTTATTAAGCGGCACTATTTATACCGGCCGCGACCAGGCGCATAAAAGGTTAGCTGGAATAATCAAGAGTGGCAAGGCCCTGCCCGTTGAACTTAGAGGCGCGGTGATCTATTATTGCGGCCCTACAGGCACCCCTAAGGGCAAGGCCATTGGCTCCTGCGGACCGACAACCGCAAGCCGCATGGATGGTTTTAGCCCATTATTGATCGCGGCGGGATTAAAGCTTATGATCGGTAAAGGTAACCGCGGGCAGGAAGTAGTAAATGCGATCAAAAAGCACAAGGGGGCCTACTTTGTAACTTACGCCGGCTGCGGGGCTTTATTATCAAAATTCATCTTGAAAGCAAAACCAGTTTTCTATCCGGAGTTGGGTGCGGAGGCGATTTATAAACTACAGGTAAAAGATTTTCCCTTGATTGTGGCGATTGATTCTACGGGGAAGAATATTTATAAAAAGGTTTAAAGGAGATCATTTATGACTAGGATCGATGGCCGCGGAGTGGATAAAATACGTAAAGTTACAATCACCAGGAATTATATCAAATATCCGGAAGGATCCTGCCTTATTGAACTGGGCAATACAAAAGTCATCTGTACTGCTTCTGTGGAGGAGACCGTGCCGCCTTTTTTAAGGAATTCCGGCACCGGCTGGGTGACTGCCGAATACGGGATGCTTCCGCGTTCATGTAACTCGCGCATACCGCGCGGCAAGGATTCCGGCAGGACTTACGAGATCCAAAGGCTTGTGGGCAGGACGCTGCGTTCGGTAACGGATATGAAATCACTGGGCGAGCGCACGATCTGGATAGATTGCGATGTCATTCAGGGTGATGGCGGCACGCGCACAGCCGCGATCACCGGCAGCTTTATCGCGTTAGTAGATGCTTTGCAAAAATTAAAGAAGGATGGCCTAATTAACCGTGTTCCTGTCGCCGATTACGTCGCGGCGACCAGTGTCGGTATCCTTGATGGCAATCTTATTTTAGACCTTTGTTATGAAGAAGATTCAAAAGCAGAAGTGGACATGAACGTGATCATGACCGGCTCTGGCGATTTTATCGAGATCCAGGGCACCGCGGAACGTAAACCTTTTTCTAAAGAAAAAATGGACGCGATGCTGGAGTTTGCTAAAAAAGGGATCGGTGAGTTATTTATCGTGCAGAGGAAATTAGTCGGGGATATCTTACTTTAAGAAATGGAAATTGTTATTGCCACGCGCAATAAGAAGAAGCTGCGCGAGATCAGGGATATTTTAAGAGGCATGCCGTTAAAATTACTTTCTCTGGACGCTTATCCGGATGCTCCCCGCGTTAGAGAGGATGGTAAAAGCTTTCGCCAGAACGCTGAGAAGAAAGCAGTGAAGCTGGGCAGTTTTACGGGAAAACTTTCTTTGGGTGAAGATTCCGGCCTTTGCGTTAACGCGCTTGGCGGGGCTCCGGGTATTTACTCCGCGCGTTTCTCCGGCCGAGGTAAAGACGA
>JBAZNG010000094.1:0-3799 GCA_041649385.1 Candidatus Omnitrophota bacterium | reverse complement strand
GCTTTCCATGGTCAAGATCATCTTAAACAGGGCAGAGTCACTTTCCAGTATCAGCTGGCAGGAGATCCGCGTCAATCTACCGGCGGATATCCTCTCGCTTATCCCTTCAGAAGGCAAGGTCATCGGCCAGGCGATTAACCGTGGCGTGCCCGTAGTCATCGATTATCCCAGGGGCAGAGCGACATTGGCGATAAAGAAATTGGCATTTGAGATCAGTAAAGATGACAGCTTGTTCATGGAAAGGTGCAACTTAAGTGAGATAAAACTTAAAGAGGGCGTCCTGGAGAAAAGCGGGGATTTCTGGAAGAAGCAAGGCTTAACCGCCACGCTCAATGAATCCGCCTCAAGCGTCGAGCAGGCAGACCAGATCCAGCTGCTTAAAAGCAGGATACATAACCGCCTTATCGAGGAGTTGGATTTAAAGAGAGCGGACCTGAAGATGTTCTCCGACGCCAAGAAAAGCAGGGAGCTTAATGACAGAGCGGAGATCTTGGTCACTAACCTTTTAGCAGAAGAAGCCGGCAGCCTGATCTCGTCTTTGGAAGACCGCAAGAAGATCGTCAGGGAGATACTTAATGAAGCGCTGCGCCTGGGCCCGTTAGAGGACCTGCTTTCTGACCCGGATATCACCGATATCATGGTGAATAACAAGGATGAGGTTTACGTAGAGCGTAAGGGACTGATCGAATTCACCGATAAGAAATTTTCTTCCAACACGCAGGTCAAGACAGTAATCGAGCGGATTATCGCGCCTATCGGCAGGAGGATCGATGAGAGCGTGCCAATGGTGGATGCGCGCCTGGTGGACGGATCGCGTGTTAATGCGATCATCCCGCCTCTTTCGCTTACCGGCCCTTCTTTAACGATCAGGAAATTCCGCAAGGAAAGGTTCAGGACAGAGGAGCTTATTGGGATCGGCAGTTTTAACAGCGCGATGTCGGCTTTCCTGCAGGCCTGCGTTGTCTCGCGAAAGAATATGATCGTTTCCGGAGGCACGGGTTCCGGTAAGACCACGATCTTGAATGTATTATCCGGTTTTATCCCAGAAAATGAGCGTATTATCACTATTGAAGATGCGGCAGAGTTGAAACTGCACCAGAGGCATTGGATCAGGCTGGAATCCCGGCCGCCGAACATAGAAGCAAAAGGGGCGATCACGATAAGAGATCTTTTCCGTAACACCCTGCGTATGCGGCCGGACAGGATAATCATCGGCGAGTGCCGCGGCATTGAGTCCCTGGATATGCTCCAGGCAATGAATACCGGCCACGACGGTTCAATGACCACGATACACGCTAACTCCACACAGGATGTGCTTACCAGGATCGACTCAATGATCCTTATGTCCGGGGTTGAGCTGCCTATTCGCTCTATTCGCGAGATGATCGCCTCAGCGATTGATGTGATTGTCCATACGACCAGGCTTTCCGACGGTACGCGTAAGATCGTCCAGGTCAGCGAAGTGACCGGTATGAAAGACGAGACGCATATAGGCCTGCAGGATGTCTTTATCTTTAAACAGACCGGCACAGACAGCCAGCACAAGGTTTTGGGGAATTTCCAGGCCACTGGTTATACCCCGAGTTTTATTGAAGAAATCAAGATAAGAGGCATATCCCTGCCTGAAGGCATCTTTACTTTGCCCAAATAAGCTGTAATCCACTGCCATAAAATCAGCGAAATAATATCATAAGCCCATTGTTTTTCATGGTTAAAGCTAAGAAGAAAGCGTTTTCTGTTAATACAAGAAATTGGATTGACTTGAAAAGTATCTGATGGTATAGTTTACCTGTATTATAAGGTATACTATTATTTGCTGTTTGGGTCGGGAGGGCCGGCCAAGCAAAGCCACGGATTGCGCTCGTTTGGTGTTCATTGATTCTTTGTCTTTTAACGGCAAAACGAGATGGTTTTTGGCTGAAGCTTAAGTAACCGGCGATTTTCACGACGCCGGTTTTTTGTTTTGGGGGTTTGACTGATGTGCCATAGGATAGGCCAGAGTGTCATAGAATATGTTTTGCTAGTCGCTATTGCAATATTTGCTTTGATTCTGGGAGCGAATTTTGGGGCAGGCGCTTTTAACCAGCATTTTAAAGTAGCTTCTATTGGCTACTTCCTCGGCGGCGGGACTATGCCCCAATATGGCAATTGACAAGGAGTTTTATGTTATTAAAATTTATGAGGTTTAAAAAAGCCCAAAGCATTATTGAATATGTGATGCTTTTTGTGATTGTTGCCGCGGCGATCACATTGACCTATAAATATGTTTACCGCTCAATGAACGCAAGGCTTAAGCAGGTTCAGGAAGAGTTAACTTATAAACGCGATTAAGGCATTATAAAAGGAGGTGAGTAGATGAGAAAGAATCGTAGGAAGGGGCAAAGTATTCTTGAATATACTCTTTTATTGGGGGCGATAATTGCGGTGCTCATCGCGGTCTTATTGAATGACGGCGGGGTCAAGAGTAAGGTGCAGACTACTTATAACGCTGTCGGAGACTCGCTTACTAAAACAACAACCGATTTGACCCTGGGGGTATTCAAATAACCTATAGAAACCGGAGGTGATGAAGATGTTGCTAAATAAGAAAGGGCAATCTACTGCGGAGTACGCTATTGTGATAGGGCTGGTTATCGCAGTGGCTGCGGGTATACTGCAGGTTACATTAAAGCATGGTATTGCGCAGAAGAACAAACAAGGCGTAGACTGGATGCTTAAGGCTGGCGACACAGAGTTGGGTTCAACAGGTGCGGATACATCTATGGCGCTTTATACCCAGGATTTGCGCAAGACTACTGTTGATGCCGCAGACTATGAGGATACTAGTGTAATGAAGAGAGGTGGTTTGGAGGAGAAAAAACAGGTTCAGACAACGGAAACTACAGCAGCCAGCATTGAAACAATTGACGCGGGCAACGAATAAACCTTTAAGGCAAGGGAGGTGGGAAGAATGTTAAGACGCAATACAGGCCAATCAATCGTAGAATATGCTATTTTGCTGGGCGTTGTGATTGCCGCGCTCCTGATCATGCAGATGTTCATTAAAAGGTCATATCAGGGAGGGTTAAAGGAGTCGGCAGATAAGATCGGCGAACAGTTCTCCGCAGGCGGCACGACCATAAAACAAAAAAGGACGATGAGCAGCGACCAGAATATCGTAGAAGGAGTGGCTACTGATACTACGATTAACAGTTTCAAGCCTTCTGCTCTTGATGAGAATGCGCAGGATGCACTTGGCAGCGATGTGTATTCTTACAGCCAGAGGACAGGCGGCAAAAGCACGATGACTACGCAAAGCAAAACTGATTCAGCAGCTGCGGAAAAAACAAGGGCAAGCGACTTTAATACTACCGAGGTAACTGATTTTACGTCGCCAGTAACAGAGTAGTTATTTTGTGAAACTTTAACGGTGCAATGCCAATGTTTACTAAAAAAGGCCAAAGCATATTGGAGTATGTTATTTTATTCGCCTTGGTGATTGCTGCGCTTCTGATCATGCATATCTATATTAAGCGCGCCTACCAGGGCAGGATAAAACAGGGCTCTGATGAGGTCAGCCAGCAGTATTCCCCGGGCCATACGACTTCTTTAATTGAGACGCAGACCAATTCTAATAGCACTACTTGCACCGGAGGCACATGTTTTGGCAAGACTATCCCCGACAATATGACGGTAACGCAAAGCAATACAACGAATACTTATACAAGGAAGGAAGGCATAGATTCTTTTGCTACGGAGTAGTGTATTTAGGGATAAAGGTTATAGTTTAGCTGCCTGGATTGCTGCTTTCAGCGTGATT
>JBAZNG010000093.1:0-3826 GCA_041649385.1 Candidatus Omnitrophota bacterium | reverse complement strand
GACATTTGTTTCTGAATATCGCGCAGAGGATCTTAAAGATTATCAAATTATCCCGGAAGATTACGGTTTCCCGCGCGCAAAGCGAGCGGATATATCAGGTGGCGATATTAAAGAGAGCGCTAAAATAGTTCTAGGCATTCTAAGTGGCGCAAGGGGTGCGAAAACAGATATTGTGTTATTTAACTCCGCATGCGCTATTTATGCCGCAGATAAAGCCAAAACAATAGCCGAAGGCGTAACGCTTGCCCGGCACTCCATAGATTCCGGGGAAGCATTCAGAAAACTGGAGTTATTAAAGGAGTACTCTAAATAAAATGGCAAAGGCAGATATCTTAAAACAGATCGTCGCAAAAAAGCAAGAGCGGATAAATATCGCAAAACAGTTGTTCAGCGAAGAAGCGCTTAAGGAAAAGCTTGCCGGCCTTGCCCCTGCGCGGGATTTCCTGGGCGCGCTGAATAAACCAAAACAGATCGCCCTGATCGCTGAGATCAAAAAAGCATCCCCCTCAAAGGGCGTTATCCGCCAGGAGTTTAACCCTGAAGAGATCGCCAGGATCTATACTCTTGCCGGCGTGCAGGCTATCTCTGTGTTAACCGAAGAAGATTTTTTTCAAGGCGCGAGCGCTTATATCAATATCGTAAAGAACTCATCCGGCGCGCCTGTTTTAAGGAAAGATTTTATTTTAGAAAGCTACCAGGTTTATGAATCGCGCATTTTAGGCGCTGACGCGATATTATTGATCGCCGATTTGTTGACCAAGGATAAACTTACGGAATTTATGCGCATTGCTGATGCTTTGGGCATGGGTTATATCGTGGAAGTGCATGATGAAAAAGAATTAAAAAAAGTTTTAAGCCTGGATGTCCCGGTGATCGGTATCAACAACCGCTCGCTGCATACTCTGGAAGTGGATTTTAAGACTACGGAAAAACTTTTTACGCTTATCCCCAAGGGCAAGGTTGTTGTGGTAGAAAGCGGCATCAGAAATTACCAGGATGTCTTGTTCCTTAAGATCCTTGGGGCAAGCGCTGTTTTGATCGGCACGGCTTTCATGGAGGCCGTGGATATCAAGCAAAAAGTGGAAGAGGTAATGGGTTGGTAAAGGTAAAGATCTGCGGGATCACGAACTTAGAAGACGCTTTAGCTTGTGTTTTTTACGGCGCAGACGCCATAGGTTTTGTTTTTTATAAACGTTCGCCGCGCTATATCAATTTTGATAAAGCAAAACGCATCGCGGCGATCTTGCCTAAAAAGATATTGAAGGTGGGCGTGTTCTTTAATGCCCCGGCCGCTTATGTAAAACAAGCCGTTTCCTGCTGCAAGCTGGATATGCTGCAGTTTCACGGCGATGAAGCGGACGAATTCTGCAGGCTTTTTCAAAAGCAAAAAGTAATAAAAGCCCTGCGGGTAAAGACCGCGATCAATAAAGAAGAGATGCATCGTTACAAAGTTTACGCATTGCTTTTTGATACCCTTGATAAAACTTTGCCCGGCGGCACAGGCAGGAAATTTAACTGGAAAATATTCCGGCAAGCGGGTAGAATAAAACATCCGTTTTTTTTGTCCGGCGGGCTTACATCCGCTAATGTCGCCCGGGCTATAAGGAGCGTCAAACCGGACTGGGTGGATGTTTCAACTTCCCTTGAGTCAGCGCCGGGCAAGAAGGACCACTCCAGGATAAAGAAGTTCATTAAAGCGGCCAGATCCGCCTAAAGTGCCTTTAAGATGAAAAAATGCCCTTATTGCGCAGAGCTTATCCAGGATGAAGCGTGTAAGTGTCGTTATTGCGGAGAGTTCTTTAAAAAGAAAAGCAAATGGTTGAATTGCCTTTTAGGCTGCCTGATCGGGATTGTGGCACTGGTTTTGTTCTTGAATATTGTGTTTTATTTTGTTTTCCTTATGCTAAAATTCATTTTGTATAAGTTTTCCCAGGCAGGTTCTTTCAGCGTCCAGTCATGGGTGCCGTTTACCTGGGAAAATACCCAGGCAATGCTGGGGAATTTAGGCGATGGCTTCACTTCGTTCTTAAGGCAATATTACAAATAGTCCAACAGAAATATGAGGGTTGTTTTCCATGCGTAAAATACCTTATCAGCCGGGCCGTTTCGGTGATTTTGGCGGCAAGTTTGTTCCGGAGACATTGATCTATGCTTTGGAGGAATTGGATAAAGAATACCGCAAAGCAAAAAAAGACGCGAAATTCCGTAAACAGCTGGCTGTTTATCTGAATGAATATGCCGGCCGGCCAACGGGGTTATACCTGGCAAAACGTTTGAGCAAAGAGTTAGGCATCGCCAAGGTTTACCTTAAGAGGGAAGACCTGCTGCATACGGGCGCCCATAAGATCAACAATGCCCTGGGCCAGGGGATCCTGGCTTTGCGCATGCATAAGGAGCGCCTGATCGCTGAGACCGGAGCTGGCCAGCATGGCGTAGCTACGGCTACTGTCGCGGCTTTGTTCGGTTTAAAATGCGATGTCTATATGGGAGAGGAAGATATCGCCCGGCAGAGTTTGAATGTTTTGCGCATGAAATTACTCGGCGCCAGGGTTATTCCGGTATATAGCGGCACAAAGACCTTAAAAGACGCGATGACCGAAGCTTTGCGCGATTGGGTGACCAATGTGCGCAATACGCATTATGTTATCGGCACAGTTGCCGGGCCCTATCCGTACCCTGGGCTGGTGCGCGACCTTCAGGAAGTTATCGGCAAAGAAACCAGGCAGCAGATATTAAAAAAAGAAAACAGGCTGCCCGATTGCCTGCTCGCTTGTGTAGGCGGCGGCAGTAATGCCATGGGGTTATTCGCCCCATTCTTTAAGGATAAAGCTGTCCGGATGATCGGCGTGGAAGCCGCAGGCAAAGGCATAAAAACAGGCAGGCATTCCGTCAGTTTATCCGCAGGCCATGCGGGCGTATTGCACGGTTCAATGTCGCTTGTTTTAGAGGATAAATTCGGGCAGATCAATAACGCTTACTCTATTGCCGCAGGCCTTGATTACCCCGGCGTAGGCCCGGAGCACGCCTATTACAGGCAGATCAAGCGCGCAAAATATGTTTCTGTCAATGACCGCCAGGCGCTGGAAGGTTTTTGTTTGCTTGCGCAGACAGAAGGGATAATCCCCGCACTTGAGTCAAGCCATGCCATCGCTTATTTAAAATACGGCAGGAAAACGATCGGCAAGAATTCAGTAGTCGTACTCTGCCTTTCCGGAAGAGGGGATAAGGACCTGGATATTATCGCTAAAGAGCTGAAAATATGAACAGAATAGACGAGAAATTCCGCCAATTAAGGAAAAAGGGCAAGAAAGCTTTTATCGCTTTTATCACCTGTGGTTATCCGGATCTGTCTACAACGGAGAAGCTTGTTGTTGAATTGGAAGCCCAAGGCGTGGATATACTGGAGCTGGGCGTGCCGTTTTCCGACCCTCTGGCTGATGGAGTGGTGATCCAGGAAGCTTCTTTGCGCGCGTTAGAGAAAAAGGCCTATCTTCCTGCGATACTCAAGATGGTTAAAAAACTCCGCCGCCGGGTTTCTATGCCCATAGCGTTAATGACTTATTACAACCCTATTTTTTGTTTCGGGGAAAAGAAATTCGTAGATGCTGCGCTTAAAAGCGGCGTTGACGGTGTGATCATCCCGGATCTGCCTCCGGAAGAAGCAAGGCCTTTTCTTGGTTACGCCAAAGCTAGGGGACTAGCGAATATCTGTTTTCTTGCCCCGACCAGTTCCGAAGCGCGCGTGAAATTAATTAGTAAAGTGTCGCAGGGGTTCATTTATTATGTATGCCTGACCGGCGTCACCGGCGCGCGCAAGAACCTGCCC
>JBAZNG010000092.1:0-3828 GCA_041649385.1 Candidatus Omnitrophota bacterium | reverse complement strand
GATTAACGGTGAAGCTTATATCCGGGGAGTTGCCGGCGAAAGGTTTTGCATCAGGAACTCCGGTTTAAACGCCGTTGTGGAGGGTGTAGGAGACCATGCTTGTGAATATATGACCGGGGGAAGGGTAGTTGTTTTGGGACAGACGGGCAGGAATTTCGCCGCCGGCATGTCCGGGGGGATCGCATATTGCCTGGATGAAACAGGCGATTTCAAGAAGAAATGCAATATGGATATGGTAGAGCTGGAAAAGCTTGATCTCCAGGATAGCGCGACCGTCAGGAACCTTTTATCCAATCACTATCGTTATACCAAGAGCCAGAAAGCGAAGAAAATCCTGGAGGATTTTGAAAAATCCGTGCGCCTCTTTGTAAAAGTAATGCCTTGGGAATATAAGCGTATATTGGAGAAGGGCAAGGTTTCCAAAAAACTGGATCCAGGAGAATACATCGATGGGTGATACAAAAGGTTTTTTAAAGATCAAGAGAAAAGCAGCTGCTTTGCGTTTGGCGAAAGAGCGGGTAAAGGATTTCCGTGAAGTCCTGCTTTTGCCTAAAACCGAACACTCCCTGGAGCAGGCGTCGCGTTGCATGGATTGCGGCACGCCTTTTTGCCACGCGGCTTGCCCTTTGGGTAATTATATACCGGAGTGGAATGACCTGGTATTCCATAAGCAATGGGAGCAAGCCTTCAGGCTTCTTGAAGCTACAAATAATCTTCCGGAGATAACCGGCAGGATCTGCCCCGCGCTTTGTGAATATTCCTGCGTCCTGGGGATCAACGACGACCCGGTGACTATCAGGGAAAATGAACTGGGGATCATTGAGCACGCTTTCAGGAATAATTTTATTAAACCAAATAAGCCACGCTCGCGCACAACCAAAAGAATAGCCGTGGTTGGTTCAGGACCCGCTGGCCTGGCTTGCGCGGACCAGTTGAATTCCGCCGGGCATAACGTCACGGTATTTGAGCGTGATGATGCTATCGGGGGGATCTTGCGTTTTGGCATCCCGGAGTTTAAGTTGCAGAAATCTGTTCTTGAACGCAGGATCAGCATACTTAAAAAAGAGGGGATAAAATTTATAACAAATGTTTCCGTTGGATCAAGCTATCCGTTAAAAAAACTGCAAGGGTTTGATGTTTTATGCCTTGCCTGCGGAAGCCGCGTGCCCCGGAACCTGAATATTGAAGGAAGGGAGTTTTCCGGTATTCATTTTGCCATGGATTACCTGGTCCAATCCAATAAGCGGATTCGCGGCGATAAGATCCCTAGGCAAGAGCTGATTGACGCAAAAGGCAAGCACGTTGTAGTTATTGGCGGAGGGGATACTGGCGCAGATTGCGTGGGGGTCGCGCACAGGCAGGGCGCAAAAAGCGTAACGCAGATAGAGATTATGCCCAAACCAGCCGAATGCCGTACTTCCGATTACCCCTGGCCAAAATACCCCATGTTGCTTAAAAGTTCCACCAGCCACGAGGAAGGCGGCAGCAGGGATTGGTCAGTATTGACAAAGAAGTTTTCCGGCAAGCAAGATAAGGTAGAAAATCTTCACTGTCTGCGCGTAGAATTCTCTAAAGGCCATTCTGGATGCCCTTCAATGAAAGAGATAATCGGTTCCGAATTCCAGATAAAGGCGGATTTGGTGATTTTAGCCCTGGGTTTTCTTCATCCTGAGAAAAAAGGCCTCATAGAAGAATTAGGCCTTCATCTGGACGAACGGGGTAATATTAAAACGGATAGTAGTTTTATGACATCAGAAAAAGGCGTATTCGCCTGCGGGGATGCCCGCCGCGGCCAATCTTTGATCGTCTGGGCGGTGTCTGAAGGAAGGCGCGCGGCGCATTATATTGATAAATACCTTATGAAACGCACTGACCTTCCAGCTGTATAAATATGCGCTCGCCAAACCTGCTTATTCCTTAACCTTAAAATATCACACTGATCCGCGGGGTTATCTTAATTTAACTTGCGGAAGTTACACTGTCAGCGGAATAATTGCCCGGTTATTCTTTGATAAAAAGCTTGTAGAATTCCACAAGGCAGAATATAATACACTAAAAGTTCATAATAGTTTGAGGGAAATCAGTAAATCAATACAGCTTTTAATTAATCCGGTTTTTGGAAATACAGGGAGGCAATCATGGGTTTATGGCAGTTCATCAGGATGGGTGGTCTTGTGATGGTCATTCTTTTAGCGGTTTCGGTTTTATCCGTAGCGATAATCCTGGAGCGATTTTTCTATTATCGCGCCAAATCCAGGCTGAAACGCAAGAATTTTATGTCTAAGATCAAACCGGAGATCAAAGCAGGCAACTTGAATCAGGCTTTGAAGATCTGCCTTGCGGCAAACGCTCCTTTTGTGAATGTGGTTTACGCCGGCCTAAGCTTTCATAATTGCAGCGAGAAGGAGATCTCTAACAATATGGCCAGGCAGGTGATCATCGAAACTACTATTTTAGAGCGTTTTACCGCTGTGATTGGCACAATCGCCAGTGTCGCGGTTTATATCGGCCTTTTAGGTACGATTACGGGGATATTGCGCGCTTTTCATGACGTATCGATCACAGGTTCGGGGGGTTTAAGCGTGATTATCGGCGGTATATCTGAAGCGCTGTCTACTACTGCCGCAGGGCTTATTATTGCCGTGCCGGCGGTAGCCGCTTACAATTACTGCATGAAGAAAATAGATGATTTTATTAAGGATATGGAATTAGCCGCTTCCGAGACTATGGATTTGATCAGCGCGGCAAAAAAATGAGAGATCCCATCAGAAGGCAAAAGCAATTTACGGAAATCAATACCGCTCCTTTTACGGATATAATATTGGTACTCATGGCAATATTTATGGTTACTACTCCTCTTGTCATGCAATCCAATATTCAGGTTAACCTTCCGGCTTCTTCAAGCGCTGCTTCCGCCAGCCAATCGCCACAGTCCAGTGTTACTATCACCAGCGAAGGGCTTATTTACTTAAATAATGAAATAGTTGCCCGTAAAGCGCTGAAACCCAGGCTGCAGGCGATGCTCGTTTCCAATCCTCAACTTGAAGTTGTGTTGTTTTCCGACCGCATGGTCAGGTTCAAGGATATTGTCGGCCTGCTGGATATTCTTAATGAACTGGGCATAAAGCATATGAATATCGCCGCCAGGACCGAGTAGTTAAGGTGTATATGTTTTGCCTAAAAGGCATTTGACAAAGTATTTTTTTATGATAAAATTAAAGCTGCTTACTAAGAAGTTAGCATTGGGGTTTGACCACGAAGACGTCTTTTGATCCAATTAAGGATTAAAGACGTTATTTTTTTATTGAGGTAATCTGGTGGCCAAAGAAGACCTGTATAAAACGATAAAAGTAGTCGGGATGGTCACTTATTTGCCTTTTATCCTGGCTGCTTTCCCGATCGCGGGTTATTTTTCCGGTGAATTCTTACGGAGGAAATTTTCCCTGCCCGGATATACGGTAGTTATATTCATTGCACTATCTTTTATCGCAGGGGTTTTGGAAGCGATAAAAGTAATAAGGAAAGTAAGCAGGATAGCTTTAAAATAAGAGGCGTAGCTGATGAGCGTTGAGGCAGGAGGCGTAAGAAGCCTTCCGGATATCCTAACTATACTGGCAGAGAAATTCCCGCAAAACCAGGCATTTGTTATTATGCATCGCTGGGAAAATGTCACTTATGCTTTGGTGATCGCCGCGGTCATATTTATTCTGGCCTGTCTTTCTGCGCGCAAGTTGAGTTTTATCCCCGGCAGGTTGCAGGCTGCTGCGGAGATGATCGTCTCCGGCTTAGATGATTTTATTTGCGGCGTGGTTGGGCCAAAGGGCAGGA
>JBAZNG010000091.1:0-4293 GCA_041649385.1 Candidatus Omnitrophota bacterium | reverse complement strand
AGGCCGAAACGCACAAATAAAGCCAGAGAGATCAAAGCGGTAAGAAGCTCGACCAAAGGGTATCTTAATGATATCCTCCCCTTACAAAAGCGGCACCTGCCGCCAAGCAGGATAAAACTTAATAACGGGATATTATCGTATCCAAGTATCTTCCGTGAGCATTTAGGGCAATGCGAACGCGGCCAGACCACAGACTCATTCCTGGGCATCCTGTAAATACAGACATTCAAGAAACTACCTACTACGGAACCGAAGATAAAGACAATAATATTCGCAATCATAACTGCTTAACTCCTTTCTCCAGCGCCTTTTGCATCGCCGTAACAGACGGCATTCTGCCTGTAAAATATTTTAAAGATATCACGCCCTGATATAAAAGCATGCCCAGTCCATTGGAATGTTTTATCTGCGCGGCTTTAGCCAAAGCAAGCAATTTTGTTTGAGCCGGATTATAAACTAAATCATAGACAAAGAGTTTATCATGCAGGTCAGTTGGCTTAAAAAGACAGGGGTCATCCTTACGCATGCCTATGGGAGAAGCATTAACCAGCAGGTCCTTGCCGGCGATGTCCATATCCTCAATGCTATATACCGCCGAGAGTTTGCAGGAAGGAAAAGTATCCTTAAACTGGCTGACCAGGGCCAAGGCGCGGTATTTATCAATATCGTAAATACAGACCTCGGAAGCCTTCATTTTCCCTAAAGCAAAACACACGGCTCTTGCCGCGCCGCCTGCTCCGATCATCGCCACTTTATGGGGTTTTACTTTTAACGCCTTCAAGTGCTGCATAAACCCCTGGTAATCCGAGTTAAAACCTTTAAGCTTTCCTTTTGCGTCAACAACCACTGTGTTCACGGCGCCGATCTGGCGTGCCGCAGGAGATTTACTATCCAAATAAGCGAGCACTTTTTCTTTATAAGGGATGGTTACATTAAAACCACGGAGTTTGTTTTTCTTGATATCCCGGAAAAACTGCGGAATCTGCTGCGGAGTCAATTCAAATAAACTGTATCTGGCTTTGATCCCCAGGCTGCGCAGCCCGGCATTCTGCATGCACGGCGAAAGGCTGTGTTTTACGGGATCCCCGATTAAACCGTAGGCTTTCTTCAGGAAGGTCATTTACTCTCTATCTTATTAACTGCGTCAAGGTATGCTCTTACTGCCGCCTCAATAATATCCGTACTGGAACCGCGGCCGCTGACAATAGAAGCGGAAACTTTTAATTTAAGGCTGACCTGGCCCAAAGCATCCTTGCCGGATGTAACTGACTCCAGGCGGAAATCTTCCAGCTTTGCCTTAAGGTTGGTGATCTTATCCAAAGCTTTAAAACAGGCATCCACCGGGCCATCGCCAGTTGACTCGCCGGTTGGTAAAAGCTTGCCCTTTTTACTCAAGATAACTGCGGCATGCGGCTTATGCATTGAGCCTGAAGTGACTTCAAAACTATCCAATTTCCAGACGGGTTTCTCTACCCTGATCTCATCCTGCACAATGATCCTTAAATCATCGTCATAGATATCTTTCTTCTTGTCCGCCATATCCTTAAAACGCATAAAGGCCTGATTAAGCTGTTTTTCATCAAGCTTAAACCCCATATGCTTGATCCTGTCGCCAAAGGCATGCCTTCCGGAATGTTTTCCCAAAACAAGCTGGCTGCTGGATATGCCCACTTCATGCGGGTCCATGATCTCGTAGGTATTGCGTTTTTTAAGTATCGCGTCCTGATGTATCCCGGATTCATGGCGGAAAGCATTGCTGCCTACGATCGCCTTATTCGGGGGGACGATAAAGTCCGTCAGGCTGCTAACCAGGCGCGATGTACGGTAAATTTCTCTGGTATTTATCTGGGTATAATAATCGCTGAACACATCCTGGCGTGTTTTTAGCGCCATAACAATTTCCTCAAGCGAAGCATTTCCCGCGCGCTCGCCAATACCATTGACTGTGCAATGCACCTGGCGCGCACCTGCCAATATGGCGGAGAGCGAGTTAGCGGTAGAAAGGCCCAGGTCATCGTGGCAGTGGATAGCGATCACCGCTTTATCAATATTAGGGACATTGTTACGGATATCCGTGATCAAAGAATAGATCTCCTGAGGATAGCTGTAGCCTACGGTATCGGGGATGTTGATCGTGCTTGCCCCTTCGTTAATAACTGTCTCAATCATCCGGTAAAGAAAACTTCTCTCCGAGCGCGTGGCATCTTCAGGAGAGAATTCTATATCCTTGCAATGTTTACGCGCAAGGCGCGTGGCTTCTTTAGCGATCTTAAGTATCTCATCCTCTGCCTTCCTGAACTTATACTGCAGGTGTATCTTGGAAGTAGCCAGAAAAATATGCACGCGTGGATGCTTTGCCGGTTTCACTGCCTTTACGGCAAATATGATATCCCGATTCAGGCAACGCGCCAACGCGCAAACAGCGCTCTTCTTGATCTTCTTGGATATCTGGTTAACCGCCTCAAAATCACCGACAGAAGCGACAGGAAAACCCGCTTCAATGATATCTACGCCTAATTTTTCAAGCTGCAAAGCTATCTCAAGCTTCTGCTGCTTGTTCAAAGAAGCTCCCGGCGCCTGTTCCCCGTCGCGCAGCGTGGTATCAAATATAATTATCTTTTCCTTCTCCATATTTACACTCTCAAAAAAGCAAAAAATTGAAAATGGCATTCGCGGATGACCCGGGTGTTTTTCGCAGACGTATCACGTCGAGAAAAATACCCAAGGCAGGACCCGCGAAACTGCCTACAATTTATTCGCTTTTACTTCTTCATCCAGGGCATCATCTCTCTTAAAGCCTTGCCCACTTTCTCGATCAGGTGCTCATCGCCGGCCTTAAGCAGTTTGTCAAAATTCTTCCTGCCGGTTTCATTCTCCCTGATCCACTCCTTGGCGAATTTCCCAGAGGTAATTTCCTTAAGGATCTTTTTCATCTCCTTGCGTGTGCCGCGGGTGATAATACGCGGGCCGCGTGAAACATCGCCGTAACAGGCTGTATTGGAAACGCCGCGGCGCATCCCGGAAATACCTTTTTCCTGGATAAGGTCAGTGATCAGTTTTAACTCATGCAAAACTTCAAAGTAGGCGATCTCCGGCTGATAACCGGCATTGATCAAGGTATCAAAACCAGCCTTGATCAATTCACTCACCCCGCCGCAAAGCACTGCCTGCTCGCCGAAAAGATCAGTTTCCGTCTCTTCCTCAAAAGTCGTCTCAATTACGCCTGCGGTAGTGGCCTTAAGCGCCTTGGCATAAGCTAAAGCGATCTGTTTGGCTTGGCCTGTGGCATCCTGGAAAACAGCGACCAGCGAAGGAACGCCTTTACCCTCTTCATACATCCTTCTAACCAGCGCGCCAGGCCCTTTAGGCGCAACCATAAACACATCCACATCTTTGGGAGGCTGGATCTGTTTAAAACGGATATTAAAACCATGCGAAAAGCAAAGCGCTTTGCCGGCTTTTAAGTTCGGCTCAATGCTTTCTTTGTAAACCTTGGCCTGCACGTGATCCTGGGTGAGTATCTGGATGATATCCGCCTGTTTTGCAGCTTCAGCCGCGGAAACAGGATTGAACCCGTCTTTCTTGGCCAGGTCAAAATTAAATGTATCAGCCATCTCGGAAACAACGACTTTGCATCCTGAATCACGCAGGCATAAAGACTGCCCGCGGCCCTGGATGCCATAGCCGATGATCGCGATAGTCTTGTTCTTGATAAGATTCAAATCCGCGTCCTTGTCATAATAAACCTTTGCCATTTTATTTCCCCTTCCTTTCTTTAATAAGTGATCGCTAATCTTCCCGTGCGCACAAGTTCCTTGATCCCCAGTCCGCTTAAGCCCTCCAGAAGCTGCTTTATCTGCGCCTGGTCGCCGAGTGCCTCAATGATCGCCGTATCCGCCTTGGCCTGGATGACCTTGCCTACGCATTTAGCAAGCAGGTTATCCAGTTTCTGTTTGTCCTTGGCTGAATAAGCAACCTTCAGTAAAAGCAATTCACGGTCAATATGCTCTTTTTTCGTAAAGTCGGTAACAGTGATCACATCAATAAGTTTATTCAACTGCTTACTGATCTGCTCAAGGATCTTTTCATCCTGGGCATCAACAACAATAGTCATATACGAGATCGTCGGATCCAGTGTCTCTGAGACCGCCAAAGAAGATATATTATAGCCGCGGGCGCTGAATAAACCGGCAACGCGCGCCAGGACTCCGAATTTATTCTCTACCAAAACTGAAATCGTATGTTTCATTAAGCCAGGCCTCCAAGAATGTTGTTGATCGCTTCTCCTGCCGG
>JBAZNG010000090.1:0-4429 GCA_041649385.1 Candidatus Omnitrophota bacterium | reverse complement strand
GCATGTGCTTTTGGCTATCGGTTTGGACCATGAAACAGCCCATGGTTCCTTGCGTATTACCCTGGGCCGCTGGACCACGGAAAGCGATATTGATTATCTCCTGGAAAAACTTCCTCCTGTTGTTGAGAAGTTACGCGCGATGAGCCCGCTTTATGAGAAAAAATAACCTGCCAAAGTTAGGCAAGATCCATCCGGATTTTTTTAACCGCCATATCTATCGTAAATTAGGCGCCTTTAACCCGGCAGTCATTGTGAAGCCGCAGAACGGCGTGGATTTCGGGGTAGTGGATTTAGGCAGCTGCGTGATGGTGCTTTCCACCGACCCTTTTTATATTGCCCGCCAGCTGGGCATCGAGCGGGCCGCCTGGTTTGCCGTGCATATTATCGCTAGCGACATTGCGGTCAGCGGGATCCGGCCGCAGTATTTGGCAATAGACCTGAATTTGCCACCGGCGATCTCTGAAAAAGAGCTTATCCTGCTTTGGGGCACGGTGCATAAGGAGTGCCGGAAACTGGGTATCAGCGTCGTTACAGGGCATACTGCCCGTTATGCCGGCTGCAATTATCCTTTTGTCGGCGGGGCGACGATGTTAGGGGTAGGTAGCAAGAAAGATCTGATCAAGCCGCGCGCTTTGTGCGGCGACCAGATTATCGTTTCCAAAGGCCCGGCGATAGAAACCACGGGCTTATTGGCGGCATATTTTCCGCAGGTTTTAGAAAATAAATATGGCAAATCTTTTGTTAAACGCGCCCAGGATGTATTTTATCAAATGTCCACAGTAAAGGATGCCTTTGTCGCAGCTTCTGTGGGCGGAGTTACGGCTATGCATGATGCTACTGAATGCGGCGTCTTTGGCGGGCTTTTTGAGATCGCCCAGCATAGCCAGGTAGGGATGAGGATCTATCCTCAAGAGATGATCATGCAGCAGGAAGTTGCTTTAACCTGCGCCTGTTTCGGGCTTGATCCGTATAGATCCATAAGCGAAGGGACATTATTAGCCACGGTCAGGCCGGGAAGATCTAAAAGCGTTATCCGCGCGCTTAAGGATAACGGTATACCTGCCAGTGTTGCAGGCGAAGTAGTCAGGAAACAAGAGGGTATGCGCGTTGTCCAGGGTAATAAGAGCATCCGGCTTCAGCATCCCAGAGTTGACCCTTTCTGGGCGAAATTTGAGGAGTATCTTTTAAAGAAGAAATGAAAGAAAAGATCCTTGAGCTGTTAAAGAATAAGCAGGATTATGTTTCCGGCGACGAATTGAGCCAGCAATTAGGCATAAGCCGGCAGGGGTTATGGAAGCATATCCAGGATTTAAGGGATTTGGGCTATGATTTCGTGGCTGTGCCGCATTTAGGCTACCGGCTGCTTTCCTGCCCGGACAGGCTGTTTGATTTTGAGGTAAAACACGGCCTGAATACAAAATTTATTGGCAAGGCAGTGCATTATTTTGATTATCTGTCTTCCACCAATGATTTTGCCATGCAGTTAGCTATGCAAAACGCGCCGAACGGCACGCTGGTAGTCGCAGAGTCGCAGACCAAAGGCCGCGGCAGGCTGGGCAGAAGCTGGTTTTCCCCCAAATATAAAGGCATTTATTTTTCCCTCTTACTTAAGCCGTCGATCGTGCCGGAGGGATCGCCGGTCTTAACAATACTGGTTTCTGTAAGCCTGGCCGAAGCGATCAAGGCGCTAACCGGCCTGGATATCCAGATCAAATGGCCCAATGACCTGTTTCTGGCCAATAAGAAACTCGCCGGCATACTTACGGAGATGAACGCCGAAGCGGATAAGGTTAATTTTATCGTCATGGGCGTAGGTTTGAACGTGAATAACGATAAAAGATCATTGGTTGCCGGAGCGACATCTTTGAAAGAGCACCTGCACGAGAATTCAAGCCGGCCGGTGTTACTCCAGGAAATATTGCGCCGGATCGAAAAGAACTACCTGTTTTGGGAGCAGAAGGGGGCGCATGCGCTAATCGATAAATGGCGGCAGTTTTCGCTTACTTTGGGTAAACGGGTAAAAGTGTATTGCCAGCATAAGCATATTGAAGGCATGGCTACTGATATTGACAAAGACGGCGGCCTTTTGGTGCGTAAGGATTCCGGTATCCTGGTGAAAGTCATGGCCGGGGATGTGATACACTGCCGTTAAATGTAAACCAAGTTTAATAAATAGGTTGACAATAGGCCCGCAGGTTTTATAATTGTTCTATGCTTAGAATAAAAACCTGCGGTTTTTTTATTGCCGCTATCCTTATCCTGCCTCAGGCGTGTTTTTCCGAAAACGATACTCCGGAGGACCTTTACACGCTTGTGATCACCAAAAAAGAGCAACTTTTTCTTGGGGTATATTCTTCGCCTCAAGGCAAATCCATCCAGCCGAACTACCAATCCCCCATAGAAGAATTAAGCTCTTTGCCTTTGGATTTGCAAAGCCGTTCTTTAAGATCCGGCATACAAGCGGATTTTTCCATCCGCGGCTCCACTGCGGAGCAGGTTTTGGTTATGCTTAACGGCCAGAGGGTGAATGACCCTCAGACCGCCCATTATGATTGCGATATCCCTTTTACCAAAGCAGACATTCAGAAAGTGGAAGTTATCCCTGGCGCGGGATCTTCTTTGTTCGGGCCGGATGCTATTGCGGGGGCGGTTAATTTTTCCTTAGAGCAACCAAAAGAAAGAAAAATGATCTTAGAGAGCGGAATGGGCAGTTTCCGCGATGGTTATGGCTTGTTTAGTTTTACTGAAAAGTTCAAAAACCTGGGTTTGCGTTACTCCGTAGAGGAGGCGCAGTCAAAGGGTTTCCGTTATGATACGGATTACAGGAAGTTCACTACTTCTTTAAGCACTTCTTTAGAGCTGCCCGGGATAAGCTGGGAAAATGATTTTGGCTATCAGGACAAGGATTACGGCGCGTATGATTTTTATACTCCCGGCCTGGGTTATCCTTCCCGGGAGTCGGTACAGACATATTTATTTAACAGCGGTTTATCGCTTAAACAAGAGGGCCTGCTAGTTAAGCCTAATTTCCTTTGGCGCAGGCATTATGATAAATTCGCCCTGGACAGGACGCAGTTACGTTCTAAATCGATCAACCAGCACCGCACGGATATGTTTACTCCCAGCATATACCTGCAGAAGCAAGTTGGGCAGTTAGGTAAACTTGGCCTGGGAGCGGAGTGGGGCCAGGAGAGGATTACCTCTACTAATTTAGGCAGGCATACGCGTGACCATACAAGCGTGTTTCTGGATGATAGCAAGGAATTTGGCCCCAGGTGGAAAGCCGGGTTTTCCCTGCGCCTGGATGATTTTTCCGATTTCGGTAAAGTATATACCGGTTCAACAAATCTGAAATTCCAGCTTAGCGAACCGGTATCTTTTAACTTTGGAGTTGCCAGAAGTATGCGCGTGCCGTCTTTTACAGAGCTATACTATAGCGACCCGTATACTCTGGGTAATGACAGCCTGTCTGCTGAAAAAACCTGGAATTACCAGGCAGGCATTGAGTATGAGCGTGATGGCGACATTTATAATTTTGTTTTCTTCCTGCGCCGGGAAAAGGATATGATCGATTGGGTCAAGTCCAGCCCAGATCAGCTATGGCAGGCGAAAAATTTCACTGAAGATGATGTTTTAGGTGTGCAATACTTCATGCGCAAGAAACTTAATCATACTTTTAGCCTGGATGCCAACTATACCTATGCGAATAAAAGTATGGACACGCAGGGTTACCTTTATAAGTACGGGCCAAATTATGCCCGGCACCTGGTCAACACAGTTTTAAATATAAAACTCCCCTTCGGTACGCAGGAGGTAGGTTTGAGCTACAAAAAGAAGCCTGGCAGGCGCGGTTGGTTATTGGCTAACGCGGGGTTAAATTACAATCTTACTAAAAACTCCCGGATGTTCTTGAACTGTGAGAATATGCTGAACGTGGAGTATCAGGATATTGAAGGTATTCCGCAGCCTGGCAGGTATTTTGAAGCAGGCTTGCGTCTTGAATGGTAGAACCTAATTCCAGACCGTTTCTATTTAACCATTGTATTTGCAATAACTTACTATAGAACTGTCCCCGCTGGGGACAGTTCTACTATAACCATATATGCTGTATAGGGATAAACAGAAACGGTCTAGGTAATCTTGAGTGAAAATAATTATTTGTATTTATGCAGCGCTTGGATATAATAACTTAATTATCTAAGGTATGGCTCTAAAGGGAGAGACAATGTTCATACACGCGGTTTTATTTGAGATCAAACCCAAGGAAGTGGCTAAATATCGCCGCGACAGCCTGATCTGGGCGGGCTTCACCAAGAAAGCCAGAGGGTTCATCTCGTATCATACGATGAAGCGTTATGCGTACCCCGGCCAATATATTTCAGTCTACCAGTGGAAGGAAAAAGCTGATCACGACCGGTTCATGCGTAAA
>JBAZNG010000089.1:0-4468 GCA_041649385.1 Candidatus Omnitrophota bacterium | reverse complement strand
AAAAGTAATTACGGACAAGCCCATAATAACGAATAAAAGGTAGCGGCTAAAGTGGGCTATTTTAATCGTAAGAGGCGTTTCTAAATCCTCAGCGGTAGTAATTAATTCTGAAATTCGCCCGACTTCAGTGGCATCTCCTGTGGCGGTAACGATAGCTCTCCCCCTGCCATAGGTAACAAAAGTAGAGGCGTAAAGCATATTTGACCTATCTGCCAAAACAGTTTTAGCATCAATAGCGTCAATTTGCTTCTCAACCGGCACAGACTCACCCGTAAGAGGAGACTCATTGACTTGCAGGTCCCGGTTATAAACAAGACGCATATCAGCCGTAATTTTGTCTCCGGAAGCAATCATGACCACATCCCCGGGAACCAATTCAGTAGATGAAATATGCTGTTCTTTGCCGTCTCTGAATACAGAGACAGAAGAAGTCATAGCGCGGGAAAGGGCCTCCAGGGCTTTTAAAGCCTTGTTTTCCTGCAAAAAACCGACGATAGCATTAATAAAAACTACTCCAAAGATTACCGAGGCATCAACCCATTCTTTTAAAAATAGAGTGGTCGCAGTCGCCACCAGAAGAATATATACAAGAGGCTGATTAAACTGCAATAAAAACCGTAACCACAGGGGTGTGCCCTTTTTAGGAGTAATTTGATTTAATCCAAAACGTTCCCTGCGTTTTTTAACCTCATCCGAGGATAGGCCTGCAGAAACATCTACTTCGAGCCGCTTTATAACTTCATCAACAGGCAACGAATGCCAGATTTCTTTCGAAATATCGGTTATCTCAATAACCATAGATTTTTCCCTTTAAATGTTTTTCCGTAAACCTTATTATATTATTCATCATCGCCACTGTTTCAACCGGGTATTTGCCAACGGCTGATTCTGCCGATAGCATAACAAAATCAGTGCCATCTATAATGGCGTTTGCCACATCTGTGACTTCCGCGCGAGTAGGACGAAGGTTTTCAACCATACTCTCAAGCATCTGTGTGGCGGTAATAACAAATTTACCCGCGCGGTTGCATTTTTTGATAATAGTCTTTTGGATAATGGGAATTTCATAAATAGGCAACGATACTCCCATATCCCCGCGCGCTATCATTATGCCATCAGAAACTTTGATTATTTCATCAATATTCTTTATACCTTCTCTATTCTCTATTTTAGCGATGACCCTGCATCTTGAATCCGGCTTGAGCAATTTCCTGACATCCAAAATGTCAATCTTGGTGCGAACAAAGGACTGAGCAATATATTCCACGCCATACTCTTCGCAAAAAGATATATCCTGCATATCCTTCCGGCTTATGCCGCCAAATTCAAACCTTGCCTGCGGAATATTTACACCCTTATATCCTTTAAGCAGCCCGCCGACTATTACCTTGGCCTTAAGTTTGTTTTTAGCCCTGCCGATTACTTCCAGGGCGATATTTCCGTCATCAATAAATATTTGGCAGCCATTCTTAATACTGCGCAACGAACCCTGATAATCAAAAGGTATTATTTCATGTGATCCTATTATGTCTTGCTGAATAAGCCATATTATACGGTTTTTTTTAAGTAAAACCGGGGCGCTAAGTCCGCCTACTCTAATACGATGCCCCTGAAGATCGCCGAGAATCTTCATGCTTCGGCGATATTTCTCGTTTAGAAGCCGGATGAGCTCTATCCTATGAAGCAGCTCCTGCGGTTTACCGTGCGAGAAGTTCAAACGGGCGACATCCATACCGGCACGCATCATTTTTCTGATCATCGTCTCGCTTGATGATGCCGGGCCAAGAGTGCAAATTATTTTAGTTTTGACCATAGTCATTGCGCTATTTTTTGCAGATACAAACTCTACGTAGGATGTGTAAACTCTATGCCGCGTTTTTCAAATTCTTCCTTAATCGCAAAACTGATCTCCTGTTGAATGCCTATAAAAAAACCATCCTGCATTTACATGCAAGATGGCGGCCCGACCATCAAAAATCCTCTATGAAGACGTATGCATTCCCAGACCACTTATTGATTCACTACTATATTTGACGCTAGCATAACATACTTAGCCAGTTACACCGCAGCAGAGACAAATCCCGACGCCTAGCGGGATTTTCTGCAAAAAATTGTATCAAACCTCAAGCTGTATAACAAAACCCTAATTGCTTCTTATAGCTCCGACTTCAAATTTATGGCGGGAAACCCCCATTTATAAATGGGATCCCACCCATATGAACCAAGAGGAAACCTCTCTGAATTACTGATTAATAATTATATAACTCTTACCCTCTTAGCGCAAGAATTATCTAACCTAGAGAGGATTACTGGGCTGGCGACGGGCAAAAAGCTCAAAAATGTGTCCGTTTTGTCCGGTAATTTTGGCTCTAAATTGCGTAACTCTTTGAGAAGTTTAGAGATAGATTTGTCCGCCTCTCTTTGTCCGGACATAGGTAATTAACGGTTAGAAAATGTATATAATTTTGCACCAGTAGGCTTTCAGTCTTAAAAATATTCACTTAATGACGTCATCCTATAAAAACCCACCTTTTAAAACAAACAAAGGTAAACAAGCCTGTTAAGATCGTTGCAATGATTAAAGCTAAAAAAACAGAACCAGGCCTGGCGTTAAGAATGCTTTGATTTGTGAAAACATTAATCCCTATGGCTAAAAAACTAATTATTACATACCGGCCAATTTCAGCATATGATGCCTGTTTATGTTTAAATGTCCAATATTTAGAAAGCAAATACCCGACAATCCCGGCGCATGTAAAGGAAACTCCTTTGGACATGTTGTAAGTCAGAAAATGAAATAAAATATAATAGATACTAAAATCTGTGACATTAACGATAATCCCTGCAATTAAAAACCGGATTATCTGTTTCTTAACATTCATGGTTGTCTCCTTTTGAGCATTACAACTTCTTCCCTTATGCCAAAGGCTATTGCTTCATATTCACCTTTGGCCCCCAATTTTAACCCCTTTTGTTTAAGTTCGTCAAAATTAAAAGGCTTTCCAAAAATTATTTTAATCGGATGCGGCCTCGGAAGCGGCTTTGTCCTTGGCCAGGATTCGTATGAACCTGTTATTAACACAGGAACCAACGGGATATTCAGCTCTTTTGCTAATATCCCGACTCCCTTTTTGAATTCTTTGACATTGCCATCGATAGTCCTTTGGCCCTCCGGGAAAATACAGACCATCTTCTCATTCTTAAGGACATAAGATGATGCCTGCATGGCCTCCACAAAGTGCATACCTGGATCAATGGGAATGACCCTGATATATTTTACGATATTTCTGATCAAGGGCTGTTCGAAATAGGCTCTAAAACCAACGAAAAAAAGGTCCCTTCGTAAACTCACAGGCATAGAAGCATCAACAATAAATGCATCCAGGTAACTGCTGTGATTAACGCAGAAGATACACTTCTTCTTTCTTGGGATATTCTCTACCCCGATAACCTTAAGCTGCCAGATCAACCTAAACACAAGGTGTAAAATCTCGCCAAATACTAGCATGCCTAAAATTGTCATCCGGTTTGGCGCCAGATTAACTTTCCTTATAATATCTTTGTCGGGTTTTTCGTTTAAGATCTCATTCCATAAAGCCTGGCCCTTTACCTGCGGTACGATCTCACTCTGAACTACTCCGCCTGGGACCAACTTCCCTACTTCAAGAATAAGCTCCTTGACAGTAAAAATCTTAGCCATTAATTCATTCGGGATGCGAATATTGAGCGCCTGCTCTAACGCTATTATTAGTTCTACGCGGCCTAATGAATCAATGCCAAGATCCAATTCGATATGGTCGGTCGGGTATATTTGCCTTTTTTGCTTTACATATTTATTCAGGAGTTCAATTATCTTTCTGCCAACGCTGGTTGCGAACAACCTAAGATCCTCATCCGTAACTGGGGCCTCCTCTATCGCGCTTTTTATTTTTATACCTCTAAGCTCATCTAAATATTTGTTCTTCACTTCATACCTTTTAATCTTACCTAACTGCGTGCGCGGCAATGCCTCATTTACAATAACATAACCCTTGATGCGTTTAAAGGGAGCGATCTTTTCGGATGAATTTTCTAACTCCCACCTAATCACACTATTAATATCTACCTGGCTAACCTTATGGCAATAGTCAACATTAGCTACGACCACAGCGGCCAATCTCTCCTCCTCAGCAGTTCCAACGCCAAGAACGCAAATCTCTTTAATGTAGGGGCTTTTGGTATAATGTAATTCCACTTCTTCGGGATAAATGTTCTTTCCGGAACTTAAAACAATTATCTCTTTTTTCCTTCCTGTAATATAAAGATAGCCGTCTTTATCAAGATAACCCAGGTCTCCGGAATAAAACCAGCCGTCCTTTAAAACACCCGAGGTCTCGTCCGCTCGTTTATAGTATCCTTTCATGACATTCTGGCCCCTGATCACCACCTCACCCGTGCCGCTAGCGTCAGGATTATCGATTCTTAATTC
>JBAZNG010000088.1:0-4497 GCA_041649385.1 Candidatus Omnitrophota bacterium | reverse complement strand
GCGCCCTGCAGCGTGATCCATATTGAGGCGCAAAAAGCGGTCAAATTGCTGCATGAACGCGGGAAAACCTTTGATATCATCTTCCTTGACCCGCCATATTATAAGCTTAAGGCCCTGATTTACCAGGCTCCTGGTGATTTGGCGGATGGCCAGCAGCCGGGGGAGGAGGCAAGCGGCTCTTTGGCAAAAAAAATCTTGCAAACCATGGAGGCTTATGATATATTATCGCCCAATGGTTTGATCGTGGTGCAGCACTTCAAGAACGAAGGGTTGCCGCCTGCCATGCCCGGGTTAGTCCTGGTTAAAGAAGCCAAGTATGGAGATACCCGGCTTTCTATTTTTCAGAAGAAAGGTTAATTATGTGCCAGATCGCCTTATATCCCGGAACATTTGACCCCGTGACCAACGGGCATATTGATATAATCAGGCGGGCGCATGAGATATTCTCTGAAGTTACCGTGGCAGTTGCCCATAACGCGCATAAAAAGCCGGTCTTTAGCGTAGAGGAAAGGCTTGCGATGCTTAAAAAAGCCACCGCCGGTATGCCGGGGATAACGATTACGGAATTTGACGGTTTGGTGGTTAACTACGCGCGTAAGATCAAGGCTAAGGTATTAGTAAGGGGCCTGCGCATGCTTTCGGATTTTGAATACGAGTTCCAGATGGCGCTGACCAACCGCAAGCTTTCTCCTGATATTGAAACTATCTTCCTGATGCCGCATGAGTCGTACAGTTACCTATCGGCTAAGCTGATTAAAGAAGTCGGTTCGCTGGGCGCGGATCTTTCTGATTTTGTCCCGGATTTTGTAGAAAAAGCCCTAAGGGAAAAATTAGGCAAGAAAGTTTAACTCTGTTAGAAGCTGCAATTCTTGATTTGGGAGGTATCTGACGGGGGTGAGGATATTTGTTAATCAGGTCCCTTTTGAGGGAATAGTGCTGGAAGAGGAGATCAGTCCAGGCTCGCTGGACCTTGATACGGAGATGGTTAGTTTTCACAGCCCTTTGAAAGTAAGGGCGCAGGCATCCCGCATCGGTAATGTCATTTCGGTTGATCTGGATATGAAAGCGCAGATACTGCTTAAGTGCAGCCGCTGCCTGAATGAATTTGAAAATAAGCTTGTCAAAAAAACGCAGTTGAATTATCCTTTTGATAATTCTTCCACGTATATTGACCTGGACCCGGATATAAGAGAAGAGATAATCATGGATTATCCCATAAAGCCGCTATGCGCCAAGGAGTGCAAGGGGCTTTGTGTAAAATGCGGAAAGAACTTAAACGAAGGAGGATGTAACTGTGGCTCTACCTAAACGTAAACATTCAAAAACACGCGGTTTAAAACGCCGTACACACTGGAAGATCAAGAAGACTAATCTCGCCCCATGCCCGCAATGCAAACAGCCTAAGCTTGCCCATAGAGTTTGCTTGATTTGCGGTTATTATGATGGCAGACAGGTTGTGGAGATCAAAGTCAAAGAAAAAAAGAAAAAAGCCCGTTAATCAATTAAGGATACCATATGAAAATAGTCGTTGATGCTATGGGCGGCGATTATGCGCCCGGAGTAGTTATTGAAGGTACGCTTGCCGCTGTCAAAGAATATGATGTGGAAGTCATCCTGGTCGGCGACCAGCCGACGATAGAGGCTTTATTAAAGAAAGCCCATTATACCGGCGGCCGGATAACCGTGCAGCACGCTACTGAAGTCATCGGGATGAGTGAATCCGCCGCTTTAAGCGTGCGCAGGAAAAGGCAGTCTTCTATTGTCGTGGGTGTTAACCTGGTTAAAGAAGGAAAGGCATCGGCTTTTTTCAGCGCCGGTAATACCGGAGCGGTAGTCTGCGCCGGAACGCTTGGCCTTGGTTTGCTGCCCGGGGTTGAGCGGCCGGGGATCGCTTTGGTCACGCCTACATTAAAAGGAGTTTCTTTGGTTATTGATGTTGGCGCCAATATCGACCCGAAACCGATGCAGCTTCTGCAATACGGGATCATGGGCAGCGTCTATTGCAAGGATATCCTGAATAAGGTCAATCCCAGCGTCGGCCTGTTGAATATAGGCGAGGAAGAAGCAAAAGGTACCGGGTTAATGCGGGAGACCTATGAACTGCTTGAGAAAAGCAAACTTAATTTTATCGGTAATGTGGAAGGTAAGGACCTTTTTAGCGGTAAGTGCGACCTGATCATCTGCGACGGTTTTGTGGGCAACGTGGCTCTGAAAGTTTCCGAAAGCGCTGCCGAAGCGATGCAGACGTTCTTAAAGCGCCACCTCTTAAGCAATATTTTCGGCAAGATCGGGTTGATCTTTATGTTACCCAGCTTAAAGCGCTTCAAGAAAGAATTAGACTACGCTGAGTATGGCGGCGCTCCGCTTTTAGGCGTTAACGGCGTAGTGATCATCGGCCATGGCCGCTCCAACAAAAAAGCGATCAAGAATGCCATCAGGGTTGCCAAAGAAGAAGTTGAACGCAATGTCAACGCAGAGATCCTGGAAGGCATAACTCCAAGGTAGATCATTGAAGAAAATAGGGATTATCGGGGTGGGCGAATACCTGCCGAAGAAGATACTTACTAATGCCGATCTTGAGAAGATGGTGGATACTTCCGACGAATGGATCACTACCCGTACCGGCATCAAAGAAAGGCATATGGTAGAAAAAGGCGAAGCTGCTTCGGACCTGGCTTTACGGGCCAGCGTCCAGGCTTTGGCAGACGCTAAAGTTAAGCCGGAGGAGATAGACCTTATTGTAGTCGCCACGATCACCGGCGATATGCCTTTTCCTTCAGTCGCGTCAATATTGCAGCACAAACTTGGCGTTCCCGCCGCAGCCTGTTTTGATATTTCCGCCGCCTGCGCAGGTTTTGTCTACGCGCTTTCAGTGGCCAAACAATTCCTTGCCTGCGGTACTTATAAGAAAGCTTTAGTTGTGGGGGTAGAGGTCCTGACTTCAGTTACTGATTGGCAGGACCGCAGCACATGCGTATTGTTCGGCGATGGAAGCGGCGCGGCGGTATTATCCGAGGTAGAATCTGGCGGGATAATTTCCACTTATTTAGGCTGCGATGGTTCAAAAGCCGGCATCCTGAATATGCCCGGCGGCGGTTCAATGAATCCTGCGACGCATGAGACAGTGGATAAGCGCCTGCATTACGTTAAAATGCAGGGCAATGAGCTTTTTAAGATCGCGGTCAACACGATGACCAGGGCAGCGCAGATCGTTTTAGAGCAGGCGAATATGACATTTGCCGATGTTGACCTGATCATCCCGCACCAGGCTAACGCGCGCATCATTATGGCTGTAGCCAAAAAATTAGGCATTCCTGAAGAAAAGGTTTACCTTAATATAGAGAGATGCGGCAATATGTCCAGCGCTTCTACGGCCACCGCGCTTTGCGAAGCAATACAAGAGGGCCGGGTCAAGAAGGGGGAGATCATACTTTTAGATGCTTTTGGAGGCGGCCTTGTCTGGGGGGCTAGCGTAATCCAATGGTAGGTTATCTTTTTGCCGGCCAGGGTAGCCAGAATACCGGTATGGGTAAAGACCTGTACGCGGCTTTTCCGCAGGCAAAAGCGGTATTTGATAAAGCTGATGAAGTGCTCGGGTTTCCGTTATCTGCTCTTTGTTTTGAAGGGCCTCAGGAAGAATTGACCAAGACCAATAATTGCCAGCCGGCGATCGTGACAATGAGCATTGCCTGCTGGGAGGCGTATAGGTCAAGGCATCCGGAGATAGGCGGTTATATGGCGGGTTTAAGCCTGGGCGAGTATTCCGCGCTTGTGGCTTGTGGCGCGCTTAAATTTGAAGACGCGGTTTATTTAGTCAGGCGCAGGGGAGAGTTTATGGAGGAAGCCGCGCTAAAAAGCCCTGGCAAGATGCTTTCTGTGATCGGCCTTGAACTGGCTAAAGTGCGTGAGATTTGCGCTTTTTCCAATACAGAGGTGGCTAATATCAACTGCCCGGGACAGGTGGTTATCTCCGGAAGCCCAGAGAATATAGAGAACGCGCAAAAGATCTCTAAAGAAAAAGGCGCGAAATTAGCGGTTATCCTGGATGTCAGCGGAGCGTTCCACTCTTCTTTTATGCAAGAAGCAGGCCAGAAACTTGCCGTTGAGTTGGAGAAAACAAAGATATCCCAGCCGGAATTCCCGGTTGTAAGCAACTGTAACGCCAAAGTAGCGCTTAATCCGCAGGAAATCAAAGAAAACCTGGTAAAGCAGGTGGCGCAAAGCGTGCTTTGGGAAGATTCAATGAGGCTGATGCTTTCTGAAGGGATAAGGAGTTTTGTGGAGTTTGGGCCGGGAAAAGTGCTTAAAGGGCTAATGCGGCGCATTGATAGCAGCGCGCAGGTAGTCAATGTGGAGAAAAAAGCCGATATAGCATAAAAATATAGGGTAGGTAGTAGGCAGTAGGCAGAATGCAGGAGGTTAAGAAATGAGATTAGAAGGTAAAGTCGCATTAATCACGGGTGGCGCAAGGGGGATCGGACAGGCAATTGCCATGGC
>JBAZNG010000087.1:0-4640 GCA_041649385.1 Candidatus Omnitrophota bacterium | reverse complement strand
CTTATAGAACTTAATAAAAGCCACCGGCTGCCTTTTGATATAATTGATAAACAGGCGGTTGGGCAACACCCTGGATATCCTGACATTGCTGCAATCCGAACAGCCAAGAAGCACTTTCCAGGATTCCCTCTTTAAATCCAAAGCGAATATATTCCTTCCCTTTAAATAGTTAAGCCTGGAAACATCCGCTTCCGGGCAGACGATCTCGGTAACGCGAAAATAACTGGAGGTAGTCAGGAATTTCCAAATATACCCTATGGCGAAAGAAACAGCGATGATTACCGCCAGGATGGCCAGGGCCAGTTTATTCGGCAGTTTAAACTTTTGCTTTTTCATATGCAAGGCTCAATAATCTCAAACAAAGGTCGCTAAAATCCATACCGGTGGCCTTCGCTGCCTTAGGCAGCAGGCTTGTCGCTGTCATTCCCGGTATCGTGTTAACCTCCAGTAGATAAACAAGCCCATCGGGGCTTAAGATCATGTCTGCCCGCGAGCAGCCAAAACAGCCCAACGCTTTATGCGCGCTTAAACCATCAAGCTGGATTTTCTTGCTCAGCTGTTCATCCAGTTTGGCGGGTACAATATACTCTGTCAATGCGGACTGGTATTTCGCCTGGAAATCAAAATACGCGTTCTTGGTGATGATCTCAATTACCGGAAGCGGCTGTTCATCCAAAACACCGACGGTAAGTTCCCTTCCTTTGATATACTCCTGGATAACAATCCTCTGGTCATATTCAAAAGCCAGGTCGCAGGCCTTCCTTAATGCTTGCGCATTGTCAATAATGGAAAGCCCGATGCTTGAACCGTGGTTAGCCGGCTTGATCACAAGCGGGAATTTTAGATCAACTTTAATATCCCCTGAAAGAGGATAATCATTTTTGCCAAGAGCTTCCCAGGCGGGGATAGTTAAACCATTCTCGCCTAAAACTTTTAAGGAGGCGATCTTATCCATGGCAAGGCGCGAGGCAGAAACGCCTGAACCCGTATAAGGTATATTTACATCCTCAAGTATCTTCTGTACCTGGCCATCCTCGCCGAAACGGCCGTGCAAAGCAATAAAAGCGCAATCCAGGCGGGCGGATATAAAAATCCCCGACAACTGTTTTATATCCTCGCTTTTAATATCTATTCCCACGGCATTTACTCCGGCGCCTTTAAGCGCCCCTAAAACAGCTTTGCCGGATTTAAGAGAGATCTCCCTTTCCGAAGAGGTGCCCCCCATCAATACCCCTACTTTGCCAAAATCGCTTAATGCCATATCTTGATCTCCGGTTGCAGGTTAAGATGGAACTTGCACCTGACGCTTGCGCGGATAATGCGCATCAGTTCCAGGATATCCGCGCTTTTTGCCTTGCCCCGGTTAAGGATGAAATTCGCGTGTTTCCTGCAAACCACCGCGTCGCCTACGGAAAAACCCTTTAGCCCGCATTGGTCGATCAGCTTGCCCGCAGAAGACGCGGCAGGATTCTTGAAGATACATCCGGCATTGGCAAGCCTGGTATTTTGCGTGGCGATGCGCCTATGCAGGTATTCACGCATAAGGCCGGCGACCGCGGCTTTACTCTCAGGGAAAAGCCTGAACTTAGCGCTTAAGATAATATATTTCTCAAGGCCTGAACAACGGTAGCCGAATTTAACGCTATTCTTTTTAAGTAATTTAATTTTGCCATTATACCCCATCACCTGGATTTCTTCAATGATATCCGCGATGCTTGATCCCCAGGCTCCCGCGTTCATCAATATCGCCCCTCCCACTGTGCCGGGGATACCAATAAGAAACTCCGCGCCGCTTAAGCCATTGTTCTTGGCTATCTGCGCGAACTTGCTTAGCGGCAGGCCGCAGCCGCAACGGACAGATCCACCGCGCAAAGCTACTTTCCTGAAATTGGCGCGGCAGAGCCTGATCACTAAACCGGCTACTCCGTTATCGCTGACTAAAATATTACTGCCCGCGCCGAGTATAAAAACAGGTATTTTCCCGGCGGCAGATCTAAGGGCCTGGCTTAACTGGCGGTTATTTTGCGGCTCAAAATACAGATCGGCCTTACCGCCTATTTTAAAAGTGGTATATCGGGCCAGCGCTACGCCGCAATCCATTTTTTTAATCAAGGTTTTGGGCCAAAGCATCGCTTACCTTCACAATATCCCCCGCGCCGAGAGTAACCACAAGGTCTCCGGGTAGTATGTTCTTTTTAATATACGCAACGATCTCTTCTTTGGGCAGGTATGCGGTGTTCTTGCCGGGAGAGCGCTCTTTTATCTTTTTCAGTAACAACCCCGCATTAACTCCCGGTATAGGCGCTTCTGAAGCCGCATAGATATCCGTGACAATAAGCATATCCAGGCCGTCAAAAGCCCCGGCAAAATCTTCCAAAAGCAGCTGCGTGCGGCTGTAACGGTGCGGCTGGAAAATGCCGATCTTTCTTTTTGCCTCCAGTTTTCCGATCGCCGCTAAAGTCGCTTTTATCTCTGAAGGATGGTGCGCGTAATCATCTAACAGTAAATACTGCTTATTGCTGAATTTTACTTCCAGCCTGCGCGATGCGCCCTGATAACTTAAAAGCGCCCCCTGGATAATCTTTAGGTTGATCCCTAATTCCAACCCCAGCCCGATGACAGCTAAAGCGTTAGAGACATTATGCATCCCGCCTAAAGCAAGCTTGAACCGGGCGATAAGCTTATCCGAGACCAGGCAATCAAACTCAGAAGCCAACCCTTTAAAAGTTACCCGCTCGGCGCGGATATCAGCGCCTGCATCCAAGCCAAAAGACATGCATTTGCCTTTATAACCGGAAAGCATTTTTTTAAGCTGCGCATCGTCATAGCAGGCAAAAAGCACTCCGCTGGAGCTGGTCTTATTTATAAAATCGCCAAAGGCCTTAAGTTCATTATCAAAAGTTCCGTAAAAATCCAGGTGTTCGCGGTCAATGTTGGTAACAATGGAAAATGCCGGCTGATAATGCAAGAATGAGCCATCCGATTCATCGGCTTCAGCCACAAAGAAATCGCTTTTGCCCAGGCAGGCATTGGCATCAATATTTTTCAATATTCCGCCGATAGCTACTGTGGGGCAAAGCCCGGCCTCGATCAACATATGGGAGACCAGCGATGTGGTAGTGGTTTTACCATGGCTGCCGGCTACAGTGATCGCAGTCTTATCAAGCATAAGCAGCGCCAAAGCCTCTGCGCGCTTGAACAAAGGTATGTTGTTCCGGCTGCTTGCCACCATCTCCGGATTATCCAGCCTGATCGCCGAGGAATAAACGACCATATCCTGCCTTTTAATATTTTCCGCGCTGTGGCCGATAAAGATCTCAGCGCCCGCGGCCTTAAGCTGGCTTGTCGCGCGGCTCTCTTTTATATCCGAACCACTTACCTTGAACCCGCGCTTCAAGAAAAGGCCGGCGATACCGCTCATGCCGATGCCGCCAATCCCGATAAAATGTATGCTCTGATTATCCATATTTATAAATACTTCTCCCACTCCTGCCCTAACTCAGTTGGGCTGCTATAAGGGTATACCGACGCGAGGCTTGAGGCAAAATCCCTTTTATCCCTTAATGCCCGGCAAAATTCCACAAAACTTTCTTTGCCGAATTTCTTCACCAGATATTCAAGCAGGTTCACTGATTCAGCGTAAAAAAGCTGGACCTGCTCTAAAGGAACACTTGCCTCATGCAAGCTAAAATCGCTTAAGGCGCTAAAAGGGATAAACTTGCCGCTCGCCTTTGCTTCCTTGATCAAAGAAGCCGTGGATGCCCTCAAGCTTTGTTCATAAGAAGCAACGCCTTCATCAAGCCAGAGGGGAATCTGGGGGTTATTAAAACCCACAAACTCACGAAAGACAATGTGGCCCATCTCATGCGGCAGCACTGTGTCAAAGAAACTTTTTGACTGGACAAAAGAATGGATGGTCTTTTCCTTAGGATAGGCGCAACCATCAGACCAGCTCGACTGCTTTGTAGCCAGGTAATAACCTTGCGCGTCATCGTAGATATAGATCCTGGCGCGGTCATCCCAAAGCCAGAAATCGTAACGCCTGAAGCCTAAGTCCTCGGCTATTTTGTCATAACACTCTTCCGCCTTTTGCTTGACCTTGTCAATGAACTCTTCCGGCGCGTTCTTATAGTAAACCAGAAAATGCGTGCTGCTGGACCTTTGCCAACCTTCGCCTTGAGCCAAGGCAAAACCAATGAACAAAAAATATAAAAAACAGGATAGAGCGCAGCGTTTCATATTATAAAGCATTTAAGTTGCTTACCTCAAAAGCGAGCTTCCCGGCGGCATCAAGGAGATTAAACTTGCCATAACTTTGGCGCATCCTCTCCAGCTCTTCTCTTGAACCGACCAGGCGGCCAAGGATGCTTCTTAAATTCGCCTCGCTAAGCTTGGAGTCCTCAATGGCCAAAGCGCACCCGGCGCTGGTTAAAATTCCGGCGTTTGCCGCCTGGTGCGCATACGCGTAAGGATAAGGCAAGAGCAAAGCCGGTAAAGCAAAAAAAATAAGCTCACTGATCGTCGTTGCCCCCGCGCGGCAAACCACAAGGTCGGAAGCGCTGTAAGCGTAATGCATGGGAGAGAAAAAATCAAAGACCTGCGCGCGCACTCCCTCCTTAGCGTAACGCTTTTTTAGAAGC
>JBAZNG010000086.1:0-4688 GCA_041649385.1 Candidatus Omnitrophota bacterium | reverse complement strand
GGCTTTTTTAATTGTTTTTATCCTGGGCGCGCTTGTTCTAAAAATTTCCTATATACTGCCAGCTGATCATATTGCCAGGATCATTGCCTATGGAAAACCGGATGTCCACAGTGTTGAAGGCTATATTGCCAGCCAGCCGTCTGTAAGAAACGGCAGGACTACTTTTGTTTTTTGCGCGCGGCAGATAGATCAGGATAAATATCGTTATAAGTGCTCTGGCCGGATCCTGGTTACTTTAGATTTTACCGCTGATCTGGATTATGGGGAAAGCTTGCTGCTTACCGGATCATTGCGCCGGCTTAGAAAATATGGCAGGCCCAGGAGCGGTTACGCTGAATATTGCCTGCGCCAGGGTATTTATTTTTCCATAAAGATAAACAGTTCATTAGGGTTAATCCGGCTTAAGGGCAAGCGTGGTTTTGGCCTTAAGCCCTTTGCCTTACGCTTACGTAAGTTTTTAGAGGAGAAGATCGCTCGCTATTGTTTTCGATTATCTGCCGGGGTTATTTCGGCGATGGTCCTGGGTGAGAAGAGGGGGCTGCCTGATCTGGTGAATAGCGTGATGACCAGGTCTGGTACAGTGCATATTCTGGTGGTCAGCGGGTTCAATGTGGGCGTCGTAGCATTTTTATCCGACCTTATCTTTAAGATTTTCCGTCTCAAGCGGCGTAAACGCATTATCCTGGTGAGCGTAGCCATATTTTTGTACTGCCTGGTCACTGGCGCAGCGATTCCTGTCGTGCGCGCCACAGTGATGGCGTTTGTCTTATTATTTGCCTATTATTTAGAACGGGAAGCGCAGGTATATCATGCTTTATCCTTGGCAGCGTTATTCATTTTGAGCTTAAACCCCCGGCAGTTGTTTGATGTCGGTTTTCAGCTTTCTTTTGCCAGCGTTTGGGCGATCGCTTGGGTATACCCTAAACTGAAGGATTTATTAAGAGTTGAGGGCATTAAGCCCGGTTTAGCCGGGTTTTTTCTGGAGGGTTTTCTTGTTTCTTTATCCGCCTGGCTGGGGACAGCCGGGATAATCGCCTATAATTTCCGCATCTTCTCTCCAATAAGCGTTTTCCTGAATATCCTTATTGTGCCTTTGGCTACCTTGATCACCCTGGCTGGATTCAGCATTGTTTTAGCAGGCGTATTCTGCCCCCAGGCAGCTTATCTTTTTGCTTGCGCAGCTGATTTCCTGGTGGTTATCCTGTTAAGGCTTAACCTGGCCGCTGTGAAGATCCCGTTTTCCTATATTTATTTCTGAATTTTACTTTTGGCGCGGGTAAAACCGCCTTTTAAAGAGGCGGGTTTGGCCTTGATTAACTGTTTGACAAAGCCTGCCGCCTATGCTAAATTCTTAATATTATGAAGCGGGTACTTTTAACTTTGTTTATCATCATGGCGCTGTATGCTGCGCCTGCTTATCCTTACTGGATCTGGACACCCAAGACAGGCAAATGGATCAACCCTAAGAGTTTGCCTAAAGATAACCCTAAGGACCAGTTTGTTTACGCCAAATCATTCCTTGATGAGAAGAAGTATGAAGAGGCGAAACGCGAATTCCGCAAACTGCTTAAAGCGTATCCTAAATCTTTTGAGGCATCAGAAAGCCAGTATTTCCTGGGTATGATTGACCAGGAGCAGGGTAATTTCTATGAAGCTTACCTGGCTTTTCAGAAAACGATAGATAAATATCCTTTCTCCGAGCGTATACAGGAGATCATTGGTTTGGAATACAGTATAGGCGAGAAATTCATGGCCGGGGAGAAACGTAAAGTCATGGGCATTACTTTGCCTGTAGATAACCCGGCGATCGAGATATTCGGTAAAGTCGTGGAGAACTCCACTTACGGGCCGCTGGCCCCTAAAGCGCAATATAAGCTGGCTCTGGTGCTTAAAGGCTTACAGCGTTATTATGAAGCGGAAGATGAATTCAACAAGGTGATCTCGCGTTACCCGGACAGCGAATGGTCCACGGCGGCGCGCTACCAGATCGCCGCCTGCCGCGCAGCTTTGTCCAAAGGCCCTGCTTATGACCAGGGTTCTGCCCAGGAAGCAAAGGAGAAATTTGAGGAATTCGTCAAAGACCATCCGGATGCCGTACTAAGCTTAGACGCGGAGAAGAATATCAGCCAGTTGCGCGAAAAAGAAGCGGAAAGCAGTTTTACCATAGCCCGGTTTTATGAGAAACAAAAACTTGATGATTCCGCCAGGGTCTATTATGAGGAAGTGATCAACAATTACCCCGAGAGTTCCTGGGCGCCGCAGGCAGTGGAGAGATTGCAATTGATGGAGCATAAGAATGAAAAATAGAATATTTTCTTTAGTATTTTTGATCGGTGTTTGTTGCCTTATGGTTTCTTTTATTGGCGGCTGCGGTTATACCACGCGCTCATTGATCGCCGACCAGTACAAAACTATTTATGTGACGCCTTTCTTGAACAAAGTGGATATTACGCAGGAGGAATATTCGGCGAATAAATACCACATTTACCGTCCGATGCTGGAAACGGATATTACCAAGAAGGTGATCAATACATACCTTTTTGACGGCAACCTCAAGCCCGTTAAGAATGACACAGCTGACCTGGTTTTAAAAGGCGAACTTGTCGAATACCGCAAGGATCCTTTAAGTTATACCAACGATAACGATGACGTCACTGAATACCGCGTTAACATTTACGTGGATTTAAGCCTTTGGGATAAGCAGGAGAACAAGATGGTCTGGGAGGAGAAGCGTTTTAACGGCAACTATTCTTATTACACAGGCACTGCCGCCAGCAGCGCGATCAAGGTTTCCGAAGGCACCGCCGTAAGCAAAGCCGTTGAAGACCTGGCCCGGCGCATAGTGGAACGCACAGTTGAGCAATGGTAATATGGTTTATATCTTTATCGGCCAAGATAACCCCGCCAAAGAAATACAGCTTAAGAAGATAAAACAGGAATACCTCGCCAAGGATTTAGAGCAATTCAATCTGGATGTCATTTACTCAAGAGAAGCCAAATTAAAATCGCTCCAGGAGATTTTTCTGAACCTGCCTGTTAGGGCAGGCAAGAGGATCATCCTGGTTAAAGACGCCGGTTCTTTGCCTAAAGATTGCCAGGAATTCATCAGCCGTTACATCCTGGCGCCGGTAAACCATATTGTCCTGGTTATGGAGTTTGAGCATTTTGACCGCAAGGATGGTTTTTTAAACAGCGCCTGCCGGAACGGCCGGGTGATACGTTTTAAAGAGGCCCTTCAGGATGATACGTTCAGCCTGGCCAGGCAGATAGAATCAGGCCAGATAGCGCAGGCACTGGGTGTATTGACCAGGCTTTTAAAGGATGGGGAACGCCCCGAGCGCATACTGGGAGGCTTGAGGTATTCCTGGGAGAAACAAGGCGGTAAACTCGCGGAAAGCAGAAGGAGGCTTGCGGCGCTTTTGCAGTGCGATATAGACATAAAGAAAGGCAGGCTTAAGCCTGCCTTTGCATTAGAAAAACTGGTGATTAGTTTATGCGCTTTTGCCAAGCCTGCGCATTAAACGTGATTTCCTGCGGTCTGCCGTTTTAGGGTGGATAATGTTCTTTTTGGCTGCTTTATCCAGTTGCGAAAAAACTTTGCTGATCAAAGTTTTTGCCTGGGCAAGGTCTTTGGCAAGCAGTAACTCCTGGAATTTCTTGATCGTCTTCTTAAGCTGGACTTTTACTTTCAGGTTCCTTAAGTGTTTTCTTTTGTTTACGCGGGTTCTTTTTACTGATGTTCTGCGTCTGGGCATTACATTCTCCTTTGTAGATTTAATTTTGTATATTATTAGCATAATAAGGCACCTATGTCAACAGGCAAATTGCGCCACTTTAACCGTCACAAAGGGCTGGCTAAGTCCGCCGGCATAATCTCCATAGCGACCTTGCTTTCACGGATACTCGGCTTTGTCCGCGATATCATTATTGCCCGCTTGTTCGGCATCTATATCTACGCGCAGGCATTTGTCATCGCCTTTCGCATCCCTAACCTTTTCCGCGATTTGGTCGGTGAAGGCGCAGGAAACGCCGCGATCGTGCCGGTCTTATGCGAATACGAGGCGAAAAAAAGCAAAGAAGAGTTTTGGGAGCTGGCTAATCTCGTGCTTAGCCTGCTTTTGATCATCCTGGGGGTGATTACTATTTTCGGGATGATCCTTGCTCCTTTGCTCGTGCGCCTGATTGCCCCCGGTTTTATCGCTTACCCTGAAAAACTGGATGTTACGATAAGGCTGACACGTATTGTCTTTCCATATATTTTACTGATCGGCCTGGCTGCCTACGCCATGGCCATGCTTAATTCCCTGAAGAACTTCACGGTTTCGGCTTTTGCGCCCTGTTTATTGAACATCTCCATAATTGTTTTTGCGCTTTGGTTCGGTGAGGGTATCAAGGGGCTGGGCTTAGGCGTTTTGGTCGGAGGGCTGCTCCAGCTTTTGGTGCAATTACCGGTTTTATATAAAAAGGGTTTTCGTTTCCGCTGGCCGTCTGTTTTCCGGCACCCCGGAGCTGCCAAGATCGGCAGATTAATGGTCCCGCGCGTTTTCAGTTCAGGCATCTATCAGTTGAACAATTTTGCAGATTCCATATTCGCCTCTTTAGCCTGGGTCGTCGGAGACGGCGCAGTGGCCGTGCTTTATTTTGCTTACCGACTGATCCAGTTCCCTTTAGGCATATTCAGCAACGCC
>JBAZNG010000085.1:0-4832 GCA_041649385.1 Candidatus Omnitrophota bacterium | reverse complement strand
AAATAGTTTATATAATCCTACGGTAGCGTTGGATGTAAACGGGGATATAAAAACTAACGCGGGGATCACTTTGGGCGGCGTCAGGCGCACTACCTGGCCGACATTGTCATGCCGGACCGTACACACTATGAGTAGTGACGCTTCTATCTATTGCAATGCTGATGAATACATGACCGGAGGCGGTTGTTTCTGGGAGGAAGTCGAAGATGCAGGTAATGATTATCTACATGGCCATCCAACCAATACATCAGGTTCCACTTTAGGCCAGGGTTACAGGTGTTCAAACGATGCCGGCGAACGCACTGAAACTTATGCAGTGTGCTGTAAGTAACCCAAGGATCTATTTCTATGCAGAAAAGAATCTACTATCATCATACGGATTGCGGCGGAGTTATTTATTATGCTAATTACCTTAAGTTCCTGGAGGAAGCGCGCACAGAGTATTTCGCGGATAAGGGTTTTTCCATTAAAGAACTTGCTGACCAGGGGATAATGTTTGTGGTCAGCCGCCAGGAGATTGATTATAAAGCTCCCGGTGGCTACGGTGACACCCTGGAGATCAAAACCCAGGTTGGCGATATTACGGGAGTGCGTATTGAATTCCTGCATGAGATATTTAATCAGAATAAGAAACTTTTAGTAAAAGCCAAAACTATCCTTGTTTGCGTGGATAAGCAGTTAAAACCGCAAGGCATCCCTGAAGAGATCCGCAGCAAAATTTCTTAATCGCATTCATTAATAGAGGAGCAAAAGATGGATAATCTGGAATTTTTAAAACACCGCCGCAGCGTAAGGGCGTTTAGTCCTAAAGTTGTCCCGCGTGTTGAGCTTGAGAAGATCATTGACGCCGCAAGGTTTGCTCCTACAGCAAGAAATGTCCAGCCCTGGCAGTTTGTTGCGGTTACGGATAAGCAAAAATTATCCGAACTTTCCGCTATGGCTGAGAATGGTAGGTTCTTAAACCAGGCCCAGGCCTGCATTGCCGTATTTTGCGAAGATACTAAATACTATCTTGAAGATGGCTGCGCGGCTACTTGCAATATACTTCTGGCGGCAACAGCTTTGGGAATAGGTTCCTGCTGGATAGCAGGGGACAAAAAACCATATTGCGGCCAGGTCGCGGGTCTTTTGAAAGCCCCCGTTGGTTTAAAATTGGTCAGCTTGGTCGCTTTAGGGTTTCCTCTTGAGGAAAATGCCTTTAAACCAGCTGAAAAGAACCTGCCGGGTGAAATAACCCATTGGGAGAAGTTTTAGTGCCTGTTTATTTTAGTTCATCCCGAAATGGCTGTTTATTGCCTGCACTGATATTATCTAACCTTCTTTTCGGCTGGATGGTTTTCAGGCCTCTTTGGATCTGGTTGGCCGTAGGGTTTGTCCTGGTATTCATCTTTGGTTTACAGCTTTATTTATCTTTGAAGTTATTTATGCGCGCTGGCTCAAAAAAGCAGAAAGGCGATGTGATAGATATCCAGGCTCAAGCGCTGGATGAACAAGATAAATAGGGTTAAGGCGTAAGGCTACAGGTTATAATTATGCCCAAAAGTGACCTGGGGTTTGTTCAGGGTTGCCTCAAAGGGGACAAGCAATCATGGAATGAATTTCTCTCTCGTTATTCCCGCCTGATATACCACTATATCTACAATGTTTTAAAAACCAGGGGTTATCATTACAACCAGGAGGATGTCTCGGATATCTACCAGGATATTTTCCGCCTCTTGATCAAGGATGATTATAAGAAACTGAGCAGTTTTAAGGCCAAGAATGGTTGTTCATTAGCCAGCTGGCTGCGCCAGGTCACCATAAATTCCACTCTTGACTACTTGCGCAAAGTAAAAAATCCCCCGGTTTCCATTGATGATGATTCAGATGGTTCGTTAGCCTTAAAAGACCGGCTACAGGATGCGGCTGTCAGCGTGCCAGAGCTGTTAAATAATCAGGAAAAATTGCTAACTCTCAAAGATTGTATCGGGCTACTGGATACAGATGAACAGTATTTTCTGGAGTTGTTCCTTAACCAGGGCCTGAAATTAGAAGAGCTGAGGTTCCATCTTAAACTTAACCGCGGGGCAGTGGATATGCGCAAGGCGCGGATATTCAAGAAACTGGAGGATTGTTTTAAAAGTAAAGGTTTTGGGTTAGATTTTGGTGATTGATCCGTCTATTATTAGGGGAGAAGAATATTATGCACAGTATAGAAGAACTGGTTAAAGCGGTTTACCAGAAATGGAAGGCGGATAATCCAGTTACAGGTTCAACGCATCCTGATGAGAATCTGCTGGCTTGTTATCTTGATGATAAATTGGAGAAACAGGAAAGAGAGCGCCTGCAGGATCATTTGGTGCATTGCCCTGCTTGCGCTGAGGCTGTCGCGCTATCCTTAAAAATAAAGCAGAAGAAGCTCTCTGTTGTGCCGGAAGCGCTCCTGCAGAAGATCATGCGATTTATGCCTGTTGACCAGAACAGCTTGCTGGAAGTGGCCTTGAGGTTAAAGGAAAGGGCCTGGGAGATCATTAAGAGCAATGCCGACGTACTTTTAGGCCAGGAATTGATCCCGGCGTCGCTATTACGCAGCCGCCAGATAAGCAAGCTAAAAGAGGAAGTGGTGTTGCTTAAAGATTTTAAACTTATGCGCCTGGAAGTCAGGCTGAATAATAAAGAAGAGAGCAGGTTTAACATCACGATAAATGTTAAGGACAAGTTCACGCAAAAAACAAAACCGGGCTTAAGGATAGCGTTATTCCAGGGCGACCTGGAAGTAGAATCCTATGCTACTGATACCGGCAGCGTTACTTTTGAGAATATCCTGCCTGGTAAATACCGGGTGGATATATCCGCCAAGGGTACTCTTGTCGGGGTATCCCTGGATGTAAGCGTATAGCCAAGATACGATGAGTCGAACGTCTATTGTCCTGGATATATTCAAGCAAGAACACTCCTTAAGGGCCGGGTTATTTGAAGATAAACATCCTGCCGCGACATTAACACATTACAGCCAGATAGAGGTGCTTTTTTCTGAAATTGAGCACCTTTGCCGCGAGATAGTCGTTATCCTTAATCAGGCAACAACGCGTAAGGATAACCATTCCAGCTTAGGCTCTTTACAGAAAGCCGGGCAATTGCTTTGGGAGCATCTTCTTCCCAGGCCGATAAGGGAGAAGCTGCAGGACCGTTCTTTGGGTGAACTATTGCTTTATATTGATGAGGAACTGATCTTTATACCCTGGGAGCTGTTATTTGACGGAGAAGAGTTTCTTTGCCTGAAATTTAATATTGGGAGGTTAGTGCGCAGTAAAGCTGAACCTCATCAGGTGCAATACCGCGGCTTCCCTGAAAAGATCAAGATGCTCATTCTGGCTGACCCTACAAGTGATTTGAATTCCGCCTACCAGGAAGGCCTGAATATAAAAAAGAAATTTGAACGCCGGCAGAGGATCGTGCATGTTGATTTTAAGTCCTCGCGCGTGGACAAGCTTTATGTAAAAAAGAATCTTTGCGATTACGATATAGTGCATTTTGCAGGGCACTGCGATTTTGACGAAGCCCACCCGGAAAACAGCGGCTGGATATTAAGTGACGGGCGTTTCAATTTTAAAAGCATCCTGAATATGGGCCAGGCCCAAAGTATGCCCTCTTTAGTATTCTCTAACGCCTGCCATTCAGCTTCTTTTGGTATTGGTTCTGTCAGCCCGGATTATCAAAAGATAAGCTATAGCTTTGCTTCTGCTTTCCTCTTTGCCGGGGTCAGGCACTATATCGGTTCCATCCGTAAGATCGAAGATAAGGCGAGCCTGGTCTTTGCCCGCGAGTTTTATACACAGGTTATTTCCGCTAAACCGCTGGGTGAATCTATGCGCCTGGCGCGCTTGAGATTGATCAAAGAATACGGGCGGAGCAATTTACATTGGGCAAATTATATCCTGTATGGGGACCCGGCTTTCGCTTTTTTTACGCCGGTATTTAAGGAACCTGCCCGCAAAAGATCATTGATAAAAGCATACAGGAAGAAGGTCATTATTTCGTTGGCCTTTCTTTTTATTCTTTTATTTGTTATCATCGCAGCTTCACTGCTTCCGACGATCAATCCAAGCAGTATGTATTTATATCAAAACTGCCAAAGCCAGTTCCATAGGGGTAATAACCAGAAGGCTATTAGCCTGGGGGAGCGGCTTGTTAAGGAAGAGCCTTTATTCCTGGGAGTTTATCCGATAATCGCCAATGCTTACCAGAAGATGGGTAATAAGCAAAAAGCTTTAGATTATTATTTTGCTTATGTTTTATCAAGCGAAAAGAAGCACAATAAGAGCCATCTTGCGCGCGCTTACCTAAAGCTGGGCTGGTTCTATCATTTGAACGGCCAATATACTAAAGCGCTGGATTTCTATAACCGTTCCCTTGGATTAAGCTGCCAGCTGCGCGACGCATGCGCAGAAGCAGCAGCGTTAAGAAAGATCGCCGTCTGGCATATCGATAAGGATGAACCGGACAAGGCGCTTGAGCTGCTTACGAAAAGCTCAAGGATCAATCTTGAGCATCCTGGTTTGTGGGAGTCGCGCAGGAACTTAGCCTGTGATTATTTTGATATCGGCTTGATCTTTGCCAATAAAAATGATTATGCCGCGGCAAAGGAATTCTATGAGAAAAGCCTGGAATTGTTCCGTAAGCTCAAGCTGAATGACGAATTAAGCGATTGTTATTTTAATTTAGGGGAGATCTGCATGTTACAAAAGCAATACCAGCCTGCCTTGGAGAATTATCTTACCGGACTGGATATTGATAAAAAGCAAAATAATAAACTGAATATTTCCGGAGATTACATTATGCTTGGAGAACTG
>JBAZNG010000084.1:0-4868 GCA_041649385.1 Candidatus Omnitrophota bacterium | reverse complement strand
TGTATCGGAAAGGCTTCTAAAAAAAATCGACGCCTTCGCGCATATGGCGCTTGTCGCTTCAGAGCTGGCTTTGATCGACGCAGGCATTGATATTAAAAATGAGGACCCTGGCCTTGTGGGTATTTTCCTGGGAAATGCCATTGGCGGATGGCTTTACGCGGAAACCGAGCTAAGGGACCTTTACCTGGAGGGCCGTCAGGGGGTTTCTCCCTATATGGCCAGCGCCTGGTTTCCCGCCGCCCCGCAAGGGCAGGTCTCTATTTATTACGGTATCAAGGGTTTTAGTAAAACCGTCGTCGCTGACCGGGCCAGTTCACTGATGGCTTTAGGTTACGGCAGGAAGGTTTTATGCAAAAATAAATTGAATATGATCTTAGGCGGCGGCATGGAAGCGCCTGTTTCGCCTTACGCGTTATTATGTTGCAACACCTATGGGGCGCTTTCTAAGAATAATGCCAACCCCGCGCAAGCCTACCGGCCTTTTGACAAAAAACGCGACGGTTTTGTCATTGGCGAAGGCGCCGGGATCGTGGTTATGGAAAGCGTTGCGCGCGCTAAACAAAGAAAAGCCAATATCCTTGGGTATATCTGCGGCTATGGCACTACTTGCGACGGCATTGACCGGATCAATCCTGATTTATCCGGGAAAGAGCTTGCCCGGGCGATCGATATCGCGCTTTCTGACGCGCAGGTTGACGCAGGCCAGATTGATTATATCAGTTTAGACGGGCTGGCGACAGAGATCTGGGATGATTCCGAAATCAACGCTTTGAGTTTGGTTTTTGGCGCGAGGTTAAAGGATATCCCCCTGGGCTGCCCGAAATCCATGTTCGGCAACCTGCTGGGAGCCTCTGGAGCCCTGGATATGATCAGCGCGTTTCTGGCGATGGAGAATAACCTGATCCCGCCGATAGCAAACCTGGATGACCCGGCGCAGGAAGGTTTGAATTATGTAACCGGCCAGGCAAGGGAATGCAAGATCAGCAAGAGCCTTGTGATTTCCCGTGGCAGGGGCGGTATCAATGCGGCATTGGTTGTGGAAAAGCCGTGATAGAATACAAATATTAGGGTAGGTAGTAGGTAGAATGCAGGGAAGACCAAAAGCAGGCAGCAGATAGCTGACAGCTAAAAAGGAGAAAAGATGAAAATTTTATTCGTAATGCCAAAAGTAGGTTCCTGGGCGACGCATGGTATCCATAGATCGCCTAATCAATTATATGCGCATTGGGCTGCTTACGTGCGCGAAAAAGGCTACACGGATGTTTCTGTTATTGACGGCCGGGCCCTGGAGATACCTATGGAGCAGTTGGTCCAGCTTGTCAAAGAGAAAAATCCCGATATCGTGGTGATGGGCGAGCAGATACACGGTTATGGCGGCTATGGCGTATTGCGCCATTTTAAGGAAGCTGCGCTGAAGATCAAGCAGGAGCTGCCCCGGACAAAAATAATTTTAGGCGGCCTGTGGTATTCGGCTATGCCTGTTCCGACGCTGGAAGAGAATCCGGCAGTTGATTTTGTGGTGATGGGCGAGGAAGAATCATTCGGCGACCTGATTGAAGCGATAGATAAGAATAAGGGCTTTAAGGATGTGGGGGGAGTTACTTCGCGTATTGATGGGAAAATCGTGATGGGCCCGCATAAACCGTTGATGGAAGATTTAGATAAACTTCCTTTGCCGGCTTATGACTTGTTCCCGATGGATAAATACGTAGGCCATACCTATTGGAAGCCGTTCGTGGATATAGTGTCTTCCCGGGGTTGCCCTTCGGCTTGCACATTCTGCTATGAATGGGATCAATTTGACCCCCGCCATCCTTCAGATTTCCTGAAGTGGCGCGCCAAATCACCTGAACGCGTTATCGAGGAGTTTGAGCTTTTACATAAAAAATACGGGGTAAAAGTCATCGGCATACAGGATGATAATTTTAATGTTGACCCTGCGCGCGTAAAAAGATTCTGCGAGCTGAAGAAAGAAAAGAACATCCCGACCAAATGGTTTTCGTTAGGCAGGGCTGTGGATTGGGTAAACTGCGAATCCGTCGTGCCGCTGATGAAGGAAGTTGGCCTGATCATGGGCGTATTCGGCATCGAGGTCACCACGCAGAGCGAGTTAAAAAAGATAGCCAAAGGCACGACGATTGAGCAGATCAAGAAGACCATTGAGATCCTGCGCAAGAATGATGTCGCCATTGTCGCTGATATCATGATGGGTTTTGATTATGATACGGAAGAGATCGTCAAGAAACGTTTTGAGTTTACTGACCAGGTGGACCCGGATGTGCTCTGGGTCGGCTATGTCACTCCTGCCCCGAATTCACCGATGTGGAGGATTGCTTTAAAGAAGAACTGGATTGACCCTAAAAAAGTTGATTTCAGCACCTGGGATTTCCTGCATCCAGTTATCCCCACCGATCATTTAACTATTGAAGACCTGGGCCGCCTGGGTTCATGGTGCATGCGTGAATTCTTCTCTAAGCCCGGCAGGATAAACCGGATCATGGAGAGTAATTTTGACCCGTTGGCCAAGCTTTGTTTCCAGGATGTTATGGCTGGCGTGGGCAAATGGGAAGCAGCCGCGACCACAGGAGAAGTACAGATATAAATTCAGTAGGTAGAATGTAGAATAAAGAATGTAGGGGGAAAAATGGAGACAAAAACAAAAGTAAAAGAAATACTCAGTAACCTTTTAAAGGTTAAGGCCGAGGAACTCAAGGATGAATTATCCCTGCAGGATTCTATCGGAGTGGATTCCACGGAGATGGTTGAGTCAGTGATCGCCTTAGAAAAAGCTTTTGGGGTGAAGTTAAGCCCGAAAGAGATCACCAAGAACTCCACGATCAACGATATCGCCGGCAATATTCAGGCAAAATTAGGTTAAATGAAGATCATCGACTTAAGCCTTCCAATAGACGATACGGCTTTTGAGGTGCACAAGGTTTCTATTCAGCGCGTAGGCCATAAACCGGGCGTGGCGAAATTTAACCGCGTGATCATGGGCAAAAGCGTACTTGGGATGATCAAGTATCTTCTGGGCAAACGCATACTTAAAAAAGAAGACCTTCCGGACGGGGAGTTCTTGTCGCTTGAGACAGTGCACGCGCCGGTACATATCGGCACGCACCTGGATTATTCTTTTCATTATGGTTCTCATTCAGAAGGAAGGGCTTCTAAGACCGCTGACCAGATCCCTTTAGAATATTGTTATCAGGATGGGGTGAAACTCGATTTCTCCCATAAAAAACCCGCTGACGTAATCAGGGATTCCGATGTTAAAGACGCGCTGAATAAGATTCATTATCAATTAAAACCGTTGGATATCGTGCTTTTTTTTACCGGCTCGGATAAACTGTTCGGTTCGCCGAAATACTTTTCCGATTATCCCGGGGTTGACCCTTCTGCGATAGATTACCTGCTTTCAGAAGGGATAAAAGTTTTTGGCGTGGACACAATGGGCATTGACCGGCCTTATAAATTCATGCTTGCGGAATTTTTAAAAACGAAAAACCCGGCCGCGCTTTATCCGGCGCATTTTTACGGCAGGAAAAAAGAGTTTATCCATATTGAGAGGCTGGCAAATTTGCAAAAATTGCCGGACCATGGCTTTAAGGTCAGCTGCCTGCCTGTGCGCATTAAGAATACCGGGGCAGCTTGGGCAAGAGTTGTCGCTCTTTTAGATTAATAATATTCACGTTTTGCTTTGTCTTGTTTCACGCAGGGACGCTTGTTTGCCCCGGCGTGGCAAACTGCGCTCGGGTTTCGGCCTCGCTCTCCGCCAAGAATCGTGGCGGATCCGTGCCCGCTCGGCCTGCAAACGCCCTGCTTAGAAACAAGCCAAGCAAACCGTTAGGAGAAAATCTAAAAGAACAGATATTAAGGAGGGGAAGATGGGGCATACCTGTAATTCCGTAGTGATCAACGCGCCGTATGAGCTGGTATTTGATATCTCTAACGATATACCCCGCTGGACGCAGCTTTTCGGCGCAGAGTATAAAAAGGCGGAGATGATTAAAAAAGAAGGCGACCTGATCACCTTCCGCCTGACTGATGATGAGGATAAATCCTGGGTTTCCTGGCGCCTGCTGCAAAAAGACAAATATTTCGCCTATGCCCAGCGGCTTGACCCGCTATTTCCTTTTAAATATATGAAGATCATCTGGCTCTATACGCCCATAAAGAAGGATCAGGTCGAGCTGACCTGGATACAGCATTTTGCCATGGATGAGAAAGCCCAGTTCAGCGATGATAAGGTGGAAGGGTTTATCAACAAGCATTCCAGGGAGAACCTGGTGATCTTTAAGGAAAAGATAGAAGAAGCGGCTAAGTGAAGAAGAGTACTTTTATCATCCTTTGTTTGGAAGGCGCGGTTTTATCTTTTAATGTTGCCGCTGCCGCCGCGCTTATACCTTCTATTGCGGAAGAATTTGCTCTTTCTCAATTTACGGTCGGCAAGATCATCTGGTTATATATGATCCCTTATGGAGCAGCGGCTTTTCTTTACGGCCCGCTGATCAGGCTGTTTGACGCCAGAAAAGTTGAGCTTTACTGCATTTTCTTCTTTTCTTTAAGCAATTTTCTGGCTGGCTTAAGCACGGGGATAAATGCTCTCTATGCCGGCCGGTTACTGATGGGTTTATCAGGCGCATCGGTCATTCCTTTAGGGCTTATCCTTATTGCCAGGCATACGGCGAAAGAAACGCGCGGCCGTTATATCGGGATATTCTTTGGGGCGACTTTTGTCGCTTCCCTGTTGGGGTTATTTTTAAGCGGCCTGATCAATTGGAGGATGATATTCCTCATCCCCGCCTTAAGCGGGCTGGCGCTTTGGGTAATTATGTATTTTTATCTGCCTAGCTTTAAAGATGGGCTTG
>JBAZNG010000083.1:0-5105 GCA_041649385.1 Candidatus Omnitrophota bacterium | reverse complement strand
GGCGAAGAAACTTTACTGGGCAGACCTTTTGGATACGCAAGTTGTAGATAACCACGACCTGATATTAAAGATCGAGGATGTGGTCAAGGCCACTAATCCTGATCTGGTATTCCTTAATTTCTATGACGATGTCCACCAGGACCACCGCGCCATAGCCCAGGCAGGGGTTTCCGCCACCCGCTATATCAAGGAAGTGCTTTTTTACGAAGTCCCTACCACGCAGCATTTTCAGCCGGATATTTTCATTGACCTGCATGATTTACTGGAAGATAAATTAAAACTGCTTAGTATCCATGCTTCCCAGGTGAACAGGACAAAAGTTGAGGACCTTTCTATTTTAGAAAGCGTGCAGGCATGCGCCACTTTCCGCGGCTATCAGGGCCGTATCCATCTGGCCGAAGGGTTCAAGGCGCTGCGTGTTTTAAAAAGGATAATCTAAATGCTTACGGTATTCGCCTGTAGTATCGCGTTTCTCACTACGTATCTATCTATGCCGTTTTTGCGCAGGCTTGCCTGGCGGGTGCATTTACTGGATTTGCCCGGAGGCCGCAAGATGCACAAAAGCCCCACGCCTTTAATGGGAGGGGTAGCGATATATTTAGGTTTATGCGTCGCGGCATTCCTTAACCGCGCGAACTTTTCTGAGATTTTACCGATCTTGGTAGGTTCTACTTTGATCTTTATCCTGGGCCTGGTAAATGATGTGCGGGAGTTAAAAGCCCAGTCGCGTTTCCTGGCCCAGGTTTGCATCGCTATTTTAGTCATCAGTATGGGCTTAAAGGTAAGTTTCTTGGGCTCCGGGGCATGGAATAACGCCGTGGAAGTCCTTATTACCATCATCTGGCTCGTAGGAGTGACCAACGCTTATAATTACCTTGATGGTTTAGACGGCCTTGCCGCAGGCAGCGCGGTGATCAACCTGCTGTGTTTTGCGGTGATCCTAAACAGCACAGCGCAATATCCGCTTAAGCTTTTGACGTTGACATTCGCTTCAGCGATATTCGCTTTTCTGCCCTATAACCTGGGAAAGAGGAAGATTTTTTTAGGTGAGTCAGGCAGCACATTGATCGGTTTTGTCCTGGCCTGCATATCGCTGGCAGGTTACTGGGCCAATGACAGCATTGTCAAATTGTCTATCCCTGTCTTGATCATTGGCGTGCCGATATTCGATATGATCTTTACTACAGTGATGAGGATAAGCGAAGGCAAAGTCAATGGCCTGGTTCAGTGGCTGCAATACGGCGGCAGGGATCATTTTCACCATCGCCTGGTTGATTTGGGGTTTAAACCCTGGGGGGCAGTGCTTTTTATTTATGCCGTGACCTGTTCTCTGGGCATAAGCGCGATCATTACCAGCGATAACCGCCCATTTGAGGCGCTGATGAGCATTGCCCAGGCGGCGATGATTTTTATTGTCATCGCGGCTTTAATTGTCGTAGGTAAAAGGAAAAGCAGCGGATGGGATTAAACTTATGAAAAAAATAGCCAAAGATATAACTGAACTTATCGGCAATACGCCTTTAGTGCGGCTGGACCGCATATCAGGGTTTGGTTTCGCTACCTTATTAGCCAAGCTGGAATCTTTTAATCCCGCCTCATCGGTTAAAGACAGGATCGCTTTAAGCATGCTTCTGGATGCTCAAAAATCCGGCAAGCTGAAAGAAAATACGGTGATTGTTGAGCCGACCAGCGGCAATACGGGGATCGCTTTGGCTTATATCTGCGCCGTGAAGGGGTATAAACTCATTTTGACTATGCCGGAATCCATGAGCATTGAGCGCCGGAAACTGCTCGGCGCTTTTGGCGCGCAGCTGGTGCTTACCCCTGCAGCCGAAGGTATGCGTGGGGCAGTGCTTAAGGCGGAAGAACTGGTAAAAAATTCTAAGGACCATATTTTGCTGCAACAGTTTGATAATCCCGCCAATCCCCGGGCGCATTCCCAGGGTACGGCTCGGGAGATCTGGGCTGCCACAGGAGGAAGAGTGGATATTTTAGTTGCAGGCGTGGGAACTGGTGGTACAATTACAGGTATAGCCGAAGCGTTAAAGAAAAAGAAAAGGTCTTTTAAGGCTATTGCCGTTGAACCGGCAGATTCCGCGGTTTTATCCGGCGGCCCGGCCGGCGCCCACAAGATACAGGGTATTGGCGCGGGGTTCGTCCCCAAGGTATTAAATACCAGTATAATTGACGCGATCATTAAAGTCTCTAACCATGACGCTTTTGAAACCGCGCGCCTGCTTGCCAGAAAAGAAGGGATACTGGCGGGGGTCTCTTCAGGTGCCGCTGTTTTTGCGGCGTTGGAAGTGGCCAGAAGCAAGGAAAATAAGGGCAAAGTTATCGTGGTGATCTTGCCTGATACAGGAGAGCGTTATTTAAGCACAGAACTGTTTACAGTATAAAAGGAGCGCTAAAATGAGAGAACGCATAGAGAAAGCTTTGGATAAGGTCAGGCCGATGCTGGAAGCCGACGGAGGCAACGTGGAATTAGTCGAGGTCACCCCCGACGGGGTGGTGAAATTGAAACTGAAAGGCAGTTGCGGCTGCTGTCCGATGAGCTCAATGACGCTTAAGATGGGTATTGAAAAGATCATCAAGCAGGAAGTCCCGGAGGTTAAAGAGGTAGTAGCGTTATAAAAGGGTACAAAAAATGAAGACGATCAAGGAAATCAACGAAAAAATCAAGAAGGGCCAGGTAGTTGTTGTCACCGCCGAGGAGGTTATTGACCTGGTGCGGGAAAAAGGCGTAAGGAAAGCAGCCGAAGAAGTTGATGTTGTCACTACCGGGACTTTCGGGCCGATGTGTTCCAGCGGCGCCTATTTTAATATCGGGCACTCAACGCCCAGGATCAAGATCGGCGGAGGTACCTGCAAGCTTAATGACGTGCCCTGCTATACGGGCCTGGCGGCAGTGGATGTATTCTTGGGCGCTACAGCTATCCCCGATGATGATCCGCGCAATAAAGTCTATCCGGGCGAGTTTAAATACGGCGGCGGCCACGTTATCCAGGATTTAGTCTCCGGAAAAGACGTGCGCCTGGAAGCGACCGCTTATGGCACGGATTGTTATCCGCGCAAGAAACTGGAAACTTTGATCAATATCAAAGACCTTAACGAGGCAGTTTTGTTTAATATACGTAACTGTTATCAGAATTACAGTGTGGCGGTGAACTTGTCCAATAAGCCGATCTATACCTATCTGGGGATGCTTAAGCCGGAGTTAGGTAATGCCAATTACTGTTCCGCGGGCCAGTTGTCGCCGCTCTTGAAGGACCCGGAGTATAAAACCATCGGCATCGGCACAAAGATATTTTTAGGCGGGGGCACAGGTTTTATCGCCTGGCAGGGCACGCAGCATAACCCGCAAGTGCCACGCAAGGACAACGGTATCCCCCAATTCGGTTCCGGGACATTAGCTGTGATTGGAGATCTAAAACAGATGAAATCCCGTTACCTGGTGGGAGTAAGTATGGCGGGTTACGGAGTGACTTTGGTTGTAGGTATCGGAGTCCCCATTCCTGTGCTTAATGAGCAGGTGCTTAAGAACGCGGCTGTCCAGGATAAAGATATCTATACCCAGATCGTTGATTACAGTTCGGATTATCCCCAGAGGGTTGCCAGTTCCCTGGGCGAGGTTAGCTATGAGCAGTTAAAATCCGGGAAGATAACCATTAAAAACAAAGAAGTCCCCACGGGCAATCTCTCCAGCTATTCTAAAGCGCTGGAGATATCCGAGGAGCTTAAAAGCTGGATCAAAAAAGGAGATTTTATCTTAAGCGAGCCTGTTGCGCCGCTGCCTGGTAAAGAATCCGGTTATAGTTTTAAGCCTTTGAAAGAAAGGCCGGTCAAACCTTAAGGAGAAACAATGGTTTCTAAAAGAGTCGTCCTGCAATTTACGCATAGCTTGGTAGACCAGCCGATAGTTTATAAGCTGGTCAAAGAATTTGACCTGCAGTTCAATATCCTGCGCGCTTCCGTCACGCCTAAAGAGGAAGGCCTGATGGTGCTGGAGATTAGCGGGAAAAAAGAGAATTTTGAGAAAGGCGTGGAGTATCTAAAATCCTGCGGGGTGAAGTTGCAACCATTAAGCCAGGATGTGGTGCGTAATGAGGAAAAATGCACCAATTGCGGCGTCTGCGTGCCGATATGCCCGGCGGAAGCTTTGGTCGTAGACCCGAAGACACGCAAAGTAATATTCCATAATAAGAAATGTATCGCTTGCGAACTCTGCATCAAGATCTGCCCGCCGCGCGCCATGGAAGTGCATTTCTAACCAAATGACCATAGGCAAAAAATTCATCCGGCTAAAGGATATAATCAAAAGCTACCGCTCCTGTTTGGTTGCTTTTTCCGCCGGCGTAGACAGCACTTTTCTGCTTAAGGCAGCTTCGCTTGCCTTGCCCAAGGAAGATATCCTGGCGGTCACGGCAGCTTCAGCTACTTATCCGAAGGAAGAGCTTAAACAGGCGAAAATGCTCGCTAGATACATGGGCATCAGGCATAAAGTGGTCACGAGCGCCGAGCTTAAGGACAAAAGGTTTGTGGCAAATCCGCCGAACCGCTGTTATTTTTGTAAAAAAAAGCTGTTTTTGCTGCTGAAAAGAATAGCGGGAAAAGAAAAGTTGTCCTTTGTCCTGGATGGCAGCAATATTTCCGATGGATCTGATTTTCGGCCGGGCAGTTTAGCCGGGGAAGAATTAAGGATCAAGTCGCCTTTAAAGGAAGCCGGACTTACAAAAAAAGATATCCGTATTTTAAGCAGGAAATTAAAACTACCTACTTCGGATAAGCCAAGTTTAGCTTGCCTTGCTTCGCGCATACCTTATAATATGAAAATCACTCCGGCGGTGTTAAAACGGATAGAGCTGGCTGAAGGCCATTTAAAAAGCCTTTTCTTTGGCCAGGCCCGCTTAAGGCATCATGGTACGCTTTGCCGCATCGAGGTCTCTAAAAATGACCTGCCGCGCCTATTGCGCAAGCGCAAAACCATAGTCGACAGATTAAAAAAATTAGGATATAATTATATTACTATGGACCTGGAAGGTTACCGCAGAGGAAGCCTTAACTCTGGCCTGCGCGAAAAACAAGACAAGGACGCTTAAATGAAT
>JBAZNG010000082.1:0-5237 GCA_041649385.1 Candidatus Omnitrophota bacterium | reverse complement strand
TTTAGTAAAGACCCGACCTCCAGTTCCGAGAGGTTAACGCATAATGGCAGGCTTAAACTTATGCTTTTTAATTTTGCCGGAAGTTTCAGGTTATCCTGGATCTGGTCAATAACTATCTGCCTGGCAAAGATAGAGAACAAAATGTTTATCACGATAAAAATAACAAGGAAAACCGCCAACAAGATCATTACCCACTTAAACTTCTTAAGTAACGCGCCCACTTTTTAACGCCTCCTCTTGTTTTTGTTCTAAAATCAGCTTGCCTTAGCGCAAGCAATCAGCGATCTTTGCCTGGACCAGATCGCGCAGTTTGACGAAATCCGCGGAGCCAAAATCTTCTATCGCGACAGCCGGCAGCACCGTAACCTTGACTAAAACTTTTGTGCGAAAGATCCAGCTCCCCTTGGGAATAGCCTCGTATGTGCCTTCGATACATATGGGCAATACGGGCTTTTTTTCTTTGATCGCCAGTTTAAACGCGCCATTCTGAAAATCATTCATCTGCCCGGTTTCGCTGCGCGTGCCTTCAGGGAAAAATAATACCGACATATCCTGCCTTAACCATTCCGCTGCCTCACGGTAAATACGCTTAATGCTGGCGAAATCGCCGCGGCGCAGCTTGATATGTTTGATCAAACTCAAGCACCAGCCGATAAAAGGAACCTTAAAAAGGCTCTCTTTGGCGACCCACTTAAATTGCATGCGCGTTTTGTAAAGCACGACGATATCCGCCATGCTTTGATGATTGGCGATAACCACGTAGACCTTCCGGTAGTCAATGTTTTCTAATCCCTCAACCCGCACATTCCAGTAAGGATTCAGCGCGATAACCGCATTAGCCCACCAGAAACACTGCGCGTGGGTGATCTTTTTATTCTTGTCAAAAGGAAAAAGCAGCACAGTGAGAAGAAAGACGACAAAAAATAAAAGCATGGTCAGGATAATACTGCCTAACCAGATACCGATAGAGATAATACTTTTCATAAATTAAACTTTAGCTTAGGAAATCCGCTTTGTCAAACGATTAAACAAATCCACCCCGGATCAACGCCTGGCCGCAGAAGGGCAGATCTGGTTATAAGCGCAATAAGTGCAGGCCTTGAATTCAGGCCTGGCCGGATAATCTTGCTGGCGGATCCCGGAAGAGACATTAAGGATATCCTCTTTCGCGTCATCTAAATCATCTTCTGTCGGTTCATGCCTGCCGATCATCCCTGATTCCAGAAAATATAACTCTACGGCAACCGGTAAAACCCCGAAGATATGCTGATAGGCCAGAGCGTAAAGCGCAAGTTGCTTGCTTTCCTTGACCCGCTTATCCGCGTCCTTCTGGGTTTTGATCGCCGAGGTTTTGAAATCCATGATCACCGCCCCGTGATCATTAAGGTCTATGCGGTCGAACCTGCCGGTGATCTTATTATCCCCGATGACAAAAGAAAATTTCTCTTCAATGGATTTAGGGACTGACCCGCGTTTTTCTTCATCACTATAGAATCTGGCTAACGCCTGCCTGCCGATACGGAAACGTTCCTCCTGATGGCTGGCATCCAGGAACCCTTGAGGGTCAAAGCTCGCTTCAAAACAACCCAAAAGCTCATCCAGGGAAACTTTATCGCCATTAAGTTTACGCAACAGGTATTGGCTTACCGCTTCATGCATTGCCCGGCCGTAGATGACCGTATGGTGTTCCATGATCGGAACGCGCAATATATTCACATATTTGTATTTCAATGGGCAGGTCAGGTAATCATCAATCTGGTAATAACTTAAGGTGACCAGCTTATCCTCGGGGATCTTCTGCATGCACACCTTAGGCAATTCTTTGGCCGGGGCAAAACGCCTGATACTCTCAATGGCCGCACTCTTCTTCTTTCCCGCATCTTCACCCGGTTTCTTGCCTAAGGCCTCCAGCACAAATTGGCTTACTTTACGCAGGCGTTTTCCGCCGTAATCCTCTGCACTGGTCAGGTATAATTCTTCTTTAGCGCGCGTCATTCCTACATAGAAAAGCCGGCGCTCCTCCTGGATATGGAAATCGCCCGTAGGAAGTACTTCTTTGATCAGAACATCAGGCAACTCGATCTGCTGGGCGCGCTTAGGCAAAGGGAATTTCCCCTGCACAAGGCTTACTAAGAAAACTACCCTGAACTCAAGGCCTTTGGCTTTATGTATGGTCAGAATATTAACCGCGTCCTGGTCGAGGTCTGCCTCAACTGTAGGCGGGTCATCACCTGATTCAATCAACAGGTTAAGATGCCGGATAAAACTAAGCACCCTGTCCTCTTTAGCCACCAGCTCAAAATCGCGCACCTGGTTAAAGAATTTGGCGATATTCTGAATCTTAACTTCCTTCTCAAGGCTGGGCTGATGCGTCAGGTATTTAAGGTAACCGGTATCTGTCAGGAAACTATAAAGCAGCTTGCCGGTTGTCTCGTCGCGGGATACCTGCAGGAACTTCTGGATATCCGAAAGCACCTGTTTTATCTTTTTCCTGCTCTCTTGCTGGACCTGGCTTAACTCCGGGATATTTTCCAGATCATTAAATATATTATAAAGCGCGATATTCCTGCGCTTGCCATAATGATTGCATAGCGTCAGGTCCGCTAAATTCACTTTATAGGCCTCGGAACTGACCAGGTAATATAAACTTAATGAATCCGAAGGATTGGCGATAACACGCAAGAAATTAATACACAGTTTTACTTCTTCTCTGCCATACAACCCCTGATTACCGCTGAATTGCCAGGGGACATTCTGCATGTTCAGCGACTGCATAAAACCCTGGGCATCAGAATTAGAGCGAACAAGGATAGCGAAATCCCTATACTTAAACTTACCGGAACTTACTTTATTTACTATAATCTTACTTACCTCATCGGCTTCCGCCGAATGGGTATCAAAATGCAGATGTTCAGGCGCCGCGCCTTTATCCGTCAAACCTATGAGGTGCTTATTGATCTTGGCCTTGATCTCAAAACGCTCGGGATTATTGTATTGGATCAACTGATAAGCGCTGTCTAATATAGGCTGGATGGAACGGTAATTCTTGATCAAAGTGATCTTCTCTGCGGCAGGATACTCCTGGATAAAATTCAGCACATTGCTGTAAGCAGCCCCGCGCCAGCGGTAAATACACTGGTCGTCATCGGCGACCACGGTGATATTCTTGCTTAAGCCGGCTAAAAGTTTTACGATATTAAACTGCGCGAAATTCGTATCCTGGAATTCATCCACCAGGATATATTTGAATTGTTTCTGGTAATTTTGCAGGACCAAAGGATGCTTGCGCAACAGCTGCAAGCTCAAATAGAACTGGTTGCCAAAATCCACCAGGCTTTCTTTGCCTAAAAGCTCCTGGAATTTCATATAGGCGGCGGCTACCTCCATTTGCTGCGTGGCCAGCTCTTCATTGGCTTTATCTTCGGGGCCGGCCTTCACTTTAGCCATAAAATCCCGGGCATATTTCAAATAATCATCAGGCGAGATATCCTCATCTTTTGCCCGGCTGAAAAATGAGATAAGCGCCTCAATAAAGCGCGTTGGCTCTGCTAATGGGCGAAAATAATCAAGAGTGAATTCAAAAAGGTGTTCACGGAAGAAAACCGCGGCTTCCGGCTGCGTGAGCACTTTAAAATCAGGATTTAACCCGGCGACAAGGGCATTCTCGCGCAGAATGCGGTCTCCAAAAGCGTGAAAAGTGGAGATCCAGATATCCGTATAGCCATAAGGCATAAGGATATCTACCCTCTCCTGCATCTCTTTAGCCGCTTTATCCGTAAAGGTAAGCGCTAAGATCTCGTCGGTCTTAGCCAGCCCCTGGTTGATCAACCAGGCGATCCGCTGCGTGATCACGCGCGTCTTGCCTGTGCCTGCCCCGGCAATGATCAAAAGCGGGCCGGACTTATGCGTTACCGCCTGGACCTGCTCTTTATTTAATCCCTCTAAAACTTTGTCCATAATGCTTAATCCCTATTGATCAGGTGGATCATCTCGCAGAGCCTGCCATAATCGCGCATATTGAAATTCATCACTAAGCGGGGCAGGCCAAGAAACTCTTTCTCCTCTATTTCTTTATCCGTTGGCTTGGCAACCCTGATCTGGCCGCTGGTTAAGATATCTTTAAATTCCTGATTGATCAACTTCAGCGTCTTTTCGGAGATCTGCCTGTTCAGCCTTAATACCGCTAAACCAAAAACATATCTTATGGAGTGGTATACTTTATAGAAATCCTCAATATATTTTACCGCCGCGTCAACAGTCTTAACGATATGAAAAAGGTGCAGGTCATCTTTTTTGATGAACCCGCTCTTGACTAACTGGCTCTTTACAAAATGCATCCAGGTAGCCCAATAGGTTGAACCCTTTGGTTCCATGAGGACTATCGGCCGGGGGCGGGATTTGCCGGTTTGCATTAAGGTGATCATCTCAAACCCCTCATCAAGCGTGCCAAAACCTCCAGGGAAAAGCGCGGTGGCGTCAGTTTCTTTTACAAAGATAAGTTTTCTGGTGAAAAAATATTTAAAGTTGATCAGTTTTTCTTTTTCATCAATGTACGGATTTGGCTTTTGCTCAAAAGGAAGCCGGATATTCAAGGCGAAATCCTTGCCGCTTCCAGCGCCTTTATTGCCCGCTTCCATTACTCCCGGGCCGCCTCCGGTTACGACCATATAACCTTTAAGCGAAAGCTTGCGCGCGAACTCTTCAGCCATTTTATATTCAGCGGATCTGGCCTTTGACCTTGCTGAACCGAAGATGATCACCTTCTTCACCGCCCGGTAAGGAGAAAATATCTTAAAAGAATAACGCAGTTCCTTAAGCGTGTTATTCACAAGTTTAAGGTCACCTCTATCATCGGACTCCTTGCCCAATTTAACAGTAGTAGTGAGTATCTCGCGCAATAAATTATCGGTTTCAACAGAGCCGGATTTTTTTACCAGCTCGCTTATCAGGTTATCTATAACCGGGTCGCCTACTTCATAATCTTTTGAAAATTTTTCCATCATAATAGTAATCCCAAATTTTAAGCCTTATCTACCTAATCACCGCTCAAGAATGTCACTGATAAGTTTTTTCACGAATGCTGATTTCTTTATAAAGACATTTCCCTCTTTCCACTCCCTAAGCGAATGGCTTGGATTGTTTCGAGCCTCTCCCACTTACCACTCAAGAATGACATTGGCAAGTTTCTTCACGAATGCCGATTTTTACAAAGATAACTGCTATTATTTTCTCCCACT
>JBAZNG010000081.1:0-5239 GCA_041649385.1 Candidatus Omnitrophota bacterium | reverse complement strand
AACGCTTCTGGATTTCCGTTATTTTTTCGTGCGCAAGGTGATGTTCGTAAAATACGCCAAGGCTTTTGTGATCATGCCCGGAGGTTACGGCACGCTTGATGAATTCTTTGAGGCGATCACACTGATCCAGACCAAGAGAATATCTAAATTTCCCGTAGTTTTGTACGGCAGCCAGTACTGGAAGCCGCTTTTATCCTGGCTTAAAAATACGGTCTGCGCGCACGGCAGTATCAAAAAAGAAGACCTGGATATATTCACGGTGGTGGATGACCCTAAAGAAGTAGCGCAAGTGATAAAAAGATTCTATGAGAAAACCTAAAGTTTGCGTTTTAAGGACAGCAGGCACTAACTGCGACAAGGAAACAGCCTCGGCATTCGCTTTGGCAGGGGCAGAGGTAGGCCTGTTGCATATCAACAGTTTAGTCAGAGGTATCGCAGAACTTAGCGATTACCATATCTTGGCTTTGCCCGGTGGTTTTAGTTACGGCGATGATGTCGCCTCAGGCAAGATATTCGCCAATGAACTGCGTTTTAAGCTAGCCGAGCAATTACGGGAATTTATCCGCCAGGGAAAACTGGTCATCGGCATATGCAATGGTTTCCAGATCCTGGTAAAAAGCGGCTTCCTGCCGGGAAATGATGAATTGAAACAGGACACCAGTCTGATCATTAATGACTCCGGAAAATTTGAGGACAGGTGGGTGCATTTAAAAGGCAATAAAAACAGGTGCGTCTGGACCAAGGGAATAAATAAGATAATTTATTTGCCGGTGGCTCACGGCGAAGGCAAATTCATCACGCTGAATAAGCAGGTATTGAACAGGCTTAAAAATAACGGGCAGGTTGTTTTTCAGTATTGCGACGGCAAGGGTAAGCCGGCTGGTTATCCGGATAACCCTAACGGCGCTGTGGAAAATATCGCCGGTATCTGTGACTCAACCGGCAGGATCTTCGGGCTGATGCCTCATCCGGAACGCCACGTATTCAAAGAGCAGCATCCTAATTTCTGGCAGCGCGCTAAGGGCCAGGAAGCTGACGGCTGCCGGATATTCCAGAACGGAGTTGATTATATTAAAAGTAAAATACTAGAGGGAGCCCTAAAATGAGCGGAATATTCGGCGTAGTGGCAAAAAAGGAGTGCCTGGATGATTTATTCTACGGCACAGATTACCATTCGCATCTGGGAACGCAGTTTGCCGGATTAGCGGTTTATGGCAAATCCCTTATGCGCAAGATCCACGATATCAAGGGCAGCCAGTTCAAGGCGAAATTCCACGAGGATTACCTGAAGATGCCCGGGGACAAAGGTATCGGCGTGATCAGCGCACGCGACGAACAGCCGATCGTGATGACTTCCAAATTCGGGCCGTTTGCCATTGTCACCAATGGTTTTATTGAGAACGCCGATAAACTTTCCAGGGAGCTTTTCAAGAAAGGCCGCTCTTTCAGCGAGATAGCCGAAGGCAAGACAAATTTTACGGAGCTGGCGGCAAAAATGATCATCTCCGGAAAAGATATTGTCAGCGGATTAGAGAAGATGTCCGCTAAGATACACGGTTCAGCTTCTTTGCTGGTTTTAAATAAAGACGGTATTTACGCTGTGCGCGATAAACTCGGCCTGACGCCGTTAGTCATCGGCAAAAGAGGCAAGGATTGGGCGGTTTCCACGGAGTCTTCGGCTTTTTTGAATTTAGGTTACAAACTTGTAAAATACCTCGGGCCGGGAGAGATTGTCCTGATCACTAAAGACGGCCTGCGCGTAAAATCGCCAGCCACGCGGAATAACCAGATCTGTTCGTTCTTGTGGATATATACGGGTTTTCCGGCTTCCAGTTACGAAAACATTAATGTGGAGACCTCGCGCGAAAGATGCGGCGCGCAATTAGCCAAAGATGACAATATCCGCGCTGATATTGTCGCCGGCATCCCGGATTCCGGCTCAGCGCACGCCATTGGTTACAGTATGCATTCAGGAATTCCTTTGCGCAGGCCGTTAGTAAAATATACTCCCGGTTTTGACCGCAGCTACACGCCTGTTTCGCAGTCACAGCGCGACTTGATCGCCAAAATGAAACTGATCCCTATCCCGGAGATCATTAAAGGCAAACGCATTGTTTTTTGCGATGATTCCATTGTGCGCGGCACGCAGCTTAAAAATTTCACTATCCAGAAATTAAAGAAACACGGGGCAAAAGAGATACACCTGCGTATCGCCTGCCCGCCGTTAATGTTCCCCTGTAAATACAATTTTTCCACGCGTTCCATTGATGAATTGGTTGCCCGGCGCGCGATAAAGCGCCTTGAAGGCAAAGAGCCGAAAAGTTTATGCAAGTATTTAAAGGAATCCACTCCGGAGTACAAGCGCATGGTGGCATGGATCAACAAGGACCTGGGGTCAACGACTTTAAAATACCAGAAACTTTGCGATATGATCAAGGCGATCGGCTTGCCTCGGGAACAACTTTGTTTATATTGCTGGACAGGGATAGCGCCCAAAGGGAGAGCGAAAAATGTTTGTAAAAAAGGATAGCTTAGAGCCTAAAGAGTATTGCGGTTTGTTCGGCATCATCAACAATAAACAGGCAGCCTGGCTTACGTATCTAGGGTTGTTCGCCCAGCAGCACCGCGGGCAGGAAGCTTGCGGTATCGTCGTAAATAACGCAGGACAACTTTCCATTCATAAAGACATGGGTTTAGTCAGCGATGTATTCAACGAAAAGGTGCTTGCCCGTTTAAAAGGAAATATGGCTGTAGGCCATGTGCGCTATTCTACTACCGGCTCAAGCGTATTAAAAAATTCACAGCCGCTTTTGATCGATTATGCCAACGGCTCGATCTGTATCGCGCATAACGGCAACCTGGTAAATTCGCTGGACCTGCGCAAGAAGCTTGAGGCAGGCGGGTCAATATTCCAGACGACCACAGATTCGGAACTGATCATTCATCTTATGGCGCGCAGCAACAAGCGCTCTTTAGAAGAGAGTTTGACCTACGCGTTAAAAAGGGTCAAGGGCGCGTATTCTTTAGTGTTGATGAACAGCGATTACCTTATTGGCGCGCGCGACCCGCATGGTTTCCGTCCACTGGTCCTGGGTAAATTAGGCGCGTCATATTGTTTTGCTTCGGAGACCTGCGCGTTTGACCTGATCGGGGCAAGAGTGATCCGTGAAGTTGAGCCGGGGGAGATCGTTTTCATTAACCGCCAGGGAGAGGTAAGGTCAGTTAAGCCTGCCGCGCTTGTCGCGGCGCACTATTCATTCTGCACTTTTGAGCATATTTATTTTTCCCGGCCGGATTCTTCCGTGTTCGGCGAGAATGTGCATACAGTGCGCAGAAAACTCGGCGCGCAGCTTGCCAAGGAACATCCGGTGGACGCGGATTTCGTGGTGCCTGTGCCGGATTCAGGATTTTCCGCGGCTTTAGGCTACGCGCAGGAATCAAAGATACCCTTAGAGATGGGTATAATTCGTAACCACTATGTGGGCAGGACATTTATTCAGCCTGCGCAGGACGCCCGCGATATGGGTGTGCGCGTAAAATTCAATACATTAAGATGCATTTTAAAAGGAAGACGCATTATTGTCGTGGATGATTCCATTGTGCGCGGCACGACTTCCAAGATCCGTGTGCGCAACCTGCGGCGCGCCGGCGTAAAAGAAATACACCTGCGCATATCATGTCCGGCGCATAAATTCCCCTGTTTTTACGGCATAGATTTTAACCGCTCAAGCGAGCTGATCGCCAATAAATATGATTCGCTGGAAAAGATCCGCAAATATTTAGACGCCGACAGCCTGGGTTATTTAAGCCTGGACGGGATGTTAAGCTGCCTGAAGCATGATAAACATAATTATTGCACTTCCTGCTGGGCAGGCAAGTACCCGGTGCGGCCGGAAAAAAGGCACAGTAAATTTTCTCTTGAGCGCAGTTGCTGCGGACAAGGAGAGATTCGTACCTGATAGAAAGTAGATAGTAGGTAGTATATAGTAGGTAGGGAAAAGCAAAATGCAATAAATAGAACGTAGGATTTGGGAGAAAAAATGATTACATACAAAAAGTCCGGAGTAGATATAAAAAGCGCAGGTATCTTTAAAGCCAAATTAAAGCCATTGGTGAGGAAGTCATTCCGCAAGGAGGTGCTTGCGGATATCGGCGGGTTCGGCAGCTTCTTTAAATTAGCCAAAGAAATTTACAAAGAACCTGTGCTTGTTTCCTCAAGCGACGGCGTAGGCACAAAACTGGCCATTGCAAAGTTAGCCAATAAGCACGATACTGTGGGCATTGACGCTGTGGCGATGAATGTCAACGACATCCTTTGCACAGGCGCGCAGCCGTTATTTTTCCTGGATTATATCGCTTTCAGCAATGTGAAAGAAAATGTCCTGGTGGATGTTGTGGCAGGTATTAACAAAGGCTGCATTGAGTCCGGCTGTTCTCTGATCGGCGGCGAAACCGCGCAGATGCCCGGGATGTACAAAGCAGGCGAATATGATATCGCCGGTTTTTGCGTAGGCGTTGTGGACAAACATAAGATCATTAACGGCGAGAAGATAAAAGCCGGCGACGAAGTGATCGGTATTGCTTCCAGCGGTCTGCACTCTAACGGCTATTCATTAGTGAGGAAAGTATTAGGCGAGAAGCTGCTTAAAAAAATGAGCAGCCAGCTTCTTACGCCTACGCGGATTTACGTAAAACCGGTTTTGTCTTTGTTGAAAAGTTTTCCGGAAGGCATAAACGGCATCGCGCACATTACAGGCGGATCTTTTTACGACAAGATCAGCCGCATCCTGCCGAAAAATATTGATGTGAATATCCAGAAAACTTCCTGGCCTGTCCCAAAAATATTCGGCTACATCCAGAATAAAGGCAATATCGCTGACCGCGAGATGTTCCATACATTGAATATGGGTATTGGACTTGTTCTGATCGTTAAGCCCGGCTTAAACAAAAAGATCATTGCTATGTTAGCAAAATCAAAGCTTAAGTCCTGGGTTATTGGCAAGGCGGTTCGTGGCAGTAAAAAAGTAAATATTATCTAGAGATACCCCGCGCTTATCAGGTATTGCGCGGATACGCCCTTGTGGGCAGGGAGGTAGCGATGAATCTTACCGGATTGATTATTCTTACGGCGGTAGTATTTTTTCTTATGGGTGTCCGCATTGTGCGTCCAACGCACAGGGGACTGATCGAGCGCTTCGGTAAATACAACCGATTTGCCATGCCAGGTTTTAACTGGATA
>JBAZNG010000080.1:0-5260 GCA_041649385.1 Candidatus Omnitrophota bacterium | reverse complement strand
CAGATCTACCCCTTCTCTTAAAATAAAAACAAGCTCTTTAAACTCCCTAGAAATTACCATACTAGAGCTTTTGCACTCTACTCCTATTTGGCCAAGTGCAAGGTAAGGTATTTGGTGCTGAAGCCGTGCAAATTCTTCTTTCAGTTCATTAAAAATATTTGCAAAGTTATATAATTCTTTTCTCCATCCGGAAATTGCCATTTCTTCCGCCATAATCTTGGGGCCTGGTTGCGGCGCATAAATCAAATCTATTACGTCTTTCCTGGACTGTTCTGCCAAAAGATAAAATTCCTTAAATGCCTGCCTTAAATTGTTGCTCAAGCTTTTGCCACTATCGCAAACCAATAAATCAATATACTGAATAATCCGGCTTAAGATATCTTCAATATCATAAACTGAACCTCTATGCCGCATCCTGACCAACGCGATTATGGTGTCATATAAACTTTCGTGTTCCTGTTTTAATTTTGACAACCATTCTTGATCAGCTATTAAACCAAGGGAATTGTTTTCTAAAAACTGAATGTGCCGAAAGAGGAGATTGTTATTAATAAGGGAACTGATGAAGAGTTTTTGCGCTTCTATTTTAGTTTTTCCTTGCAGTAGGAACGAAACATACACGGAAAAGATAGTTTCAAGATGTTCTGATGGTGGCCCTCTTAGAATATTAGGATTAACAAACAAATACTGTTTGCACCCTATTGACCTTACCTCTATTTGCCTTTCCAGCGGAGGGCTGATCACAATAGAAAATTCCATATCATTAACCGAGGTGCCAAGTAACTTGACAATCTCTGATTTCTGCTCGCTAAAAGGCAACCTTCCGGCTTCTTTGGATACGGGGCCGGCAAAAGGATAAGAATTCCTTCCTTCTGTGCCCGCCGGAGAGCTGGAAGACGCGTATTCCGATAGTTGTTTACGTAGATCCTCGACATACGTACACGCCATTTTCCGTACATCTAATCCACGCTCACTCAATACCGCCAATGTTCCCGCGGTCAACCCGGCATATTGCAAATAATAATTAATGACTTGCTGGGATCCGGAAAAAGATTGATTATACGGCGGTTGCGCCGCCTGGATTACTTTATTATCCAGCCCCAACTTTAACCTGCCGCCAACGCTTTCAAGCTTAGGCATTGCGTCAATAGGCATAACTAACTTCATCAAACGCATAAAATAATCGCAATTATAGAAATGGCTTTCTGTCATACCTACAGAGTAAAAGTCTCCGACCTTTAAGAAGCTAACATCTGAAGCAATCGCCTCCGGAGAATATTCATGGCCGCGCACAATATAAAACATTTCCGCATTGCCTTCATAATTACCGGAAGAATCCCAATGCCTTAAGTTTAATCCAAATTCGGCATTTGCCTTAGAAATTACATTTTTATCAATAAGGGTGCTAAAAATAAGCGCCTCTGTGCCGGTGCTTGTGCCAACACCGGTATCAGTATCCACAAAAAGTATATTGCTGGTATCTTGAGCGAGTATGCCTTGATCGTAAAGATATTTCACAAAGTAGATAGCTTGATTCGGATCTTGCAGTATTGCCTTATAATTACCCATTGTTGCCCAAATGCTGTGGATTCTTTCCAGGGGGAACAACCCCTCCACTGCCTTAGCGATAACCTTAGCCATGGCAAAAAGAGGGTCTGCGCCTGCCCTTAAGAAAACGATACGAGTATTCTCTCTATAACCAGGATAAGAAACAGCTTTCTTAAATACCTCATCGATAAACTTCATCAATTCGGTTTTTACAACCACCTGCCTCTTTGCCTGATAGCCTCTTTTTTCATCGTTAAAAACATATTTAAAATATGCTTCCTGCTCTTTTATTGTTCCGCTTAATCCAAGAATATTCCTGTCTATATCACAGAGGGCCTCTTTCACAGGAGAGCTGCTTCTGGCATTTTGCCCAACTTTATTGTCATTTAATGCTGTGTTAGGTATTAAAATAATCTTATCGCCGCTATGGCTGCCTATCTCATAGTTAACGTATCTATATTTCTTTGTTCTCTTCAGGTAATTAACTACGTTAGCACACCTGGACAGGGCTTCCTTTACCAGGTCTATGTCGTCTTGAATAAGAGGTGCGTCCAAACCCTCCCGGAGGTCAACGAGGATCATAGCTACCGCGCTCAGGGGATTAGCCAAATAATGCTTCAAGGTCGCGTAAACCACATTTTCTTCTTTTGCTGCCTCAATTAAAGCATTCAAGTCTTTCAGAAAAACTTTTATCTCTTTTGCGGAAAGAACCTCAAACCCCTTGCTGATACTATCGATGATTTCAGCCGCTTGATTATAAAAATCTAATTTATCCAGTATAGTTTTTATTTTCTTGGCCCTGGAAACCCGCGAAGAGATATTCTTTAATTCCCGTAAAAGAAAATAAGTAAAATCTTCCACGACTGTATCATCTTTACTGCGGGCTAAGGCGCCTAAATCGCCCAACCCTCTTCTTAGCAAGCCAATAAACTCTTTATCATTAAGTTTTCTTGCAATGAGCTGCGTATAAAGGGGCTTAAGCTCGCCTTCGATCTTCACTTCTCTGCCCGGCTCGTTTATCCTGCTCTTGATATTATCAATAATCGAACCCACATCCGCCCGGAAGATACTGCCTCTGGCAGGAGAACTTGACCTGCAGCGGTTTTTTTGATCATCTTTTTCCTCGCGCATTACCTGAATAGCCAGTTTTTCAATCCACCCTTCGTTAAATTGCTCATTGCCGGCCAACTGGCCTATAAATTCAAGGATCTGGGCCTTTATATCATTCCACAGCTCAAAATTTGACAGATTCCTAAGATTAGTTGACGCAGAAAACTCTCTGTAGAACTGGTCAAAATCTCCTACAAAACGCACCCTTGCGTCCCGGCAAACCCGGAAATTACCAAGGTGTAGATCTTTGCCTTTTTTGCCCTTGCCTTTACCCTTAGCGCAACCATCCTGGAAATAGTAACCAGCGATTATAAAACGGTTGATTATCCTTAAAATATCTTTCACAAAATAATCAATATCAAAGATACCCACGTGCTTTAGGTAATCTAAGCTGAAATTCGCATCAATATACGGGCCGTATAAAAGCCTGCGGCCGTCTAAATGCTTTGAATAATCATAAACAAAGAACAAAAGCGGAGCATCTTGCCTATATACGCCCCTTTCACCATAAGCTTCTGTTTCTATGCCGGCAGGATATTCTGCCATAAGCAGGGTTTTCACAACTCCGTTATCTTCGCCAAACAAACCGCGTATCTGTTGGGAAACATCAAACCTCTGCGCCCCATACAGATCCCTGTACATCCATCTCTCACCGGGGATAAAAAGTTCAACAGCAGAATCCACCCTATCATAATCCATCCTGAACAATATATGCCGGCGGAAGGACTCGCTTAAAGGCGCGATGTAAAGATGCTGGGTAAGCGGAACATAAATACCGTTTTTGATGGCAAACTCTAACGGTGCGTCAGTACCCTGATTGGGTAAGAACGGTGAATAATAAACATAGCGCAACATACTTAAGAATAATATTAAATCCGCTGTTTTATCCGCGTCTTTAATGATATTTATTAACTGCCAGAATTCCCTATTCATAAACTCATGGGTCTGCGCATCCGCAAAACTTATTGTGGCATCATGGAATTTGGTATTCTGGAACTTGAATGTCCTGGATAAAAGGTCAGCATATGCCGGATTGGTGAATACCCGTATCAATATATACCGGGCATTCGCATCTACTTCCTCTAAACACGCGTTATACCAACCGCTGTTTGACTTATCCTGGGCAAGGATCCTGGTCTGGAACATTGCTTCATTTAACGCTCGCAAAAACAGCTTATGCTGTAACAAGAGGTAAATCTTTTCATCGTCATCTACCATATTGACTAATTCTTTCATAATACCGGATATCTCTATGGCGGACCTGCTCTGCCTAAGCCGGATGAGCAATTCTTTTTCAGGGGGCAGATAATCAAAACCCACAGGAGAACTGGCCTTTGGCTCACCATCCATGCCCACTGTCCCGATTGGATTGGAAACTGTTTCGCTTACGGGATAGCCCTGGAGCTTTACTGCTTTCCTGATTGCCGGTATCCCGGGAAAACCTTGCGCCTCTATTGCGTTAAGCTCAAGCGCTAGAGCCTTTAATATAGCCGGATCAGCGAGGCTTAAGTTAATTCTTTTGCGCGACAACTTTGCTAAATAATCTATAAATAAATCCGCACCTTCTTTATAAGAAGCAAGATTAATAATAACTCTATAATTAAGCTTCACATGGTCAATATCCTGCTTGGTACGGCTTTCTTTAGTAAGCAAATAATAGGAATTGCCTAAATAATTAGCGATACGCTTCTTGTATTGGTTACATTGATGTACCTTCTCCAGTAAAGGCGGCAGCTTTAACTGTTGAAGTATAAAAGTCTGGTGATACAGCTCATGCTCATCTCCTACCCCGAACTTTATGTCTCCGCCGATCCTTTGGCCAAACTCCTGGGTTTCATTAAACAAGCCCAGGCTCAAGTCATAGAATGACGCAAGCAAAGCCATCTGATCAGGTAATTGCTGCAATTGCATGATCAATTCTTTGGCATTTCTGATCTTTCCCCTTGTATCTTCAATAGACTCATCAGCAAACCTATAGAAATCGGTAAGGAATTTGCCTTTTTCTGAATCCTTCTTCAGCCCTAAAGCGCTCCAAACAGCAACATCAACGATCCGCTTAATTTTATTCGATGACTCACCTAACGGTCTGTATAAATCAAATGACAAGTATGCATATAATTCATAGAATTTCTGTGGCCCGAATGTACTACCCCACTTGGCTGTCTCAGGATGTTCTAATAAATATAGCGTTTCCGAAGAAGGCTTACCATTAAGCGCACTAATTATGAAAAACCTTATTTCTTGGAGGTTATTGTAGTCATATTTTAACGGCACTTTTGCATTGCTGACGGGAGAGCTGCTAAGATAAGCACCAGTTACGGGAGGCGCATGGAACAGCTTTGCCATCCAAGGTAACCTGTCTGTTTGCTCCTGCGGCGTCAATTTCACAACTCCTGAACCAGTATAACCAGGAAAGATAACAGTATCTATGTCTTTCATAAAAACAACACTTGCCTCTAAATACGATTTTTTCAAAGCTTTCTTCCATAAATCGTGCTTACTATAAAAGTACCTGCAGAAAATTCCGAAACCACCGGGGTTCAGGTGATCAGGTAATTCCCGCAGGATAGCAACCAAATCATTTAATCTGATAAAATACCTG
>JBAZNG010000079.1:0-5268 GCA_041649385.1 Candidatus Omnitrophota bacterium | reverse complement strand
GCGAGCCTGTGGGCGTGGTTGTGCTAATCGTGCCCTGGAATTATCCTTTATTGATCGCTTGCTGGAAACTGGCTTCTGCTTTGGCTGCCGGTAATACGGTGATCTTAAAACCTTCCAGCCTTACCCCTTTAAGCGCATTTGCCTTGGCAAAAATAATCCAGGCGGCAGGGTTGCCCGCGGGCGTGGTGAATATAATCAATGGCCCGGGGCAAAAGATAGGCCAGTTGCTTTGCGCGGATAAACGCGTGGATATGATCTCTTTTACCGGCAGTAATGAAACGGGAAAACTTATCCTGCAATATTCATCGGCGCATGTGAAGAAAATGATCATGGAGCTGGGTGGAAAATCCGCAAGCCTCGTATTTTCCGACGCAGACCTGGATGTGGCGGTAAACAGCGCGCTGGCCTCGGTTTTCCTGAATCAGGGCCAGATGTGCACGGCTATGTCGCGTATCTTTGTGCAGGATGCTTTGTATGAACGTTTTATCGAGAGTTTCGCGCAAAAAGCGCAACGTATTAAGGTTGGCCTTGCCGATGATTTCCAGACGCAGATGGGGCCTTTGATCAATGACGCGCAGCGCCAGAAAATTATCCATTATATCGAGAAAGCCAAAATCGAGGGTGCCAAGGTCTTATGTGGAGGCAAAGCCCCGTCCAATGCGGAATTAAAGAATGGTTCTTTTTTTGAACCGACTGCGCTTGTACGGGCAAACAGGCATATGCATATATTCCATGAGGAGGTATTCGGGCCTGTGGTGTTGATAGGAAAGTTCGCTACAGTTGATGAAGCGGTCAAGCTGGCTAATGACTCGGATTTTGGCCTGGCTGCCTGTATCTGGAGCAAGGACCTGGCGCTTGCGCAGGACGTGTCAAAGCGGCTTAACGCCGGGACGGTTTGGGTAAACACTTACGGGATGTTCTATAATCAGCTTCCTTATGGCGGGTTCAAACAGAGCGGTTTTGGCAAAGAATTGGGCAAGGAAGGTTTTTTAGAGTACACGCGGATAAAAAATGTTATCCTGGACCAGTCAGCGGAAGGCAAACCTTTGGTCCATTATTGGTATGGTTTTTAAATGCTGGTAAACGGTATTTTAAGAGAACAAGCGCGATCCTTCGCGGACAAGCCGGCGGTAATTTTCCGCGACGAGCAGGTTACATTCAGCCAGCTTAAGGATAATGTCTTTGCGCTGGCTAACAGTTTGCTTAAGCTGCAAGTCAAGCGCGCAGATAAGATCGCCATTTACCTGCCTAATTGGCCGGAGTATATCTATAGTTACCTGGCGATTTGGTCGATCGGCGCGGTCGCTGTGCCGCTGGATTTTATGCTCACCGAAGAAGAGCTTATTTCCTGCCTTGGCCACTCTGAAGCAAAAATATTGATCACTAAACACAAAGCCACTATTTCTTTTGAAACCCTGCAAAAAAAACTTCCGGCACTGGAGCAGATCATTACCTGCCACTCTGAAGAAGAGGGGTGTTTGAGTTTTCAGAAACTTCTTGGCCAGGGCCAGAATGCCCCCGTGGAGATTAAACCTTCCGACAAGGATATCGCGATCATTTTCTATACCTCGGGAACAACAGGAAAACCCAAAGGTGTTTTGATCAATTACGCGCAACTTTGCGCGCCGCCAAAATCCATGGAGTTCTTCGTAAACGCGGATATTAATTCAAAAGATACTACGCTTTGCGCTTTGCCTTTTTCGCACCTGGGGGGTTTGATCTATATACAGAATACAATAACTTTCGGCCTGACCCTTGTTTTAATGGAGCGTTTTCTGCCCCTGGATTTCTTAAGAAGCGTGCAGAACCATAAAGTGAATTTCTTCTGGATCGTGCCGTCTATGTATTACGCTTTGCTGCAGCTGAAAGAATTTGAATCTTATGACCTGTCCAGTTTGCGCTGGATAGTCACCTTCGGCGCGTCCAATTCTCCCGACGCTTTGCGCAGGTTCAACCAGTATTGCCCGAAAGCCCATCTTTTGAACGGCTGGGGCCTTACGGAAACCAATGCCCCCACTGTGGTTTTACCTATGGGGTCAAAGAATATTGAAAGCGTGGGCAAACCGGCGCCCTGGATAGAGGTAAAGATATTTGACCAGTCGCAAAAAGAGGTTTTGCCTGGGGCGATCGGAGAAGTGGCGGTAAAAAGCTGGGTAGTTACTGACGGTTATTTTAAAGATGAGCCGCTTACCCGCCAGAGCATCCGCGATGGCTGGTTTTATTCAGGCGACCTTGGAAAATTTGACAGCCAGGGGTTTCTTTATATTGTCGGCAGGAAGAAAGAGATGATCAAGGTCGGCGGAGAGATCGTACTTGAGCCGGAGGTAGAAAGCGTGCTTTACCGGCATCCGGATATCGCCGAAGCCGCTGTCGTGGGGATAAACGATAAATTAAGAGGGGAAGTGCCTAAAGCTTTTTTAGTTGTTAAAGACGGCCGGACACTCAAAGAAGAAGACCTGCGTTTCTTCTTGCGCCAGCATCTTGCGCATTTTAAGATACCGCATTATTTTGAATTCAGGGACACGCTTCCTAAAAACCGCACAGGCAAGATCGATAAAGAAAAACTTCGGGGCGGTTAGTTATTATTAGCCAGATACCATGCAAGACATTAAAGAGCTTAACTTAAAGGAACTGGAAGACAGGTTATTGGTCCGGGGCATGCCTAAATACAGGGCAAAGCAGATATTTACCTGGATCTATAAAAAAGGCGCTTTTGAATTCAGCGCGATGAGCGACCTGCCTGTTGGATTACGCAATATCCTTGCGCAGGAATTCTTCATCCTGGACCTGAAATTAGCTGACCTTCAGAATTCTGCCGACGGTACAACTAAATTCCTTTTTGAACTTAAGGATAATTCTTTTGTGGAGGCGGTGAATATCCCGGCGGCAAAACGCGTTACCGGCTGTGTTTCTACACAAGTAGGCTGTAAATTCGGCTGCCGCTTCTGCGCCAGCGGCCTGAAAGGTTTTAAGCGCAATTTAAGCTGTGGGGAGATACTTGATGAAGTGCTTTATTTGAAAAATAACGCCGGCGCGGCGGAATTAACGCATATAGTTTTTATGGGTACGGGTGAACCGCTGGATAATTATGATAACCTGCTTAAGAGCATCCGCCTGATAAATTCGCCGGAGGGTTTTAATATCGGCGCGCGCAGGATCACTATTTCAACTTGCGGCCTGATCCCGGGTATTGAAAGGCTTGCGCAGGAGAAGATGCAGTTTGAGCTTTCGGTTTCTTTGCATGCCGCCGATGATAAGGCGCGCTCTGAGATCATGCCGGTGAACAAGGCATATCCTTTAAAGGACCTAATACAGGCCTGCAAGGTTTATATGGATAGAACCAACCGCCAGGTGACATTCGAGTATATCCTGGCCAAAGGCGTAAACGCTGAACTTGCGGCCGCTGACAAACTGATCTTGTTGTTAAAAGACCTAAGGCTGGCCAAGGTCAATCTTATCGCGGCCAACCCTGTCCCGGAACTGGATATATTGGCGCCTTCTTCAGCGCAGGTGGATAAATTCAAAGAACACTTGTTTAAGGGCGGGATCAATGTTACCTTAAGGCGCGAGCGCGGGCAGGATATTGCCGCCGCCTGCGGGCAGTTGAGGTTAAAACATGAAAAATAATCTTGTCATAGTTTTGTTGGCCATCTGCGGCCTGGTTTGCGGTTGCGTAAAACAGGATGTCGCCAATATTGCCGCCAAAGGCGATATGATCATCTGTTTTGGAGATAGCATTACTTTTGGTTATGGCGCAGGCCCCGGTGAAGATTACCCTACGGCTTTGGCAAAGATGGTTGCCCTTAAAGTGGTCAATGCCGGTGTTTCCGGCGATACTACTTTTGAGGCATTGAAGCGTTTAGACAGCGATGTGCTCAGCAAAAAACCGCGCCTGGTGATCGTAGAATTCTGCGGCAACGATTTTCTAAAGAAAGTCCCGATCAAGGATACAGTGAATAACCTGGATGAAATAATCACGCGCATACAGGATTCAGGGTCGATGGTCGCTTTGGTGGATATAAGCGCGGGGATGTTCTTCAAGGATTACCGCCGGGTGTTCAAGAAACTTGCCCGGGATAAGCAAGCTATCTTTATCCCAGCTGTCTTAAGCAAGGTGATCACCAATCCTTCTATGAAGAGCGATTTCCTGCATCCTAACCAACGCGGATACCAGATTGTCGCCAGCCGCATTCATAAGGCGATCTCAAAATATATTGAATAAAACGATGAAAAAAATTACCTTGGTCCAGATGAAGGAAAACCAGAAAGGGGTCATCCTGGAGATCCCGCAAGGCGTGGCTTTACAGAATAAATTGATGAGCATGGGTATTTATAAGGGCAGGGAGATCGCCAAAATAAGCCATATCGGTTTAAAAGGCCCGGCGGCGATCAAGGTAGGCAGGAGCGTAATGGTCTTAGGCCACGGCATGGCCAGCAAGATCATCGTTGAGATACAATGATCAAGACAATATTTCTGGTAGGTAACCCCAATGTAGGCAAAAGCGTTGTTTTCTCGCGGCTTACCGGAGTGCAGGTGATCTCTTCCAACTACGGCGGCACGACGGTAGAGATCATGCGTGGGTTTTCAAGGAGGGGTGGAGAGGATATCGAGGTAATTGACCTTCCTGGCACATATTCGCTTGACCCCAGCTCAAAATCCGAGGAAGTAGCCGTTGCTTTATTAAAAGAACAGCATAAAGATGAATTCATCGTCATAAATATAGTTGATTCCACTAATCTTGAGCGCAATCTTTACCTGACTTTACAGCTTATTGAAGAAGGGCTTCCTGTCTTGGTCGCTTTGAATATGTGCGATGAAGCCAAGCACCACGGCGTAAGCATTGATGTTGAGAAACTTTCCCGGCTTCTGGGCGTTTCAGTCGTGCCGACATGCGCGGTAACCGGTTTAGGCATTAAGGCTTTGTTAGAGAAAATCCACGACGTAAAACTTCTTTCCCGGCCTAAAGTCTCCCACAGGCAGAGGTGGCAGGAGATCGGCGAGATCGTGGAAGAGGCGCAGCAGCTTACCCACAGGCACCATACTTTGCGCGAGCTTCTGGAAGATGCATCCGTGCGGCCCTTCTCCGGCTTCTTTATCGCTATAGCTGTGACGCTGGCCTGTTTTACGGCCGTGCGTTTTATCGGCGAGACGCTGATCGCGAAAATTTCCGACCCGGTGTTCTTTCGCCTCTATCAGCCTTTATTAAATAAGTTTAGCGCTTTTCTTGGCCCGGATAGCTTTATGCATCATTTACTGATCGGCGACCT
>JBAZNG010000078.1:0-5365 GCA_041649385.1 Candidatus Omnitrophota bacterium | reverse complement strand
CGAGCAAATGGTTAATGGAAATACAGGAGAGGTTAATTATGCTCTTGGTTTTACCAATACAGGCGGCACAGGCATTGGTTTAGAAGAAAACCGTCATTATATCGAAGATAAAATGGGTGGAAAGTTCAATATTTTTTCTTTTAAAGGCAAAGGCTCTATTCATAGAATTACCTGGCCCGCTTTAGATAAGAACAGCTCCCCGGTAGTAGCAGAGTCAATCCGCGAACAGAACGAAAAAGATATAATCCACCTTCAGGATGTTGCAATAAGGGGTTGGAATGCGTTAAGCGAAAACGCAAAACGTTTATTGCTTAATCCTAAGAGGGCTGTCTGGCAGGTCAATTTCACGCCCATGGTTTATTATGAAATATATACTTTCTTTAACCCTACGGATATAACCCTATGGGGAAAAATATTCCTGAAAGCTTATCGTGAATTACTTGGTTTACAGCTTGGGAGCGAAAACTGCCAGGCGCGCAGTTTAATCGGCCAGATTGTGCAAACGGCAGCTTTAAGAGAGATTAACCTTCCGGAGCCAGCCGTGGCAACGTTAAAAAAATATATCTATTGCATAAATGATTCGGAAGAGGAGTTTGAATTAAAGATAGACAGGTGCTTAGAGCTATTTGATGATCCTCTCAATCGTGAATGGGAATACCTGTATAGGTATTCCGCGGTGATCTATGATATTTACAGCCAGTCTGCCCAGTGGATAGCGGAGAGGACTGATAGAAAGCTATCCGGGCAGTGCGATGAACATGATTTAAACGGCGGCCTCGGTGATTTTATCCTTGCTGATTATATCAAGAAGTTTAATCTTCTGCGTATTGAAGTGCTGCGGGAGATCAGCCAGATTAGATGGCATATTTTAGGCGGCGATATGGTAAGAGCGGTAAATGCATTTCGTTCCACGTTGTTAATCTATGCTGTAGAACCGGCAAAAGGGCAAATTTTTAATTCCCGTGTTTCTGACTATAACGCGGATATCCTGAATGTAAGCATTGATAAGGTTAAAAAGTTATATAAACAATTCCCTGCCGATAAATACAGGCATCCGCAGGTAATCGCTTTGATCAAGGCAGAAATATCCCGCATGCAAGGAGAAGGCCTGAATGTTAGCGGTGTAGCCGAAGAAATTGATATGATCCGGCTTAGCCTTGAGGAGTTCTCCGGCAGGATATCCTTAATCGGCATATTCTGCCGTAATATCGTATTGCCTGCCATAAAAGAGCTCGGCCCAGAAAATGAGATAATAGATGCTTTGAGCGTTAAGCTTGCGGCGGCTCAACAGGCTTGCGATTTTATTGCCGGGTCTTTAAATAGCAGAGATAACAAGCATTTTGAAGAGATAATTAACCGGATGTGCTCAAGCTACCTAGAGATATGCGATTACCTGGATTTTATCAACCTTTTTATTACCGAAGATAGCGCTATGCTTAATGCCGGAGGGTTGGGCAAGGCCAAAGAGGCATTGATCAATAACTCCAGGTTAATGCATAATTATGTGTTAGCTATGCAGAAATATTCCGAATACGTCATTGAGCAGGCGGAGTTATTAAATGAGGTTATTGCCGGCTTAAACATTGAGATCGCAAGTTTTGCAAGCTCTCCGCTTCCGCTTATACAGGATGTAGGTATCGACCCGGCGGATATTTCCTATTATCATACTATCGGCGAAAAGTTAATAAACCAGAGTGCCAGCACTTATCCGGAAGCATGGGCTAAGCACAGGAAGCTGATAACCCGGCAGATATTGAAAGCCGCCAAGAAATTTAAGTCCGGCATATGTATAGTTTTAGGCCCGGGTTATCTCCCCGGGGGCGTATTAGATGGGCTAGCCAGGCATTTTGACGAGATCAAGCTTATAGACCTGGATATTTATTCGGTTAACAGGACCATAGACGAGATTGATCCAGCTTACCGTAACAAATTCACTTTTCTACAGGAAGATATATCGTTAATGGCGTTGCATATTATTGAGCAAGGCAGAGAGGCGGCCAACCGGTCCGGATCCACGATAGAAGCATATCAGGCCATAAAGGATATGTTTAAGGTAATAGTATTGCAAGATTGGCCGGTGCTTGACTTGGGAAAATCTGATTTGGTGGTTTCATATTTTTGTTACAGCCAACTAAGCGCCTACCCTTTAAACCGCATAAAAATGATGTTTCCGGCAGATAAAGGATTTTTCAATGACGATGAATGGCGCAGCATAGAAGATCAATTTTGCAGGAAGATAGAAAACGAACATTTTCGCTTTTTGCATTCTTCTATAAAAGAAAATAGCAAAGCTTTATTGATGGATACGCCTCTTGTTATGATCACACATAAGATGAGCGGCAGGTTCTTCTGGCAGATGGTTGATGTAGCTTTTACCACGCTGCAGCTTTTCCATGAGGACGTTTATTCTTTAGCCGGTAAATATGGCTTTAAAATTGAATCTAAGAGGTTGTGGGATTGGTGGGTGCAGCCAACCTATTTACCTTATTATATTGGCAGAGAGAAAGGGCAGAAGAATCTGGTTTTATCCCTGCGTCTGAAGAAGAAGGAAACAGTTTCCAATCCAATCGGGACAGTGGGCAGAAACGGAGAATCAGAAGCCAGTTCGCCGGTTAACACATTTTCAGTGCCGGTGCATTTTAACCCCAGGTTATTTTCTAAAGACGGCGGGGAAAATTATATTGTTAATACATACAGTTATAACCAACTTCCTCTTGGCGATGGAATATTTGATAGTTTTGTAAGGGCATCTTTAAGCATGCATCGTTTACGGGACTTTGCGATCCAGGGTAAATGCGCCAAAGTGGCGGAACTGCTATCTATCCAGCTTAAAGCTTATTTACCGGCAATTAAAGCATTGGGATTATTGAAATCAGGTTGGTTGGGTAACAAAAGAGACGACCTGGAATACCCCAAGAACTGGGGATCAATATTGCAGCAGTATGGTTATGATTGCCATTACCTTTTATATTTTAATTATGGCGGCTATCACTTTGCCTTAGATGCTACGTCTTTGGAGTACCGCTACCAGGATTTTAAGAATGATATATATCCGGTAGAAATCTTCTATGCCAACACGCTTGAAGAATTGGATAAGTTATTGTGCTATTTATATGGCAGCAAGGGGTGGGAGACGGTGGACATATCTACGCCAGCGGAAAATAGCGTTACTGATGCTGTCTATTACACCGGTTATTTCCGGACAATCAACGAATACCTGCAGCGCCATCCGGAGGCCTTTATATATTTAAGGAATGTTTATAATCCGGTAATGCCTCCATATATTTTCTTTAAGATCTTACCTAAATATTTCCTGGAATCGGTTTTTGTAAGCCTTACCGGAGAGGCTGATGGCTACAGTATTTATGATGCTGATAGAGGGTCAAAACTGTCTTTGTTGGATTTAAAGAAACAAAAAAATGTTCTCTTGGGAGGCAAGAGAGTTATCTCGGTTGCGCAGAAGAAGTCCCAAATAAGCAGCTCGCCGTTAAATAAATTTGACCTCAAAATAGCATCAAGGCAGTTACAGGTTTTAAAGCGTAAACTACAGAATTACCCTAATATTTATGGGGCTTTTGTATGGTTTAAGCATTTAAGGCTTGATACAAGCGGAATAAACGTTACGCCGGCTGAAATCGGCGTAATTGTCTCCCGTGACATCCGGGAACTTCATTTAACAAAAGACCCAGAAAAAGTTGAGAATGCGTTTCGTATCATTAAGCCGCTTATCAGCGTACCATTTAAGGAAGCTTTAACTTTAGTCGATCCTCAATATATGGAAGACGAGAAGGTGATTCTCTCCGAAGATTACCTTGATGGGCGCCAGTTAAAAATGCTCAAGCATATCCGTAAATATGAACTGGATATCCTGGATATAGAGAATGTCGGCTTGATCATGCACCGTGGCTGGGAAAAGGAGATTGCGGTCCACAATGAGGATATCCGCTGGGTTTCCAAGCATGGGAAGATGAATGAGATATTGCATGGCAAACGTGGCCATAATGATTACCCGAGTACTTTTGATATATTTTATGACCTTCGGCTTTCAAAACAAGGTTTTCTTTATAACAAAACAGGGATAAGAGGGTTTAGGCTTAAGGGCCAAAGGTTTGTTAATGAAGCCGATGGGAGGGCCTGGAAACCCACCAGAAGAGAAATGCAGGAGTATGATGCATATTTCGGCAGGACACTATATAAACCGCAAGGCCCGGTTAATAAATATAAAGCTATCGGCGTGGATTTAGACAGATACACGTTGAAATGGCGGAAGATCCCGGCAGATTTTAGATTTGGCCAGCCAGCAGGTTATTTTTCTACCGCCAGCTCACCGGCAGAGGAGAACGTTGATTCTCTGTTTGCCCAAGCAAAAGAGCAGCTTAGCTTAGGGAATATTTCACCGGCAGCCGTATTAGCTGTAAAGGCAGTCAAGTTAATACAACAATTACCTCCTGAAATTAAGTTTAAGTTTAAAAGAGGCACCGCCGGCCACGTGTTGGAGCAATTATGCGACGGCAGGATATTCGTTAGTGATGATTTGCGGGTGTTCCTTAAATTGATCAATGAAGGCAAGTCCAACGATGCCATTAGGCAGGTTATTCAATCTTTAAGGATATCCGAAGGCCCTGGTTTAAACCACTCCAGTTCGCCGGCGCAGATTGAAATCAAGGAGTTATCTTTTAATGATATTGAGCAATTATTGAGTTTCAGAAAGAAGTATTTTGTACACGAATTAAAGCAGGAAAGAAGGCGCGTTGCTAATACTGTGACGCGTAAGTGGCTGAATGGGTTGTTGCGCGGGGAGTTCACCGGGCACATTTTTGTTGCCAGGAGAATGGGCGCGCTCGTCGGATATGTGATTGCCAGCTATGACCGCGGGCTTGCCGATGCGGAGATCTCAGAAATGGCTGTTGTCCCCTCGGCGCGCAAGAAGGGCCTGGGGCGCAGGTTATTTGAGCTCGCGCATAAACGGCTTATCGCAAAATCAGGCATCCGTTTTATAGATATCAATGATCTATCTAAAACAGCCGCATCCAGAAAGATAGCTCTTAGCCTGGGTTATGAGAAGATCGGAGACGAGAGGTATAGATTCTTTAAGGATAGGCCAGCCGGCAATTCGCCTATCCCGCAAAAACAGGTTTTGACTTCACGTGAGGCATTGGCTGCCAGATTAGAGGAAACCCGGGTAATTTTAGCCCAGAAATTCTCGGGTTTTGGCATTATTTCCATCCTGTATCAGGGAGTTGATATTAAAAAGAACGACAGTATTGAAGTAATGCAGAAGAAAGCAGTGCAATTAGTCTCAAAATTGGCTTTATTAGTTAAAGACGCCAAGAAAGATATCACGCTTGAGGAAGCGCGCAAGCTT
>JBAZNG010000077.1:0-5413 GCA_041649385.1 Candidatus Omnitrophota bacterium | reverse complement strand
GGGCGCGAATAAAAAAGCTATGCCGATCTCTTCTAAAGCTTTCTTGATCTTCTCGCGCGGCATAAGGATATTCACGCCCAAGGCCTCTAGAATATCCGCGCTGCCGCATTTACTGGAGACCGAACGGTTGCCGTGTTTAGCTACCGTGACCCCTGCGCCGGCGGCAACAAAGGCGCAAACCGTGGAAATATTGAAAGTCCCGGCGCGATCCCCGCCCGTACCGCAGGTATCCAGGATATTCGGCTTATCCACGATGATCGGCTCAACGTATTTAAGCATCATCGTCACAGCGGCGGTTAACTCTTCTACTGTTTCGCCTTTATCGTTTAAAGAGGTCAAAAACGCGATAATATCGGCAACATCCGTTGTGCCGCTTAAGATCTCCTGCATCGCTTCCTGCATCTGCGCTTGGCTTAAGTCCTTCTTTTTGAGTAATTGGCTGACCAGGTCCTTGATCATTATAGTTTTATGAAATTACGCAATAACTCCAGGCCGTTCTTTGTCAGGATCGACTCCGGATGGAATTGCACCCCGTAAAGAGGGTAACGTTTATGTTTTAAGCCCATGATCTCATTATCTTTTGTCCAGGCGGTAACCTCAAAACAATCAGGCAGCGTTTCTTTTTCTACAAGCAAAGAATGATAACGCGTAGCCTCAAAAGGATTGGGCATATGTTTGAAGATCTCCTTGCGGTTATGGTAGATCATCGAGGTCTTGCCATGCATAAGCTTCTTTGCCCGGATGATCCGCCCGCCGAAAGAGTAGCCGATCGCCTGATGCCCAAGGCAGACTCCCAGGATAGGGAGTTTGCCTGCGAACTCCCTGATCAATGAACAACTGATCCCGGCGTCCTCTGGCCTGCCTGGCCCTGGAGAGATAACGATCTTCTCCGGCGCCAATTTGCTGACCCCCTCAACTGTGATAGCGTCATTGCGCAAAACCTTTACCTTTACGCCCAGCTGCCCAAGGTACTGCACTAAGTTGTAAGTAAAAGAATCGTAATTATCCAGCATCAGGATCATTCTTTTTCTCTCCATACTTTTGCGCCCAGATTGGCAAGTTTATCTTCTATATTTTCATATCCGCGTTCCAGGTGGTATATCCTGGAGATCGATGTCTTGCCCCGGGCGGCTAAACCGGCTAAAACTAAACAAGCGGAAGCGCGCAGGTCTGAAGCCATTACCGGCGCGCCGGACAGGCCTTTTATCCCTTCAACAATAGCATGCGGGCCTTCCCTCTGGATATGCGCTCCCATACGGTTAAGCTCAGCCACATGCATAAATCTGTCAGGGTAGATCTTCTCGGTAAATACGCTTATCCCGGGTGTTACGCACATTAATGCCATCATCTGCGCCTGCATATCAGTGGGAAATCCCGGATAAGGCAAAGTCACGATATTCACGGCGGCTAAACGCTTGCTGCCGATTATGCGTAAAGAATCATCTGCCCGGCCGATATTGATGCCTGCTTCAGCCAATTTATCGATCAAAGCCCCCAAGTGGCGTGAACAAACATTCTTGATCAGGATATCTCCGCCGGTGATCAAAGACGCCAAGACCCATGTGCCGGCTTCAATACGGTCAGGTATCACGGAATGCGTTGCCCCATGCAGGTGTTTTACGCCTTCAATCTCGATAGTCGGGCTGCCATGGCCGGTGATCTTGGCGCCCATCTTATTCAGGAAATTTGCCAGATCTTCTACTTCCGGCTCGCACGCTGCCGACTCGATCACTGTCCTGCCCTGGGCAAGCACAGCGCTCATCATCACGTTATCTGTGGCTAAAACCGAAGAACCATAAGCGCCGCCTAAATAAATATGCGCACCTTTTAATTTAGAGGCCTTGGCCAAAACATACCCTGCGTCGATCTGGATATCCGCGCCCAAAGCTTTGATGCCTTTAAGATGCAGGTCGACCGGCCGCACGCCGATGACGCAGCCGCCGGGCAAAGAAACCTTGGCTTGTTTAAATTTACCAAGCAATGGCCCAAGCACGCAGAATGAGGCGCGCATAGTGGAAACAAGTTTATAGTCAGCGATATGGCTGGGCTTCTTTCCTTTAGCCACGGTGACTTTGCCTTTATCAAACTCTACGGCTTTGCCCAATGAACGCAGGATCTTGAACATACTGTTAGTATCGCGCAGATTGGGAACGCCCTTGATTATGCATGTATCATCAGTAAGTAAAGTAGCTGCCAAAATCGGTAATACCGCGTTCTTTGCCCCGGAGACAGTGACTTCTCCTTTGAGCCGTTTTCCGCCTTCAATAACCAGCTTATCCATTTTTTAGGCCTCTTTCCTGGCTACTAACACACGCGCAATACTATTATAATCGTTTACCTTCTCTAATATCTCAAATTTTCCGCTTGCCCGCAATAAATCTTCCACATGCGCATACTGGCCAAATCCAACTTCCAACATCAATAGCCCGCGGGGTTTCAGGTAATCCGAGGCCCCATCTGCTATGCGGCGGTAATAATCCAGGCCGCTGTCGCCTCCATCCAGAGCCATACGCGGTTCATAAGACAACTCTAAGGCTAACCCGCTAAAATCTTTTTTGGCGATATACGGCGGGTTGCTTGCGATCAGGTCATAAAGAACGCTTTTATTATCCAAGGCCGCGAACATATCCCCCTGCAGGAATTCTATTTTCGCGGAATGTTCTTTCGCGTTGGCCTTAGCTACTTCTATTGCCGCGGCGGAGATATCGCTTGCGCTTACCGAGGAACCAGCCAGCATTCTGGATAAGGATATGCCGATACATCCGGAACCAGTGCCCAGGTCAAGTATCTGCGGCGATCTTACGCCTTTCATATACCTGGCCGCCGTCTCAACCAGGATCTCTGTTTCCGGCCGGGGAATAAGCACGTGATTATTGACTTTAAAATCCAGGCCCATAAATTCCGCCTGGCCAAGGATATATTGCAACGGTTCAAAAGCAACCCTTCTAAGGAATACCTGTGACAATTCCCTGCTTTTTTCTTTATCCAGTTTTAAGCCCTGCTCAAGGTATAAAGACGCGCGGTCACAATCCAGGATATGCGTAAGGGCGACTTCAGCTTCTTTCATTCTTCTTCTCTTCTTCCGCCTTTAAGAGCGCCAGGAAAAGCTCATCTAAAGCGCCCTCCAGGATGCCCTCTAATTGATGCGAGGTAAAATTAATACGGTGGTCGGTAACCCTGCGGTCAGGGAAATTATAAGTACGTATCTTCTCGCTGCGGTCGCCTGTTCCGATCTGCACTTTTCGCGCGCTGGATAATCTTTTGGATTCAGCCTCAATCTTTGATTCCAGGATACGCGCGCGCAATACCCTCATTGCCTTAGCCTTGTTCTTTATCTGCGAACGTTCATCCTGGCAGGCAACCACGGTATTTGTGGGGATATGCGTGATCCTTACCGCCGAATCCGTTTTTTGCATATGCTGGCCGCCCGGTCCGCTTGAACGGTAAGTGTCGATCCTTAAGTCTTTCGGCTCGATGACCAGGTCAACTTCTTCCGGTTCAACAAGGACCGCGACAGTCGCCGTAGAAGTATGGATCCTGCCCTGCGCTTCAGTCGCCGGAACGCGCTGTACGCGGTGCACGCCGCTTTCAAACTTAAGCATGCGGAAAGCATCCCGGCCTTTTACGCCAAAGACAACTTCCTTGATCCCGCCGGCTTCATTGGAACTTAAAGAGATCAACTCCACTGTCCAGCCTTTATTAGCGGCGTATTTTGTGTACATCCGGTAAAGATCAGCAGCAAAAAGCCCCGCTTCATCGCCGCCAGTGCCAGGCCTGATCTCTACAATCGCGTCCCTGCCGGCGTCCTTGTCCTCGCCAGCCATCATCTTCTTAACCCTTGCCTCCAGTTCGCTTTTTTTTGCCTCCAGTTCGCGGGACTCATTTAAAGCCATATCCAGGAATTCCTGGTCGTGCTTCTCCTGCATTACGATAGATACCTCTTTTATCTCTTTGAGGATATTCTTATACTCGAGGAAAAGAGTGACAAAAGGCTTAAGGCCGGAAAGCTCCTTAGCCAGCTTATTAGACATCTCGCGGTCACTAAATGCTTCCGGAGAACTTAAGAGCCGTTCAATCTCATTATAGCGTTCTTCAATTTTCTTCAGCTTCTCTTCCATTAAAATATTCTCTTCATCTGTCAGTTATCAGCTTTCGGCTTTTACTTTTGGTTCTGGTTTACCTACATTCTACCTACTATCTACTACCTACCCTGACCTTATGCCTTTTTGCCGTATTTCTTCATGAACTTATCCACGCGCCCGGCTGAATCAACCAGTTTCTGCTTTCCCGTGAAGAAGGGATGGCATTTTGAACAGATCTCCACCCTGATGCTCGGTTTAGTTGAACGCGTATGCACGGTCTCGCCGCAGGCGCAGACGATCGTACTCTCTTTGTAATTAGGATGTATTTTCTCTTTCATTTCTCTCTCCTTTTGTCAGCTTTCAGCTATCAGCTTTTGCTTTGGTTTTGGTTTACCTATATTCTATATTCTACCTTCTACATACTGGCTTTTGCTTTTCCCTACCTACTACCTACCCTCTACAGAGCCCCTTACTGATTCATGCTCCCCAGGAATTCCTCATTGTTCTTGGTTTTGCCTAATTTTGATATGAGCAATTCCATAGCCTCCACATTGTTAAGTTCATTGAGCACTTTTCTTAATATCCAGGTCTTCTGCAGAACATCCGGCTTGACCAATAACTCCTCATGGCGGGTATTGGAACGCTTGATGTCTATGGCCGGATATATCCTGCGCTGGAAGAGGTTGCGGTCCAGCTGGATCTCCATATTGCCGGTGCCCTTAAACTCTTCAAAGATAACTTCATCCATACGGCTTCCTGTGTCGACCAAAGCTGTTGCGATGATCGTAAGGCTGCCGCCCTCATCCACCGCGCGCGCTGCGCCAAAGAACCTCTTGGGCTTTTGCAAAGCGTTGGAATCAATACCGCCGGAAAGCACCTTACCGCTGTGCGGGACAACCGAGTTATACGCGCGCGCAAGCCGCGTGATACTGTCTAAAAGCACGACCACATCCCTCTTGTGCTCGACCAGGCGCTTGGCCTTCTCCAGGACGATCTCCGCCACCTGCACATGGCGCTCCGGCGGCTCGTCAAATGTTGAAGAGATAACCTCGCCTTTGACATTCCTTTGCATATCCGTGACTTCTTCCGGGCGTTCATCAATGAGAAGCACGATTAAAACAGCATCCGGATTATTCACGGTGATCGCGTTAGCGATCTTCTGCAATAAAACTGTTTTGCCGCTGTAAGGCTGCGCGACGATCAAGCCTCTCTGGCCCTTGCCGATAGGGGCAAGCAAACTCATTACCCTCATCGATATCTCATCCGGCTTGGTTTCCAGGTTAAAAGGCTGGCGGGGATAGATAGGCGTAAGGTTATCAAAACACACTTTT
>JBAZNG010000076.1:0-5415 GCA_041649385.1 Candidatus Omnitrophota bacterium | reverse complement strand
TAAATTCGGCAAGAAAATGATCATTTTCCTGGATGAACCGTACCTGGCTGCCGTAGGCTCTGCCTATACACCGGTAAACCGTGAGGCTGTCGTGAGCATGCTTTCAGAAACCGCGGAGATGATCAAATCCAAGGATTGCCTGCTGGGAGTGCATTGCTGCGGTAATACCGACTGGTCGATGCTGACGGATGTGGCGGGGCTGGATATCATCAGTTTTGACGCGTTCAATTTTCAGGAGAGGTTCGTGCTCTACGCCGATGACCTTAAAAAGTTCTTTAAAAAAGGCGGGATCGCCTGCTGGGGGATCGTGCCTACCCAGGATGGGACTGTTGGGCTGACCGCCCAGATGCTTGCGCAGAAGATCAATTCCGGGGTGGATGCTTTGGTAAAGAAGGGGCTGGAGCGTAACTTATTGCTGGATAGGCTGATGATCAGCCCTGCCTGCGGCCTGGGCACGCTGGACCCTCAGGAAACCTTAGGGGTTTTCAAGCTGCTTTCTCAAACCAGCGAACTGATCGCTAAGAGATTATAGATGATCTTTGGTTTAGCTGAAACCCGGCGCTTATTGGAATTGCGCCGGTGGCGCTAGGTAGCTTGCACCCGACGCTAATCGGTATTGCGTCGGTGTGCGCTAGGTAGCGCAAAATAAATTATTTGACAAAGTGCAACTCTAGCTATATAATTAGCGAACTTTTGGTTGGGCAAGACCCCGCCTGGCATTGACCCATTTTAAGGAGTAAGATGAAAGAGATCAGGATACACGCCCGCGCTGGACAGGGGGCGATTACTACTGCGGCATTATTGGGCTTCAGTTATTTCAACGAAGGCAAGTATTCCTACGCTTTCCCGAATTTCGGGGCAGCCAGGATGGGCGCGCCGATGAACGCTTTTGTGCGCGTGGATAAAGTCCCCGTGCGCCTGCGCAGCCAGATATATGAACCGGATTACGTTTTGATCATGGATCCTACGCTTTTGCGCGGTTTTAACTGTTTTTCCGGGTTAAAAGAAGACGGCATAGCGATGATTAACGGCAAAGAAGGCCTGGAACTGCCTAAAATAAAAGCCAAGCAGAAAGTTTTTGTTGTTCCGGCAAATGAAATAGCCTTAAGGACGATCGGCAGGCCGATAGTCAACACTATCCTTATTGGCGCATTTGCCGCGGCCACAGGTGAGTTAAAGCTGGATACCCTTTTGGAGGTAGCTAGAAATAGGTTCAGCGGCAAAGCGCAGGAAGGTAACCTCGCTGCGATAAAAGAAGGTTTTGATTTTATTAAAGCTAAAATTAAAGGATAAAAATGTTCGGGCCACTGACCGTAAAACCATCTAAAAGTAAGGGCGATAAGACCGGCAGCTGGAGAGTGCAGTCCCGGCCGCATTATTTACAGAAAAATTGCATTGCCTGCAGGATGTGTTTGTTAGCCTGCCCTGAAGGCTGCGTGCACGGTAAAGAAAAGAACACTTTCTGGGTAGATTATAACTTTTGCAAGGGTTGCGGCGTTTGCGCGGATATCTGCCCCAAAAAAGATATTGAAATGGTTCCGGAAGAGTCTAAAGCAGAGGACAAATGAAAGAATTTGTTGAAGGTTCACACGCAATAGCAGAGATCATTAAGTTATGTAAACCCGGCGTAATTTCCGCCTATCCCATAACTCCCCAGACGCATATCGTAGAAGATTTAGCGCAGATGGTTGCCGACGGCGCTTTGAACTCCCAGTTCGTCAATGTGGAAAGCGAACATTCCGCAGCCAGCGTGGTTTTAGGAGCCTCCGCCACAGGCGTGCGCGCATATACAGCGACCAGCTCACAAGGCCTGTTCTATATGGCGGAAGTAGTTTTTAATATTGCCGGGATGCGCCTGCCTGTAATAATGACCTGCGCTAACCGCGCGATCAGCGCGCCGATCAACATCTGGAACGACCAGCAGGATTCCATCTCCCTGCGCGACGCCGGATGGATCCAGATCTACGCCGAAGATAACCAGGAGGCCGTGGATTTTCACCTGATCGCTTACCGTTTAGCTGAAGATAAGAGGGTGATGCTGCCGGTGATGGTCTGCATGGATGGTTTTATCCTTACCCACGGCATGGAAACGCTGGATATGCCGGAACAGGAGAAAGTCGATAAATTCTTACCTGTTTATAAGCCCTTGTATAAATTAGATACGGAAAACCCGATCACCATGGGTATCCTGGCTGACCCGGATTATTATATGGAAGCCCGTTACGCCATCCAGGATACAATGAAAGATGTTTTGGACTATTTGCCTGAGATATCCAAAGAGTTTAACAGCGTATTCGGCAGGGATTATAAGGATATGCTCGTTGAGGAGTATAAGACTGAAGACGCGGATAAAGTGATCGTGGCGATGGGTTCAGTATGCGGCACGATCAAGGAAGTTGTCGATGCCCAGCGCGCCAAAGGCAAGAAAGTCGGGTTATTGCGCATCATTTCATTCAGGCCTTTCCCGTACGCCCGGGTTTATGAGGCTTTAAAAGATGTGCCTAAGATCGCTGTATTAGATAAATCTGTTTCCCTGGGGGCTTATGCGCCTGTCGCTGTGGAGATGAAAGCGGCCTTTTACGGCAAGAAGAAAGCGCCCAAGGTGATCAGCAGTTTTGTCGCCGGGCTTGGCGGCAGGGATATTACTTTAGAAACCGTGCAGGAAGTGCTAAGAAGGCTTGGCACAAAAGAGGTCAACTCTGATTTTATTGATCTGAAACCGGAATTGTTAAAGGAAGAATATGGAGAATAATATTTTATTTAAGCCCGGGCATACAGCCTGCGCCGGATGCGGCCAGGCGATCGCAGCGCGCTTAGTCATAGACGCTGCCGGCGCCAACACTATTATTGTGAATAATACCGGTTGCCTGGAGGTGTTCTCTACTAAATACCCGGAAACTGCCTGGGGCGTGCCCTGGATACATTCTTTATTTGAGAACTCCGCGGCGGTTGCTAGCGGCGTGGAGGCGGCGCTGATATATTCCGGCAAAAAAGCCACGACTAATGTCATTGCCCAGGGCGGAGACGGTTCTACCGCGGATATCGGCTTACAGGCCTTAAGCGGGATGTTCGAACGCGGGCATGATATCCTGTATGTTTGTTATGATAATGAGGCCTATATGAATACCGGCGTGCAGAGAAGCGGGCTTACGCCTTTTGACACTAACACCACGACCAGTCCGTCGGGCAAACAATCTTCAGGAAATTTAAGGCCGAAGAAACCGATGCCGGAGATAGCCGTTGCCCACGGCATACCTTATGTTGCGACAGCTTCAGCCGGTTTTGTGCAGGATTTGCAGCGCAAAGTAAAGAAAGCCATCTCCATCAAAGGCCCCAAATATATCCAGGTGCATGTGCCTTGCCCTTTAGGCTGGCGCCATGAGACAAATCAGACTACCCCGGTGGCTAAATTAGCCGTGGAAACCGGGCTTTACCCATTGATTGAATATGAGAATGGCGCGCTTACCGGCCGCAGGCAGATCGTGCCCAAGCCTGTGGAAGAGTATTTAAAGACCCAAGGAAGGTTCAAACACTTGCTGAATAACCCTGAAGAGATAAGGAAGATCCAGGAAGTGGCAGATAACAATATCAGGAAGTATAACCTTAAGGCGGAAGCCTAAATAAGGGGGTGCAGAAATGGGAAAACAGGCAAGGGCAATAGTGGATCTAAGCTTAAAAGAACTGGTTAAGGACCTGAACAAGGCGTATTGCGATGAATGGCTGGCGTTCTACCTTTACACATATATGGCTAACACTGTATCCGGCCGCGCGTATGAGGATATGCAGGAGATGCTTGAGAAGATCGCTAAAGACGAACTTGAGCATGCCCAGGAATTAGCTGACCTGATCACAAAGCTCGGCGATGCGCCGATAGCCAATATTTCGGAGTTAGAGAAGAACGCGAATTCGCCTTATCTTATGCCGCCGAAGAATACCACGGATATCAACCGGATCATCCGTATCGTGGCTGAAGCGGAAGCAGGCGCGATCGAGGTTTATAATAAGATCGCCAAGAAGACTTTTGGCAAGGACCATGTCACGTATCAGTTGGTCACCCATATTTTGAGCGAAGAAGTCTCTCATGAAGAGATGTTTGAGAATTTGTTGGAAAGATAAAAACGTTTGAGGTTGTTTTTAATAACAGATGCACCCGCCGCTAATTGGCACCTGCCCCAGATAGGAATTGGGCCAATGTTCGCCTCGTGGCGCAAATTGCGTCGGTGTTGCCCTGGTGGGCAAGGAGAAAGAAAATGGCAAAAATCACGGTTGATGCTTCGACATGCGTAGGTTGCGGTTTATGTGAACAGTCATGCCCGGAAGTCTTTGAGGTGCAGGGTGACGGGATCGCCCATGTCAAGACACAGGTTTGTACTTCCTGCAACCTGCAGGAAGTAGCGGATAGCTGCCCGGTAAATTCAATAAAGGTAAGCTGACCCTAAAATAAGTAACTAAAAAGCGCAATAGCTTTTTAAAAAGCTATTGCGCTTTTTGTTTTAGCTGGTTAAGCAGTTGATTGAATTTCTCCTGTTTTTTGGCGGAAAGCAATTTTTCCTCAAGCGCAGGTTTTTCCTGGAGGAATTTTATCTCATCAACAGGAGTGATGGACTTGACTTTAATGATATAGAAGTTGTCGTTCTGGCGGATAAGCTGGCTGTTTTGCCCTGGTTTTAAGGATTTGGCGGTATTCCAGAATATATCCGTCTGTCCGATGCCTTCTATCCTTGAAGCAGCCTTGAACAGAGGAGAGGATTTTAGCTTTAAACCGCATTTTTTTGCTGCTTTTTTAAGATCCATAGAGCTTGCTTTCTTGAGGCAAGCGTTAATTTTATCTTCGGCCATTTTTTTAGCTGTTTCTCTGGCCAGTTGCGTTTTTACCTTCTCTTTTATTTTTTCAAACTCCGGAGTATACCCCGGGCGTTTTTCTTTGAGCCGGATAATATAACTTGTCTGATTCGCCTTGATCAGCGGCGCGTATTCACCGGTTTTCATTTTAGTGAAAATTCCCGTGCTTTCCGCCGGCCAGCCTAATCCCGGCACAGTGGAGTTTAAGTTGAAAAATCCGGTTTCCGTAAGGGATAACCCAAGCTCTTTTACCGCCTTCTCCATAGGCACTTTTTTTGTCAACAAGGCGGCGAGCGCGTTATTCTGGCTTGCAGAGGTGACCGCGCAGTATTCTATATTGAATGATTCAGGTTCCCTGAAAAGCGTTTTGTTCCCGGAGAAATATTCGCTTACCTGATTGTCTGTAAGCCTGACCTTCTTGGAGAAATCATCTGTTTTTGCTTCAAGATAATATATGCTTAAATCCTGGTTCGCCTTTTCGTATTCATCCCTGATTTCGCGGGCGGTTACTGATGCGCCCTCGGTAACCTGTTTATAAAGCTTTGAGAGGATGATATTTTGCCGGGTTTGTTC
>JBAZNG010000075.1:0-5428 GCA_041649385.1 Candidatus Omnitrophota bacterium | reverse complement strand
AGATGATTAAAAAGGTAAATAAAATATTATGACAGAGAAGCTGTTTAGCCGCACAATTTCATTAAGAGACGTAGTTACGCATTACTGTCCTGGTTGCGGCCATGGCATAGCGCACAGGCTTGTCGCCGAAGCGATAGACGAGCTGGGCCTAAGGGAAAAAACCATCGGCATCGCCCCTGTGGGTTGCGCGGTAGTAGCTTATGATTACTGGGATTTTGATTGTTCGGAGGCTGCGCATGGCAGGGCTTTGGCCGTGGCTACTGCGATCAAAAGAGTGCATCCTGAAAAATTTGTTTTCACCTATCAGGGCGACGGCGACCTTGCGGCGATCGGCACAAATGAGACGATCCATGCGGCTAACCGCGGAGAGAATTTAAGCGTTGTATTCATTAATAACGCTATTTACGGGATGACCGGCGGACAGATGGCTCCGACTACTTTGCTTGGCCAGAAAACAGCGACTACCCCGGCAGGCAGGCAAAAGGCCGGCCAGGGCACTCCTTTAAAAATATCCGAGATGCTTAGTTTATTGCCCGGGGTTTGTTTTGCTGAACGCGTTTCATTGCATAACCCGCAGGCAGTGCGTAACGCCAAAAAAGCGATCAAGCAGGCATTCTCAAATCAGATGAATAAATCAGGTTTTTCCATCGTGGAAATACTTTCGCCATGCCCAACCTACTGGGGATTAGCTCCGCAGGAAGCATTGAGCTGGATAGAGGAAGTCATGCAGAAAGAGTTTCCTTTAGGGAGGATCAAGTGACCGAGCGGATAATTACCGCTGGAAGCGGCGGCCAGGGGGTAATGCTTTTGGGTAAAGTGATCGCCGAAGCGGCGATGCGCAAAGGGAAGTTTGTCACCTGGCTTCCTGCTTATGGCCCGGAAGTCCGCGGCGGCACAGCGCATTGCATGATCGTTATTTCCGATAAAGAAATCGGCTCTCCTTGTGTGGATAAAGCCGATACCTTGATCATCTTAAATGAACCGTCGATAAATAGATTTAAGGACCGCCTAAAGCCCGGCGGCACACTGGTACTTAACGCCTCTCTGGCGCCCTGTATTAAACCCGCCAAGGCGAAGGTCTTATATTTTCCATTTACGGATATCGCGTTAAAATTAGGCAATATCAAAACAGCGAATATGGTCGCTTTAGGAAGTTATCTGGCGGAAAAGAGGTTTTTTACCAAGAAAGATATCATCGGCGTTTTTAGGTTTATGGCCAAGGGTTCAAACAACGCTTTAGTTGAGATAAACCGCAGGGCCCTGGAAGAAGGAGTGAAGCTAAAAAATGGTTAGAGTAAGGTTTGCGCCCAGCCCTACGGGAAACCTGCATATCGGAGGGGCGCGTACAGCGTTGTTTAACTGGGTATTCGCGCAGTCCCAAAAAGGCCAATTTGTTTTAAGGATCGAAGATACGGATCAAGAGCGTTCCAAAAAAGAGTTTGTTGATGAGATCCTTTTTAGCCTTGGCTGGCTGGGTTTTAAGTGGGATGAAGTGCATTATCAGAGCCAGCGTTTTGACCTTTACCGCGAATACGCCGATAAACTGCTTAAAGCCGGCAAAGCTTATATTGAGCGCTCGCCGGAAGGCAAAGAAGCGGTGATTTTTAAGATAACGCCTCAGAAGATCCAGGTCTCTGACATCATCCGCGGCAATATTGAGTTTGATTCAAGCACGATCAAAGACCAGGTGCTCATTAAATCCGACGGCACGCCGACTTATAACTTTGCCTGCGTGGTTGATGACGCGTTGATGAATATTACGCATATCATCCGCGGGGATGACCATATATCCAACACGCCGAAACAGGTGCTTTTTTACGAAGCGCTTGGGTTTACTTTGCCGGAGTTTGCGCATCTTCCCTTGATCATGGGTATTGATGGCGGCAGGCTTTCTAAACGCACAGGGGCCACGGCAATAAGCGACTACCGGAAAATGGGGTATCTTTCGGAGAGCCTGGTCAATTACCTGCTCTTGCTTAGCTGGGCGCCAGGCGCTGACCAGGTCTTGATCAGTATGCAGGAGGCGATAAAACAGTTTGAGCTAAAGGACGTGAATAAGACTGCGGCCACTTTTGACATAAAGAAACTGGATTGGATCAATAACCAGTACTTAAAGAACGCTGACCCGCAAAAACTGCTAGAGCAGCTTCTGCCGCTTTTAAGGGAGAAGAAGTATGTCGGCCAGGGAGATTTCGACAAGGCATATATATTGCAGCTGATCAAATTATTCCAGGCGCGCCTGCCGCGTTTAAATGACTTTGTTGATTGGGCGGATTTCTTTTTCGTTGAAGAAGTAAACATTGACCCGGCAGCCAGGCAGAAATATTTGACAAAAGACCTGACAAAGGAGTTTGGCCTTTTTGTCGCAGAGCTTGAGGGCCTGAAGGATTTTTCAGTTGAGAACATCGAGAAATGCTTCCGCGATACCGTGGCTAAAGAAAATATTGAGGCCAAAGTCCTTATCCATCCGATCAGGGTGGCTTTGACAGGAAAAACTATTGGCCCAGGCCTGTTTGAAGTGATATACTATCTTGGCTTGGCGCGCACCAAGGCAAGGCTTGAAAAATCCATGGAAAGGAGAGGGCAATGATAAGAGGATGCGCTCTGTTGGTATTGATCGTTTTCATGTTTATTTCCGCCGGCTGTGAAACTACTAAAGGCGCAGCTTCCGGCATAGCCAAAGATACCCATAACACCTGGGACAATTTGAAGGACACTGACCAGTGGATGCGGGATAACCTCTGGTAGGGTATTTTACGGCCATCTTGAAAAGGATGGGCCGAATATGTTATATTTAGTTAGAAAGATTCAATTAAGCGGCAGGGGAAACTACCAGCGGGCAGGCAATGCCCAGCAGTACAAAAAAATAAATTTTCCCTGCCGTTTTTATTTATCCTTCCTTTTCCAGCGCCAATAATTCTCTTGATTTTGCTTATCCCCCGGGATATACTTCTAACTATTGCCCTGTCGTCTAATCGGTAGGACTTCAGATTCTGGATCTGACTATCATGGTTCGAGTCCATGCGGGGCAGCCAACTTTAACCAATATACTTTCCAGTTAAACAAAATATATTGTTAGTTAAAACTAAACAACCCATTTAGATTTATGCTCACAGAAAAAGAGATCCTAGAGAAAATCGCTGATCTTGCACCCTGGGCCCAGAATATACCTATCAAAGAAGGTATCTCTACGCCAGGTCCATTGGATACCCAACTGCGGTGGGATTTCATTAAGAACTACATGCCAAGAAGATTAAAGGGTATGCGTGTATTCGAACCAGGATGTAGCGCTGGATTTTTCTCGCTTAAGTCTGCGGAACTAGGGGCTGATTATGTCTTGGGGATAGATTTTGAGCATTATATTGCGCAAGCTAATCTAATTAAAAAGATAAGACAAGCAGAACGCGTAGATTTTCAAGTCGGCTCCATTTACAAAATGCCTAGCGCAGAAAAATTTGATATTACACTGTGTTTAGGGTTAATTTATCATTTAAGATATCCATTTCTTGCTTTAAAAATAATTTCCGACTTGACCTCTAAGATGATTTTACTGGAGACGGAGTATATTATGGATCCACAGGACACTGACAAGATGAAATTCATAGAACACACCTATAGAAATGATGGTACTGTCTGGTGGTTGTGCGGTGAAGAATGCATAAAAGGTATGTTGAGAAGCGTAGGTTTTAAATTTGTTAAAAGTTATCGTTATCCTTCAGAGCACCTCGTGTTTGGTAAGCATTATTCTCAGGGCAAAACTGAAGAGGGTATGGATAAAGGCAGTAGATTGCTTGTTGTGGGGTTAAAAGAGCTGGATGCCGGTAAGATAGGAATGCTGCTTTCGGAAATCCCGGAGTTAGAAAAAGAGATAGATCTGAATAATCTTGACCTCAATGGTTAACTTTATTATTTTCTTTTCAGACCACGATTTGAATTATTCCCAAGATGATTTCTGCTAAAAATATTCTCGTGCTAATCAAATCCACACGCATCCTTAATACCTATTGAATCAGCCTTCTTATAATATAACCAGTTGAAGTTTTCCTCTAATAGAGGTAGCATATAGCTAATATTCAGTTAGGCCGACAATTTTAAGCTTAAATGGTATTATGCCCAAAAAAGATAAAACCAATAAAATAGACCACAAGTTGGTCCTGCAGGAGCTCAAAGAAAACCCCTATAAGAAACTGAACATAGCTTTTTCTTTGATGGTCATTGTGCCATTTCTGGTATTTTTGTATCTTTTGACAAACAGGCTGTTTAGTTTTAATATTCTTGTCGGCAATATCGGTTTGATATTATTCCTTTCTTTTTTCATTTCCCTCTGTGGTTTTTACATCGGTTTTAGTATCTTAAAGAATATTTTCAACAAGATCTTATCTTATGCCGCACAGGCAAAGCACAGCGACCAGTTAAAGTCCACTTTTGTGGCTACAGTGTCCCATGAGCTGAAGAACCCGCTAGCCTCGATCAAGATCAATATTTATAATGTCTTCGCCGGCTTCATCGGCCAGGTCAACGAGGAGCAGAAGAATGTTTTAGGGCTTTGCCAGTCAACAGTTGAGCGCATGGCCAGGTTAGTCAACGGACTGTTGGACCTGCATAAGATCGAGGCGGGGGTGATCGATGTTAAAAGGGGAAAGCTTAATCTGGCGGAGATCTCAAGTAAACAGATAAAAGAGCTGCAGGCCTCGGCGGATAAAAAGAAGATAAAGATTATTAAAGAATTCCTTGATGAAGTATCTGTCTGGGGGGATGAAGATAAGCTTTCCCAGGCGATCACCAATCTTTTGAGCAATGGCATAAAATTTACTCCTGAGGACGGGATAGTTACTTTGAGAATTTACCTGGACGATAAATTCGTAAAGATAGAATGCATAGACACAGGCCTTGGGATACCGGATGATCAGGTCAGCGCGCTTTTTAATAAATTTGAGCGGCTTAATTCCACAAAAGAAGGCACGGGCTTAGGGCTGGCGATCACCAAAGACATAGTGGAGATGCACAGGGGTAAGGTCCTGGTAGAAAGCCAGGTTGGCAAAGGCAGCAAGTTTATCATTGTATTACCCAGCGACCTTAGGGTTGCTAAAAGGTGAATCCCATGCAAGAAAATACCGCGAAAAAGGTATTGATCATAGAAGACGAGAAAGAATTGGTAGTGGGTTTAGCCACGCTGCTTAAAGCGCAGGGGTACGCGATTATCGCGGCCAATGATAGTTTGTTTGGCATAAGTCTAGCGCATAAGGAAAAACCGGATCTAATCATCCTGGACCTGGGTTTACCTGCCGGAGGCGGTTTCTATGTTTTAGATAACCTCAAACAATCCACAGAAACTTTCAGTATACCGGTTTTAGTATTGACCGCGCAAACAGCAGAAGGCCTGGAAGAAAAAGTCAAACAGAAGGGGGCATTAGCATATTTTCATAAA
>JBAZNG010000074.1:0-5655 GCA_041649385.1 Candidatus Omnitrophota bacterium | reverse complement strand
ATCCACGCCTCTTTCAAACCTGTAAGCTGCTTCGCTCTGTAAGCCTACTCTTTGCCGCATCCGGCGCACTAAAACAGGGTTAAAAACAGCTGTCTCAAGCAAAATATTTTTTGTGCTGAAAGTCACTTCCGCAACTTTCCCGCCCATCACTCCGGCAATAGCCACAGGTTTCAGGTAATCGGCGATAACCAGGATATCCTTATCCAATTTACGCTCTGCGCCGTCAAGCGTGATGATCTTCTCATTACCGGAAGCCCTTCTTATAATAATCCCCTGCTCTAAAGAAAGTTTATCTAAGTCAAACGCATGCATTGGCTGGCCTGTTTCAAAAAGCAAATAATTAGTCATATCCACGATATTATTCACCGACCTGACGCCGACTAATTCCAGCCGTTTGGATATCTTGGCTAAAGAAGGCTTAACGCATACGCCGCGGATCACTTTGGCGCAATAATAAAGGCAGTCTTTTTTATCTTGGATTGTGATCAGGTTCTTGGTTTTAGGTTCTAGGTGCTTGCTCCTAGCACCGAACACCGAGCACCTATCACCTAATTTTAATTTTTCCCCGGTAAGTGCGGCTACTTCGCGCGCTACACCATAAATACTCAGCCAATCCGGCCGGTTAGAAGTAACCTCGATCTCAAAAATAAAATCATCCGCTGCTTTATTCAAAGAAACCACTTCCAGGCCGGCGAGAGTAAGTTTATCGGCCAACTCTTCCGGGGCAAGCCGGATATCTACAAAATCCTTTAACCAGTTATAGGTAACTTTCATTGTTTAGAATTGTTTTAAGAAACGCAGGTCATTTTCAAAAAATAACCTTATATCATTAATGCCGTATTTGAGCATGGCGATCCTTTCTACACCCATGCCAAAAGCAAACCCGGTGAACTTTTTAGGGTCATAACCAACAGACCTGAAAACATTAGGATGCACCATGCCGGAACCAAGTATCTCCAGCCATCCTTTCCTCCCGCAAACAGAACAACCCTTTCCCTTACAAATGATACAGGATATATCCACTTCGGCTGACGGCTCGGTGAATGGGAAAAAATGCGGCCTAAAGCGCATAGAGATACCCTGGCCGAAAACGGCCTTCACAAAAATTTCCAGGACGCCTTTTAAGTCTGCGAAAGTTACCCCCTTATCGACGATCAATCCTTCGATCTGATGAAACATAAAAAGGTGACTGGCATCCACTGCGTCCGGGCGGTAAACTCTCCCCGGGACAACGATGGCAAGCGGGGGCTTGTTTTTCGCCATAGCGCGTACCTGCATTGGAGAAGTGTGGCTGCGCAAAAGCAGTTTTTCATGATCCTGAAGGTAAAAAGTGTCAAAGGAGTCCCGCGAAGGATGCTCCAGCGGTATATTCAAACCCGTGAAATTATTATGTTCTGTCTCGATCTGCGGGCCTTCCAGGACACGGAACCCCATGCGGCTGAATATCCCGCAAACCTCATCAATAATACCGGTGATCGGGTGACGGTGGCCGAGATCCTGGGCAATGCCGGGCATCCCTAAATCCGTTTCCGCTTTTTCAGGTAGCGAAGCATTTACAACGGAAAAAGACGCCTGTTTTTCCTCCAGGGAACTAAACAGTTGCTGTTTAAGCGCGTTGACCGCTTTGCCGAAGGCGCCTCGCTCATGCGGCGCGACAGAAGGTATTGCCCCGGTGAGTTCGGCGATAACGCCTTTTCTGCCTAAATACTTAAGGCGTAATGCCTCCAGGTCGTTAAGCGAAGCGGCTTTATCCAGGTCTTCTTTTATCTGCGCAGCAATAAGGTTAATATCCATAGTATGACAACGACCCCGCATAAAATAACCACTGCATTTCTTTTTCCTGTATCAAACTGGCGTTTTATCTGCCCGCCCTCCTTGAGTATACGCAAACCCTGGGCGTGAATATCTAAATCTGCGCCATGCTCGAGGCAGGCGCGGTTAAATATACCGGTCACTTCGATCTTATCGCCGGTGGATTTATAGCTGCCGGTGTTTTTGATATTGCCTGCCAAAGAAGCGCTGATCCATACGCCGATGGCATTATCGCCATCATGGACATTTATCCAGGCATGGTCTTTGCGGGCCATCACATCCCCCACAACCTCGCCGGAGTAAACCACTCTCTGGCCGTTATATTCTGCGCTATTAGCGATCAGCTCACTGCTTGTAACAGTGCCTGAGGCGAAAAGACCGCCTGTGCAAAGAAGGAGTAAGCCGCAAGATAAGAACAGGTTGATCAAATGTTTCTTCATTTTTTCCCTTTTATGCAAGCTCCAAGAAAACCAATGATCGTAAATACGGACATGAACTCAAGCCTGCCTATCCACATCTGTATAATATAGGTAATTTTCAACACAGAAGGCATGCCGACACTGGTTATCCCGCAGGATAACCCGACATTTCCCGCCGCAGAAGTGGATTCAAATAACGCGTTTAGGAACGAATGGCCATAAAACATCCCTACCAAAGCGCCTGACAAAAACAAAATTATATACGCCAAAGTAATCATCAGCGCTGCCCTGGCTAACTTATCATTCAAAAAAGTGTCTTTGATATGGTGGAATTTTTCGATCACCACCGCGCGTTCCGGCATAATGATCCTTTTTAAATCCTCTTTGAACGCCTTGAAAATTATCCCCAGCCGCAGCATTTTGATCCCGCCCGTAGTAGAGCAGACAGCGCCGCCTAAAGCCATTGCGCAGATCAAGCCCACCAGCGCCAGGTTATTCCAATCCTGTCCGAACTGCGAAGCGTAAACTGTTTGAAACCCTGTTCCGGTATGCCCGGAGATAAGCTGGTAAAATCCTTTGCGGAAAAGCACAACCGCATTATCATAAATACCGCTCTGGACCAGGCCAATAGAAGTGGCCGACAAAATAACCAAAATGGAGAAAAAAAGTGTTACTGTTTCAATGTTCTTAAAAATTTCCCTGCGGTTACCCTGCCAGAGATGGTAATGCAATTTGAAATTAAACGCCCCCAGCACCATAATCATCACCGTGATCATCTCATAAGCAAAACTATGGTAATAAAGTATGCTTTGCGATTGCGGGGTAAATCCGCCGGTATCAAAAGCTGCCATAAAAATACAGGCTCCGTGGAAAAACGCGTTTACCGGCCTCATCCCCTCAAGTATACCGGTAGCCCCCAATGCCAAACTCCCCAAAATAAGGTAAACAAGGCTGGCCAGCCAGATAAACCTGGAGGTATGGATGACATTGGGCAGTATCCGCTCGTCACGGCCCTCCCCCACATACATACGGAATGCTCCGGAAAAACCTTTGACAAACAAAGAAAGGGCAATGACCACAATCCCCTGGCCTCCGATGAACAGGATAATGTGCCTCCAGAGGTTATGCGTATAAGAAAGATGATCTAAATCCACAACCAAAGAAAGCCCGGTAGTGGAAAAACCGCTCATCGCGTCAAAACATGCATCCAGGAAAGATTTCCAGTGGCCGCTCAAATATAGCGGGATGGCGCCCAAAAACATCGCTACAAACCAGGAAAGGCTGACCACGATCATCCCCTGCATCCAGTTCAGGTCTTTATCTGTGCGGCAGAGGCTGGTCAAAACCAGGCCCAGGATCAGGGAAACTTCAATAGCGATGATGAAATCCAGGCAAGGATTGGTTTCCTTAAAGAATAAACCGCAAATGATCGGCACAGCCATTGTCAAGGCCAGGCCGAAGATGATCTTGCCTAAATAAAAACCGATGATTTTAAGATCTTCAAGGCGGGGTTTTAGGATCATGGCCTAAAGAATAGGACCAGGCAGATTAAAAAGCTGGCCAGCATTATAGCTAAAGCATATAAAAGCTCGGTACTTATGCCAAGCACTATGTTTAAAGCGGGCTTAAATCTCATTTTACAGCTTTCCGGCTAACAGATGCAACAATTGCGGCTCATTGCCGATGAGCGTTAAGGCGATCACATCATCACCGGGCTTAAGTACAGTATCGCCGCGGGGAAGGATCACTTCCTCGCCCCTTAGGATAGAAACTAACACCGCGTCTTTCGGCAGGGCGATATCTTTTAATTCTTTATTGATCACCGGCGCGTCTTTCGGCAGGTCTACGCGCACGATAGCGAGTTTGCCGCGCTTAAAGCTCATTAAATTCACAAAGTCCGAGAAAGAAACTTCTTCCTCAATGATCTTGGCGATGATCTTGGTAGAATCAACGGGGACATCTATGCCCAACTCGCTAAAGACATGTTCATTGTCCGGGTTATTCACGCGTCCTACGGTGCGCTGCAAGCCAAACCTTTCCTTGGCCAGCTGGCAGATAATCAGGTTATCTTCGTCATCCCCGGTCACAGCAGCCAGGACATCCGCTCTCTCAATGCCTGCTTCCTCAAGTATTTTCGGGTCACAAGCATCGCCATTAACCACCAGGACTTCCAGGTCTTTAGCGATCTCCTCGCAAATATTGCGGTCTTTATCTACGACACTTATCGTGTGCTTGCCCTGATAAAGCCGTTTTGCTAAAAAATAACCGATCTTGCCTGCGCCTACGATTAAAATATACATGGTTTATTTATTATCAAGATGGAACTTATCCCTTACCTGCCTTAAACTGGCTACTTTTACCAGGCCCATCATCACGTCTTTTTCTTTCAGTATGGTGTTGGCTTCAGGCAACATAATCCCCTGCATCCTCCTGATCGCCACGACAATAAACTCGCCCGGGATATTGATATCCTGGATTGACTTGCCGATCAAGCTGTTCTTGGCTTCTATCTCAATGACTCCTAAATCCTTGCTTTCAATAAGGTAGCTGGAGAACCTGCTTTCAATGATCTTGTCTCTAAGCATCGCCGCGAAGAGTATCGTCCCGCTGATGATATCCAGCCCCAGGGCAGAATAAATATGCGCCCGCTGCGGGTCGTAAACACGCGCGAATACTTTAGGCACGCGGAAGATCTTCTTGGCTACCTGCGCAGCGATCAGGTTGGTATTATCGCCATTAGTCACCGAACAAAAGGCATCCGCCTTTTCCGCGCCCGACTGCTTCAACAGGTTCAGGTCAAAACCGTTGCCCACCATGGTCAGGCCGTTAAAAGTAGTGCCCAGGCGGTCAAAAGCTTCGCGGTTCTTGTCAATGACCACCACATCATGGCCTTCGCCTGACAAAAGTTTAGCCAGTTCTGAACCTACCCTGCCGCAGCCTACGATAATTACATACATATTTAATCGCCTACTTCTTGATGATCTCTACCAGCTTATTGAAAGCATGGCTATCCCGTACAGCCAGGTCTGCCAGGATCTTCCTGTCAATACCGATCTTGGCTTTCTTCAAACCATCCATGAATGCGCTGTAGGTTATGCCTGCCAGGCGGCAGGCAGCATTTATCCTGACGATCCAAAGGGAACGTATTTCACGCTTCTTGTTCCGCCTGTCGCGATAAGCATATTTTTGCGCATGCATCAGCACTCTTTTTGCCTGCTGATACTGCGTGCTCCTGTCGCCCCAGAACCCTTTGGCGCTCTTTAATACTTTTCTCTTCCTTTTGCGTGTTGCCACGCTATGTCCAGCCTTAGCCATCGTATCTCCCTTATTTTTGCTTTTGCTTTCTTCTTTTGTTCTTGGTTTTGCTTTTCCCTACATTCTACCTACTATCTACTGCTTTTTAGCCATAGGGAAGCATGGACTT
>JBAZNG010000073.1:0-5689 GCA_041649385.1 Candidatus Omnitrophota bacterium | reverse complement strand
GCAAAGCTCCAGGTAATGAAAAGTAAACCCGGCAAGGCGGGAATCTTCAACAGCTTTATAAAATGAATAACCCTCCGCCTGGTCGCCAAAAGCAGCTTCCCAGTTTTCGCGGCCTATCTCTTCGATTTTATCGTAAACTTTATAAGTGATTTTGGGCATAAAGAGTTATCTTGAATTAGTGGGTATTTTATCATAGAATAGTAAAATCACATAATAGAAAAGGAAAGTGAAATTTGAGCATATTCAGAGAAATACCCCCGACTGCCGGCTGGCCGCTTGCCTTAAAAAGCCTCTTGCCTGCTTTTCTGGACGCAAATAACCTCCTAGAAGATGATTTCAAAAGTTACCTGCCCTCTGTTTACGCAAAAGTGACTTACTCCGGGACAGCCGCGCTATACTTGATCTTAGAAAGCATTAAAAAACTTTCCCCTAAAAAAACTGTGGTCATCCCCGCTTTTATCTGCCCGCTTGCAGCGTTAGCCATCAAAAGGGCGAATTTAAAGATACAGGTCTGCGATACAAACCCTGATGATTTCGGTTTTGACTTAAATCAGCTTAAAAGTATCTGCTCAAAAAATAAGGACATCCTCGCGGTACTTACTGTGCATCTGGCCGGATTAGCGGTTGATTGCGATCCCTTAATACAAATAACAAAAGAAAACCGGGCATTTTTAATTGAAGATTGCGCGCAAAGCCTGGGTGCCGAGTATAAGGGCCAGAAAACAGGAACGCTTGGTGATTTTGCTTTCTTCAGCCTCTGCCGCGGTAAAGGGTTGACTATTTATGAGGGCGGGCTGCTCACAAGCAGGGCGCCGGAGCAAGCCGCCTGCATAGAAGAAACTGTGGCTAACCTGGTTAAAGGCGATCTTCTATCCGAATCCTTAAAAATAGCCGAGATCTTCGCTTACTGGATCTTCTACCGTCCGCAGCTTTTCTGGTTTGCTTTCCGGCTTCCCCAATTATATTGGCAGGCGCGTAAGAATAAAGTGCGCGCTTTGGGAGATTATTTTACCGAGGAGTTCCCCATACACAGCGTATCAAATTTAAGAAAAACAGTCGGCCATCTTAATTTTCCCCGCCTTAAGGCAATGCTTGCCGGCCAGCGCCAGAAAGCAAGCCTGTATCTGGAAGCGCTCCGGGATGCAGCCGGCATAAAATGTATTGACCAGCTGCCTGGCACAAAAGCAAGCTGGCCGTACCTGACAGTGCTTTTTAATAATCAAAGAAACCGGGATGCGGCTTTGCGGATTTTGCAAAGTATGGGCCTGGGCGCATCCCAGGTTTATTTATCAGCGATAACTGATTACGCTTATTTACGCAAGACCGTAAGCCAGGCGCCTTGCCCGAATGCCCAAAGCCTGGCGGCCAGGGCGATGACTTTAAGCACCAGCGTTTTCCTGAATGCATCGGAAATAGGCCGGATAACTCAAACAATCAGAAAGGTTGCCGCAAACAAATGATCATACTCTCATTCAAAGAAGACCATCGGCAGATAAACAATATACCGGATTCGGGGTTTTTCCTGAAAGGCGATAAAAACCTCTGTTTTCTTATCCACGGGCTCACCGGCACAGCCAAGGAGATGGGCTCGATCGGCCAGACATTGAATAACCGGGGGTTTTCCGTGGCTTGCCCGCTTTTGGCTAACCACAACAAATCCATCTGCACACTAAAACACACCTCCTGGCAGGAAATCTACGCTTCTATCAGGAAGGAATTCACAAAATATGAAAAGGAGTATGAGAATATCTTTGTCGCCGGCTTAAGTTTCGGAGCGCTGATCGGCATAATGCTTGCTTACGAATTCCCCTGCAGGATCAAAGCGCTGAATTGTTTCTCCCCTACGCTTTTCTTTGACGGCTGGAGCAACCCCAAATCCAGGGTTTTTCTGCCGATACTTTACAAAACGCCTTTTAAATACTGGATGTACTTTAAGGAAGAATCTCCTTACGGCATAAAAAATACCCGTTTAAGAAAAAAAATAGAGAGCTTCTACAAAGATGCCGATCTTTTTGATTACAGCAAGGTCCACCTCTACGGCTATCCCGTAATACCGGTATCCTGCATGTACCAGAACCATTTGCTGGCGAAAAAAGTGGCTTCCATACTTGGTCGCGTGCGCACGCCGATACAGCTTTTACAGGCCAAGGACGACGATATCACCAGCCCGCGGAACTCGCATTTCATCTTTAAGCATATCGGTTCGCCGGACAAAAAAATAATCTTCTTTGAGGATTCCTACCATATTATCACGGCTGACCAGGAGAGGGAAAAAGTAGCGCAGGCGGCTTTGGATTTCTTCGAAGGGCATAAAACCTAAAAACCGAGTGTTTTAAGTATGCGGGAATTTGTTTCCTGATTGATCTCTTGCGCATTCAGCATATTCACAACGCCCTTACCGGCGGGATGGTCTAATCTGGAGAGCAGCGCCTTAAACCGGTTAGCTAAAACAACCGGGGAATAATCGCCTGTTATATCCAAACCCGATATATCCACCGCGTTCTTAAGTTTCTCCAACATCAAGAGAAGCTGCCTTAAGCTTAAAAAACCCGCCTCCCAGTTAGTCACCGCTGCATCCTCCAAAAGGCAATCTTTATCTATAGAAATATAAACCTTCCCCTCGGGAAGCCGGCTGATTATTCCCTGGATAAAACTACCCTGGTCTTTATCCTCTAACTGTTCCCAGCAAAGCTGCCTTGAGAAAAAATTGCCTTTTGAGCGGATAGATATATTCTGCGCAACGTTCTTAAAGTAAACTTTGCTTGGGGCGTGGCGAAAAGGATAGATCTCCAACCGGTCATTGTTTAAAACAGACAAGTCAGCGGATTGTAAAGGGCCACTTGAAATATCTTCGGAGCCTACGCCGATAATCACGCACTTTTTGATATTCCTGTTTTTTAACATCCGGCTGACCCAGGAGCCGCAGCCAAAATGCGGCGGCAGGCTGTCTAGATCCGGATGAAAATCAAAAACCAGCACAGAGCGTATATCCGGCTGCTCTGCGATAAGCAGCTCGCTGATATGATGAAAATCCCCTGAACCAAGGAATGTCGGCGCAAGATTATCTGAATGAATGATACGCCGTTTGAGTTTTTGGCGCAACTGGCCTCCGGCAAAAAGCCTTAAATAAGGCCCCATGTCGGTCAAGTCGATTATTTCGTGGCGGAAGGAAGACAAAAGCCGGCTTTGACAGGCAACAGTATTGTCAAAGTTTAAAACGCGGATAGAATTATGCAGCATAATGGCAGGTGCATTTTACCAGGAAAGGTTAACTTTTTTTAAGACCGCTTCAGCGCGATATTCAACGCTTCCTCAAAAAGATCGACGCCTAAGTCTATTTCTTTTTCCGTAATGTAAAAACACGGCGCAATCGTAAAAACATTCTTGTAGTAGCCGCCAATATCAAGCACCAGGCCCCGGCGTTTCCCTCCCACGCTTAATTTACCGCCTAAACCCAGATTCGCTATTTTGTCAGTCAGCTCCTTATTCGGGGTATAACCATCCTTTTCGCACATCTCCATCCTCAAAGCCAGGCCTAAACCGTCAACATCTCCGATCTGCGGATATTTTTTCTGCAGTTTCTTAAGCCGGCTGACGAAATACTGACCTTTTTTGGGTATACTTGTGGCAAAATCGGAGCTTTCGATCAGCCGCATCACGGCTAGACCTGCTGCCGTGCCCAAAGGATTGGCGGAGAATGTGGAATGCGTTGAACCCGGAGGAAAAACATCCGGAGAAATAAGTTTTTCTTTGGCCCAGACCCCGGAGATGGGGTTTAAACCGTTAGTCAGGGCTTTCCCGAATACGATAATGTCCGGAGTAACGTTGAAATGTTCGATCGCCCAGAACTTGCCTGTGCGGAAAAACCCCATCTGGATCTCGTCGTCGACAAAAAGTATGCCATACCTGTCGAGTATCTCTTTTAAGCCGGTAAAATACTCCTGCGGCGGCACAATATAACCGCCTGTACCCTGGATAGCCTCGGCGTAAAATGCGGAAAACTCGCACTTGTTGTTCTTCTTATTCACTACGGCATGGTATTCGGTCTCAAAAAGGCGTTCAAATTGTTTCAGGCAGTAGAAATCGCAGAAATCCTTCTTTTTGTCATAAGGGCAGCGGAAACAGTAAGGATACGGTACAAACATCGCCCTGTCGCCGAAATGCCCGAAACGCTCGCGGTAACGGAAGCTTGAAGTGATCGCCGATGCTGCAAGCGTCCTGCCGTGGTAGCCGCCCATAAAAGCAAAAACCAGGCTTCTGCCTGTGTGGTTCCTGATAAGTTTGAGCGAATCCTCCAGCGCGCTTGAACCGCCGACATTAAAATGGACCCTGCCTTTTTCTTCAAATGTGCGCTCGCTCTTCTGCGCCAGTTTTGCCGCCAGGCGGATCTTCTCTTCATGCAGGTACTGACAAGCCAGCTGCGGCAGGATATCGATCTGCTTCTTTAAGGCGGCGTTTAAAACCTTGTTCTTATACCCGAAATTAACCGCCGAATACCACATCTGCAGGTCCAGAAACTCCGTGCCTTCATTATCGTAAAGAAAGCTTCCCTCGGCAGATTTGAATATATTCAACTTTTCCGCATAATGCACTGTGTCGCCCCAGGAACAATACTTTTCTTCCAGGGAAAGAAGATCCTCTGCTTCTGTATTCTCGCTGGCCTTTGATAATTTTATCATTTCTTTTTCTGTCATTTCAGATTCCTTTGCAGGTAAGTGTAAATATCTTTAAGATTACGGTAAGGCAGACAAGGCAGCTTATTGTCCTTAAAATGCCTAAGCAAACTGTCTTTGGCAAACACCAAATTGGCGTATTTAGCCGGGCAGACATCAGATGCGCCATCGCCTATGTAGATTATTATAGAATCTTGCGCGGAGTTTGCCAAGAGGTTTTTTGTTTTACAGTGCGCGCAGACCTGGCAATCCTTGTTCTTAAATGGAAAATCCGTAACTATCTTTTGGCGGGAGAATTTCAGTTTATTGGCATAAATCTTGTGGCTGCGTATGCCGTTATATGAGAAGATCTTGTTCAGGATATAATCAAAATTATCGCTCAGGATGACCGTTTTTATTTTCTTAATGGAAAGAAGCTTATATAGCTGTTTAAAATACGGATCAAGCTTGATCTTATGCAAATAAGCGTCCAGCGCCTTCTGGTTAAAACGCATGCCGCGCAACTGGCCTTCCAGGCAGGTTTTAGAGCCGATCCTGCCGCTTTTCCATCTTTTTTCAAGCTCGACCCAGCGGTCATCGCGCGAAAAAAGCAGGAGCATATTGTCAAAAACATCGCAGGTGGCGATAGTATTGTCAAAATCAAAGAATACAACGCATTTTTTATGATCCAGAGAGCCTGTTTTAACCATATTCCGCCAGTCAGCGCCTTAAATCGTCCTTAAAAATAAAACCCCTATCCACCTGCCAATATAGGGGTATTTTATGTTGCATACCTCTTTTGTCTTACTCGCTTATTGTTAATATTCTAACTCTTCAGGCCTACTTTTGTCAATATCAATTTACAGGGGGGTTATTGGCATGCAAAGATGCCTGCGGGCTAAAAAACTCCGGCAAGCTGCGTTTTGCAGAAAACACACCTATCGCCTTCCAAGTTATTCTCGATCACCGCAAAACCCTGCCTTTTGATCAGTTCCTTGCGGCAGGCCGGGCAATACGTGATATTGCCGTGGCCTGCC
>JBAZNG010000072.1:0-5717 GCA_041649385.1 Candidatus Omnitrophota bacterium | reverse complement strand
CGCCGTATGGTGAAAACCTGTCTGGATCTTTTTGCCCGGCTTCTGTTTTAACGGCGGCAAGGACTTCGCCTTAGCGATAAGTGAACTGAAATCCCTCTCCTTTAGATGCACTGCGCCGGGTACCCCGGTGATGCCAATGGTAAACAACCTGTCCAGGTATGTATTCTCCGGCGGGATCAAAACGCAGTTCGTCGTAGCCAGGATCGCGCCGCTAAAATCATTGAACTCTTTTTTCTGCTCCTGCCAGGCGCCGCCGAAATTACCCGCCAGGTGGCTGAATTCTTTCAGCTTCGGATAGCCGTGCGCCGGCAGCATTTCTCCATGAGTATAGACATTCACGCCCGTTCCTTGCGTTTGCTTAAGCAACTCATAAAGGTCCAGCAGGTCATGGCCGGTAACTAAGATACCCGGCCCAGGCAGTGTCCCTGTATCAACCTGCGTAGGCACGGGGTTACCGAACCGCGAGGTATGCGCCTCATCCAATAAACGCATCGTTTCCAAATTTACCTTACCGCACCTTAAAACCAGTTCAAGATACTGATTTAAATCAAAACTTACGTTGGTGATCGTCTTAAAAAGCGCTTCGTGCATAAAGGAGTCTGTTTCCTCATCTTTTGCCCCAAGTTGCCTGGCATGATAAGCGTAGGCGGCAATACCTTTTAAACCATAAAGCAGCGTGTCCTGCAGGCTCTGGATATCCGCGTTCTTGCCGCAGACGCCTACTTTTGTGCAACCTGAACCAAATGCCGTTTGTTCGCATTGATAACAGAACATTGTTTGCTCCTTTCCGTTTATCGGCGCTGTTTTAATCTAAAAGCGACCGGACACTTACTTTTTTCAGCCTTTTTAAAACATCATCCTCTATGCCGGAAATGATCTTGCGCAGGCGGCACTTACTCTCATTCGGGCAGATCTTTTTCCTGAAGAAACACTGATTAAGTCTAAGCGGCCCCTGGAATATACTGATCAAATCCGTCAAAAAAATCTTTTGCGCAGGGGTATTCATGATAAAACCCCCGCGCGCCCCCTTAGAGGAACGCAAGATACCCTTCTTATTAAGCCTTTGAAGTATCTTTCTTAAGAATGATTTGGGCATCTTAAGCTTTAAGACCAGCTCATTGACGTTGACTGTTCTTTTCTTACTTTGGGCGATATAGCAGATCGCCCTTAAAGCGTAATCCGTATCACGGGTGATTAATTTCATATTTTTATAGAGTTATGCAAGAAAATTAAGGGTAGTTTAACGTCGTGCCCAGGACAATCTACTGCAGCCCTCTTTGCAGTGAGCAACCGGCCGGAGCATAAACTTGACCGTAATATCCATCCTGATCACCTCCTTCTATACTTTAACGAAATGATACCATATTAGTATCATTAGTCAAGAAAAATTTTTATTTATTTTATGAACCTGTTGAATAGATACCCCAATAATATGACCTGCGGGACACTGGCTAACGGCATCCAAAGCGCGACGCGCCTGCCCACATTACTGAACAATAGCCCTATCTCAGTGTAGTCGGTGACCACGCCGGCCATTAAAAAAACAAAACCGTTGCCCAAAGCGCCGGTCTGGCGGTATATCTCAAAGGCCAGGGGGCTTGAACCTTCCGAACAAACCTCGATCACGGTGGCCAATACCAGCGTAACGGCTAAACCGGCAAATGTCGGGCCCATGAATTTATGGAAAAAATGTACGGGTATAAAAGCCCCGGCAAGGCTGGCGATAAACACCCCCAGGATGATCCACCAGAGGACCATCTCGGACAGGCCGAGGATTCCGCTGGCTACCCCTTTAAAAGCGGCGCTTATACTGGCTTTATTGAATTTATAGTTTTCCCGGCGGTAGCGTAAGTCATTAAGGATCGAATAATCCTCGGGGACACTGACAATATTTTTATTCTTCTCGATCAGCCCTTTACGCTCAAGAAAAAGAAAGATAAAACCGGTATTCACAGCGACCAGTATGGCGGCGGCGATGATCAACAGCCCCTTTAACCCGAACAAACTTAAAAGCATCATCGTTACTGCGAAATTCGCCCAGGGGCTGGCTAAGAGGAAACTTACGACAGCCGGGTTAGAAGCGCCTTTCTTATGCAGCTGAATGGACAACGCCAGGATCCCGTGGCTGCAGGCGCTCATTAAAAACCCCAGGAAAACCGCGGTAAATATGGTTTTCGGCGATCTTTTGGAAAGGACCTTGGAAATATACTCGCGGGGCACATAATAATCAATCAGCCCGCCTAAAAATAAACCCAAAGCCACTGCCCACCATATTGATCTAAGATAACTTAAGAAAACTCTGCGGAAAGATTCTAAAGGAACGAAGAAAAAGGAAAGAACGAGGGTAAAAACAGCCAAAGCAGTGATCAAAAATAGTTTATTTGCCCAGAAGGATTTATTTACCCGCGGATAGCAAACAGCGCTTTCCGGGATATTCTGCTCGCGGATGAATTTATCCTTACACCGGCTGCTGCAGAAAAAGTACTCTTCTTTCTGCCAAACCGCTTTTAGGGAAGTTTTCGCATCAACATTCATGCCGCAAACAGGGTCTTTAGCCATTACTTACTCCAGACAAACCAGACAAACAGGTAAGCTGTAAAAACAGCCACAAGCGTAAAAGGCAGGCCGATCTTGGCAAACTCCTTGAAACTGACCGCGTACCCCTCCTTTTTAAGCAAGCCACAAGCAACAATATTGGCGCTGGCTCCGATAGGCGTGATGTTGCCTCCTAAACTTGCGCCGATAAGCAGGCCGAAAAGAAAAAGCGCTGGATGCATCTGCAGCTTATCCGACATAGATATTGCCACAGGCAGCATCGCCGCCAGAAAAGGCACGTTATCCACAAAAGCGGAAACAGCCACGGAAAGAAAAACCAATAAAGTATAACCCAAGAAGATATTGCCCCCTACTACCTGGGCTAAGAATACCGCCAATGTTTCTATCCAGCCGGTCAGGGTAATACTTCCGACGATAATGAAAATCCCCAGCAGGAAAAACGTAGTCTCCCAATCCAATGCCCTGACCCCTTTGATAATAGAACCCTTGTTAAACAGCTTTTCCCAGGCCAAGGCGATGATGCCGAAGACCATACAGATAACCCCAGCCATATAGCTAAAACCCGTATCAAAAAATGAGGAAAGCGCAAGGCTTGCGATTAAAGCGGCCAGCAAACAAGTCGGCACCCAGGACTTTACTTTTTCTATGCGCAAAAGCTTTGCCTTTTCTTTATGTTTACGGAAAATAAAATAGAGCGCGACAAATGACGCAAGCGCGCCTATCTCTACCGCGAAGAATATCCCCGGTTTATGCTGGTAAAAAAAGAAATCACCGAAGTTCATCTTGGCGAAACCGCCCAAAAGCATGCTTGGCGGGTCGCCGATAAGAGTGGCTGCGCCCTGCAAATTACTGGAGATGGCGATAGCGATCATCATCTGGACGGGATTGATCTTAAGTTTCCTGGCTAAAGCCAAAGCAATCGGCGCGACGATCAGGACAGTCGCGACATTTTCCACAAAGGCGGATATAAAACCCGACAAAGCGCAGATAAATAATATCGCCCAGGCAGTATTTTTCGCTCTATCCACGATCACCTCGGCGATAACAGCAGGCACCCTTGACTGCATGAATATATCGGCGATGATCAGCGTACCGACAAAAATGCCCATCACATTCCAGTTTACCGCTAAAAAAGCCTCATTTAAGGAAAGCACTCCTAAGAGAATAAGCAACAGGCTGCCGGCTAAAGCGATCACCGTGCGCCGGCTGGGCAAAAACACAAACAGCGCGTAGGCAAAGACAAAAATAATTAATGCAGTTTGTTTAGGATCCATGGTTTTATTTTAAGCTCACTAAAATTATCCCGATAATGATCACTGCCGTACCGATCAGGCGCAGGCGTCCGATGCGTTCCTTTAAGACCAGCCCGCTAGCCAGGGCGATAAAAATATAGTGCATGCTGTCTGCGGAGAACGCGAAATTCAGGTCGGATTTAGAAAGCACGAAAAGCCAGATACATAAAGAGATGACGCTGAAAATAAAACCGATCCAGAGCTTAGGCGTGCGGATCAACCCCCAGATGAATTTCAAGACCAGGAAGATATTAAACGCCGGGGGTTTCAGCGCATCGATCGTGGATTTCAAAAAAAGCTGGTTTATTGTATCGCAAAGGCTGGTAAGCGCGATAAGAAAAAGAATGAGGAACAAATTCGGCTGCATTTTAAGAAACCCTCTCTTTACTGCTTAAGGAGACAAGGATCACGCCAAATAAGATAAAGATTATCCCCAGCCACCTGAGCGCGCTGATCTGTTCATGAAGAAAAATAATGGAAACCAGGGGCACGAGAATATAGCTGAAACTTGCGATAGGCACAGCTACGCTTAAATCTATCCGGGAAAGGATGGTCGACCAGATCACAAACACGCATATTACGGTCAAAACGCCTGCCCAGAGAAATGGCGAAGCAAAAGCTGTTTTGATGAAAACCACCGCGCTGGCCAGGCCTGTCACCTGGAAACCGCTTTGAGACAATACGCTTTTCTTGAAGAAAAAATGGATCGCTGTCTCGAGGATATCGCTAAAAACCAGCAAAGCAAGTATTTTAAGCGTAACTTTTTTCTTGAACATAGGGATCAACCTTTTAATTTCTGGTCAAAATTATCCGGCTTAAGGAACAAGGCCAGCAGTTTAAGCATAAAATTAGAAACCGGCTGCCTGTGTTTTAAATAAACGTATAGCGGTATGAGCTTTCCTCCCAGCCTGATCTTCGGTTCGTAATCAGTCTGGCCTGGATAATAAGCGTTTATCGAATGTTCCAGGCACCATTTAATATTGTGCGCCCAGCTGACAAAATAAAGATTATACCGTTTAGATACAGCATAATCGAAACCGATAAATTTATCAATAAGTATGTTTTTGTGCACTAAACATAAGTTAAAAGCAGCAAGTTTGCCGGAGACATAATAAAGGAAAAACCGCGCCTGGGGGGAAAGCTGCTTATTCACCTGCAGAAAGAACTCCGCTGTCAATTTCTCAAACTTTGTGGAACCGGCCTGGTAAGCATTTTCATAAAGCCTGGTGATCTCATCAACATATGGGGCGATATCTTCGGCCAAGCGCACCTCAATGCCCCCTTGCGCAAAAGCTGTTTTAAGTTTTTTCCTCAGGTTTTTCCGTGTAGCGCTGCCTAAGCTTTGCAGGTATTCCTCAAAAGAGCCGAAGTTTAAATCCACGCCGACAGCCGGGAAACTTTCTAATTTTATGAATCCGCTGCGTTTCAGGTCATCCAAGTACTTTGTATCATCTCTTAGAAAATCCTTGAAAATGATCATCTGCGCGCGGGATTTTTCCGCGTGGGATTCTATTGCCTGAAGGAGCGCACGCTTAAGCGAAGGATCGCTGAGCGCGTCATCCTTTATTACCCCAAGCGTTCCGGATTCTGAAAAAGGCGAACCGCAAAAGATCGTTTTGCAGATCAAAAAGCGCGGAATAAAGATGCGGATAAACTTTATCGCTCTGGCGAGGAAACCTTCCGCGGCGATATCCAGGTTAAAATCCGCGCAGAACAAAGGCGCGATTACCACTGGATGAGTATCCTGGCAAAGCTCCAGGTAATGAAAAGTAAACCCGGCAAGGCGGGAATCTTCAACAGCTTTATAAAATGAATAACCCTCCGCCTGGTCGCCAAAAGCAGCTTCCCAGTTTTCGCGGCCTATCTCTT
>JBAZNG010000071.1:0-5855 GCA_041649385.1 Candidatus Omnitrophota bacterium | reverse complement strand
CCATTTCGTGCCGAACATCACTATCGGCCCTGTGGTCGTCAAATACCTGCGTAAGGTTACTAAACTCAAGCTGGATGTGCATTTGATGATCGAGCAGCCGGCTAAATTCATTGAGCCTTTTATCGCCGCGGGCAGCGATATGATTACCGTGCACATTGAAGTGGTGCCTTTGAAAGAGATCGCCACAATGAGCAGGATGCTTAAAAAAAGAGGCATCAAGTTCGGCATATCTTTAAATCCGGGCACGCGTTTTGATAAGATCAAGCCGGCTTTAAAATTCGCGGATTTTGTGCTGGTCATGTCAGTTAATCCGGGTTTTGGAGGGCAGAGTTTTATCAACAAGGTTTTACCTAAGATCAGGAAGATCAGGGAAGTTTTTAAGAAAGATATCGCGGTTGATGGCGGTATAAACGCTGTAACGGGTAAATTAGTAAAGTCAGCCGGCGCCAATATTCTCGTCGCTGGTTCTTACATATTCGGCGCTAAAAACATGAAAAAGGCAATCAACACCCTAAGATAACTAGACCGTTTCTAGATATCTTTATGTGCGCCAATAAGTTGTGATAGAAGTGTCCCCCGGGGACAGTTCTATCGTAACTAAATGCAGGCCAAACGGTTAAATAGAAACGGTCTAGAAAATAAAATAGGAGATCATTCAACATGGGAAACGCAGCTGCACAGATTAAATTCGGAACAGACGGTTGGAGGGCGATCATCGCCGATACATACACATTCGAGAACGTTAAGATAGTTACGCAGGCAGTAGCCGATTACCTGGGCGCGGGCAAAAAAGTAGCCGTGGGTTTTGATACGCGTTTTATGTCCGGTAAGTTCGCTGAGAGCGCCGCTGTCGTGTTAAAGAGTAACGGTATTGAAGTGATCTTATCTGACCGCTGCGTGCCTACGCCGGCGTTAAGTTTCGCGGTAAAGAACCGTTCATGCGATCTAGGGATCATGATCACCGCTTCGCATAACCCCGCGGAATATAATGGTTTTAAGATCAAGACCGCTTCCGGCGGAGCTGCCGGTAAGGAGACCACTCAGGCGGTGGAAGCTTTGTTGGGCAAGAACCCGGTGAAAGAGGAGTTTAGCGTTAGCCAGGTCGGTAAACTGGATATTACTAAAGATTACGTGAAATTTATCCGTAATTACATTGATTTCAAAAAGATCAAAAACAAAAAATTCAAGGTCCTGGTTGATTCCATGTATGGCTCAGGGGATAGTTTTATCGCCGAGGTTATTAAAGGCTCAAAGATAAAGTTAGAGTTTATGCGTAATACGATCAATCCTTCTTTTGACGGCGGCAGGCCTGAACCCGTGGAAGAGAACCTTGAAGAGCTTAAAAGGCGCGTCAAGGCGGAGAAGTTTGATTTAGGAATAGCCTTAGATGGCGACGCCGACAGGATCGCCGCTGTTGCTCCGGGAGGCGTATTTATCCATCCGCAGAAAATATTAGGATTATTAGCTTTGCACTTAAATCAGGACCGCGGTTGGTCGGGCGGCCTGGTTAAGACCATCTGCGGCACAACGATGATGGATAATATCGCCAATTTTCTGAAGATCAAGTTATATGAGACTCCTGTCGGTTTTAAATATATTTCTAATCTTATGGAAACCGAAGATGTTGTTGCCGGCGGCGAAGAAGCAGGCGGTATGGGCGTTAAAGGTTATATCCCTGAACGCGACGGGACAATGGCGGGGCTTTTACTTATTGAAATGATGGTTTATCGCAATAAAAACATCTTAAAGATCCTTAATGAAACCGAAAAACAGTTCGGCAAATATTATTATGTGCGCCAGGATCTGCATCTTGAAAGGCGCGTAGAACCAAAGAAAGAGAATCTTCCCCGAGAACTTTTGGGTAAGAAAGTCGTGGAAGTCAAAGATTACGACGGCGTGAAACTTATCTGTGAGGACCAGTCTTGGCTTATGTTCCGTGGTTCAGGTACCGAGCCGATCATGCGTACTTACGCGGAAGCTAAAAGCCTCACACAAGCTAAAAAGTTGCTCGCTTTGGGTAAGGAGATCATTCTGAAAGATGGTCTATAAAGTAATGCCGAGACAGGCTCGTTCACTGCGTTTTGCGAGGATAAGCGCGCGTTTCGACAAAATAAATTCACATAGAAAGGGGGAAGCCTTATCAAGATTTCAGGATATGATAATGGCTAACATTTAACAATTGGCGAATAATTAAAGTAATACAAAGATATAGGAGCTATCTATAGTTATCTTCAGATGTAGGTGACCCTTAAGCACCGTCAGATGTAGGCGACACTTAAGTGTCGCCTACATTGAGAGATGGCGCTCAAAATGAGTATGTTTTTAACGACACAAAAATAAAAAGAAAGAGGGGATTTTGAAAATGTCAGAAGTCAAAACAGCGGATAAATCAGAAATGGAGTTGTTGTATAACCAATCGATCAAAGTAGTTAAAGAAGGCCAGGTGGTTACCGGTAAGATCGTGGAGATCAAGACAAAGGAAGTCCTGGTGGATGTGGGTTTTAAATCCGAAGGCGTTGTTCCGATCGCGGAGTTCAGCAAAGCTGATTTAGAAGTCGGTAAAGAGATGGAGTTCTTGCTGGAGACTTTGGAGAATGACGCAGGCGTAATGACCTTATCGCGCGAAAAAGCCATGCGTATGCAGGGTTGGGATAAGATCGTCAAATTCTCTAATGATGGCACGCTTGTCGAGGGCCGCCCGGTGAAGAAAGTAAAAGGCGGATTCCTGGTGGATATCATGGGTATTGAAGGGTTCTTGCCTTCCTCATTATCCTCGTTCAGGAATATACCGGATAAGGATATACTCTACAAAACGTACAAGTTTAAGATCGTTAAAGTTAACAATCTTCGCCGCAGCATTATTGTCAGCCGCCGCGAGGCAGTGCAGGCAGACAGGGATGTGGCTAAGGGCAAGATCTGGGGCGAGTTAAAGATCGGTAATATTCAACCGGGAACGGTAAAGGCGATCACTGACTTCGGCGCTTTTGTGGATTTAGGCGGAGTTGATGGCCTGTTGCATATCACGGATATGTCATGGTCAAAGATCAGCCATCCTTCGGAGATCGTCGCTATCGGCGATAAGATTGAAGTAGTTATCCTGAATATGGACCAGGCTTCCGGCAAGGTTTCTTTAGGCCTGAAGCAGAGGCTGCCTGATCCCTGGCAGGATATTGAGAATAAATTCACTGTTGGCTCAAAAATAAAAGGTAAGGTAGTGAATATCCTTCCTTACGGCGTATTCGTAGAGCTGGATAAGGGCATTGAAGGCCTGATCCATGTTTCTGAAATTTCCTGGACCAAGCGCGTGAATAATCCAGGCGAGATGTTTGCCGTAGGTGATATGGTAGAAACGCAGATCTTAAGCGTGGAAAAAGAATCCCGCAGGATCTCCTTAAGCTTAAAACAGCTTGAGCAGAACCCGTGGCTTGAGGCAGAAAGTAAATACCCTGTCGGCACAAAAGTTTCCGGGAAAGTACGCGGTTTTACCGAATATGGCGCTTTTATGGAGTTGGACTCAAACCTTGAAGGGATGATCCATGTTTCAGATATCTCCTGGACAAAAAGGGTCGGCCATCCGCAGGATGTGCTTAAAAAGGGCCAGAAGATAGACGTATCCATACTTTCAGTGGACGCGCAGAACCGCAGGATCGCTTTAGGCCTAAAGCAGCTGCAGGATAATCCATGGCCGAAGATCGCCGAGCAGTATCCTCTGGATACCGAGGTTGAGGCGGAAGTCGCCAGCCTTACCGAATACGGCGTATTCGTGAAGATCAATGAAGACCTGGAAGGGTTGGTTTATTCCAGTGAGATTGATAAAGATACTGTTGCTAATTTGAAACCTGGAGATAAAATAAAGGTAAAAGTGATCAAGGTGGATGTGGAACAGGCCAAGATCGGCCTCACCGCACGCCTTTAAGAACATCAGGGACGGTCTTTAATTTTATTTAAGTTAAGGGCCGTCCTTAAATAACCAGGAGGGGATCTCTTGAAGAAAGCGCTGATCACAGGTATAGATGGCCAGGATGGTTCGTATCTCAGCGAGTTGCTTTTAGAACAAGGATACGAAGTCCATGGTATTGTCAGGCGCGTTGCTTTGGAAGCTCCGGAACAGCACCTTTGGCGTATAAAGCATTTATTGAATAAAATCATTATCCATGCCGGTTCATTAGATAGTTACGCCAGTATTTTTAAGGTGGTTGAACAGGTTAAGCCCGATGAATGTTATCATCTCGCCGCGCAAAGTTTTGTCAGTTATTCTTTTGAGGATGAATTCTCTACGATCAGCACGAATATCAACGGCACGCACTTTGTGCTATCCGCGATAAAAGAAAAAGTCCCGCAGTGCAGGTTCTATTTTGCCGCTTCCAGCGAAATGTTCGGCCATGCTAAATGTGTGCCGCAGAATGAGGAAACCCCATTCCATCCGCGCTCCCCATATGGTATCTCAAAAGTCGCCGGTTTTGACTTAACGCGCAACTACCGTGAAGCTTATAAAATTTTTGCCGTTAGCGGAATTTTATTCAATCATGAATCCCCCCGCCGTGGTTTTGAGTTTGTCAGCCGTAAAATAACTATGGCCGTTGCGCAGATAAAACTTGGACTGTCTAAAGAGCTAAGGTTGGGAAACCTTGAGGCAAAAAGGGATTGGGGTTTTTCCGGTGATTATGTGCGGGCAATGTGGCTTATATTGCAGCAGCCCGCGGCGGATGATTATGTTATCGGTACAGGAGAAACGCATTCTGTGCGCGAATTCGTGGAGCTGGCTTTTAATTACGCCGGGCTTAACTGGAAGGATTATGTCGTTGAGGATAAGAACTTTTACCGTCCGGCGGAAGTAAATGTCTTGATGGCGGATTATTCAAAAGCTAAGAAAACTTTTGGCTGGGAGCCGAAGGTAAAATTCGCGGAATTAGTGAAAATGATGGTTGATTCTGATATTGAGTTGTTTAAAAACCGGTGCCAGAAATGAAAATGAAGAGCATAGAAGAACAATTAGCGGTGATCAAGCGTGGCGCGGTGGAAATAATCTCCGGAGAAGAACTGCGTAAAAAGCTTGAGACAAGCGTTAAAACCGGCAAACCATTAAAGGTCAAAGCAGGTTTTGATCCTACAGCGCCTGATTTGCACCTTGGTCACACCGTGCTTTTAAGGAAATTGCGCCAATTCCAGGACTTAGGCCACGAAGTTTATTTTCTGATCGGCGATTTTACCGGCCAGATCGGTGACCCTACTGGGCGCTCCGAGATCAGGAAGCAGTTAACTAAGGAAGAAGTGGCTAAAAACGCGGAAACCTACAAGAAACAGGTATCCAAGGTCCTGGATATACACAAGCTGAAGGTTGTTTTTAACAGCCAATGGTTTGAGAAGATGACCGGCACGCAGATGTTGCAGCTTCCTACGCATGCTTCTGTTTCCCAGATGCTTGCCCGCGATGATTTCAAGAAACGTTTTGTAAACGGTGAGAATATCTCTATCCTGGAGTTTATCTATCCGCTTATGCAGGGGTATGATTCAGTAATGCTTGAGGCGGATATTGAGATCGGAGGCACGGACCAAATATTCAACTTGCTGGTAGGCAGGGATTTTCAGAAGGATTTCAATCAGCCCCAACAGGTTGTTTTGACTATGCCGCTTTTGTTAGGCACTGATGGCGTGCAAAAGATGAGCAAGTCTTTCGGCAACTATATCGGCATAAATGAGCCGGCAAAGGATATCTTTGGTAAAGTGATGTCTATTTCCGACGAGCTTATGCTTAAATATTATGAACTGCTTACGGATGAGGACCTGGCGCTTGTTAAAGCAATGCATCCAAAAGAGGCGAAAGTAAATCTAGCCAAAATTATTATTACTCAATA
>JBAZNG010000070.1:0-5916 GCA_041649385.1 Candidatus Omnitrophota bacterium | reverse complement strand
CGTGATCGCCAAATACCTGCAGGGCCCTGGTGAATTGCCCCCGGAAGAAATAAAGCCTTCTGTAAAAGACTCAATCTACGCGCTGCCTAAATCCGACGTGGCAGGCGCAGATATTCCCGGCGTGCCCCGGCCTTCTTCAAGCGTGCGGATCATGAGCCTTAAGCGGGGCAAAACGGCGACAGTAATGTATACTACATCAATGGATGTCGCAGCTGCCGCTAACTTTTACCGTAAGCGCATGCCTGATTATAACTGGGAGCTTTTGAGCCAGGCAGGGACAAGGGAAGCCGCGCAGGCGTATATGAAAGAAAGCGGCAAAAAAAGCATGGGCATTGAGTCGCCATTCTCCGACGGAGAAGATATGGAAGATGTGATCAATGACAGCTATGTCTTAAGTTTTGCAGACGGTGCGGAAAACGTCCAGATCACTATTTTTCCGAATTTTACCTCCCGGGCGCTTGGCTCTATGGTCCAGGTGACTTACAGCGCGAAAGAACGATGAAGAAAAAAAGCCAGTCCATATTAGAGTATATTATTTTACTTATCATTATTATTGCATCCTTGGCGATTATGCGCTATTATTTAAGAAACACGCTTTCCGGAAAGCTGCGCGAAGGCGCAGATAGCATAGGCCAGGGAGAAACTTACCGGCCCGAATCGACAAATATAACCAAGAATACCGTAGAAAATCAATGATATTTATTGCTATACTCGTAGCAATCTTCCTGTCGCTCTACATGCTCTCGGATTTCTTCATCGAGCATGGCGTCCCCGCGATAACCAATTTTTACGACAAAATGCAATCCAAGCGCACCGTGAAGATCAAGGCGCAGCTTGAGGAATCCTTTGTTTTCTGGGAGAAAAAACGCATGATGCTGGTTTATCTGTCTCCGGTGATCTTTGCCGGCGCGGGGTTTCTTTTCTTTCAGCATATCCTGGGCGCCGTAGGCGGGTTCTTATTGGGAATTGCTTTCCCCGGGTTCATGGTTAGGATGGCCTACCAGAACAGGATAAGAAAATTCCAGGGCCAGCTTGTTGACGGCCTGACCATGCTCTCCTCTTCTTTAAAAGCGGGTTTAAGTTTTATACAGGCAATAGAGGTGCTTTGCGAAGAGATGCCTCCGCCTATCTCTCAGGAATTCAAGCTTATTTTAAAGGAGAACAAGTGGGGGATGAGTTTGGAGGAATCCCTGATCAAGCTGCGCAAGAGGATACCTTTGGAAGAAGCAAACCTCTTGGTCAGTTCCATACTTATTGCCCGGGAATCCGGCGGCGAACTTCCCAAGGTCCTCTTAAGGCTTACTTCTACTATCCGCGATAATATCAAACTAAAAGAAAAGGTTGCCACCCTTACCTTGCAGGGCAGGCTGCAGGGGCTGATCATGATGTTTCTGCCGATAGGGTTTAGTTATTTTGTTTATAAACAAAACCCCGATCATTTTGTTGTTATGTGGCAGAATTCTACCGGACGCCTTTTTGTAATGATCGCCATAGCTTTACAGATCGCCGGGATGATCATTATTAAAAAAGTTAGCACAGTGCGCATATGATATTTATGGAGAATAGCTAAATGTTGTATATTATCCTGGTATTGATCGCTGTATCAATCTTTTTGATCACCTATAATATCTTCCAGGCTAAACAGGAGCCGCGGCTTCAGCTGTTCAATACCTTCTCTCAGCAAAACGTTCCGCACATACGCAATTTCAAAAAATCGCGGTTTTACGGAGGGCTCTTAAAAGGCAGCCTGCCTGTGATCAGGCCGCTTTTAAAGCTGCCTTATTTTGTTAATTTACAGACGGAAACGGAAGTTCTTAAGCTTAATATTGACTTGATCGGTTTTATGATCATTAAGCTGGCTATGACAATACTGATATGCATAGCTACTTTTGTATTGTTATCCCCGGCTTATGCGCTGGTCGGTGCGCTGGTTGGGTTTTTTTTGCCGGACCTGTATGTCTGGAACAAGGTTAAACAAAAGAAGGAAGCGATCATCAGGATATTCCCTGAAACAATAGACCTATTGGATATGTGTATTAACGCCGGCGCGGATTTCTTGTCGGCGATCAAATGGGTAGTTGAAAAAAGTACGCATAACCCTTTTATTGAACAGCTGGCGATTGTCTTAAACGAGATCCAGGTAGGCAAAACACGCTCGCAGGCGTTAAAAGACATGGCCAGCAGGCTAAAGCTTGCTGATATCAGCAGTTTTGTGCGCGCGATCATCCAGTCGGAAAGAATGGGTACTTCCATTGAGGAAGCTTTCCGCAACCTTTCCGAGGATACGCGGGATAAGCGTTTTCAGTCAGGGGAAAGGTATGCGATCAAGGCGTCTTTAAAAATACTTTTTCCGCTTATTTTCTGCATATTGCCCGCGATATTGATCGTTGTCGCCGGCCCGATCATTATCAAGTTTACCACCGGAGAGCTTACTCCCAAAGGATTCTAAAAATATGCGCCGTTACTTTAAATTTAAAACAGGGCTTTTGTTAATGTTGGTTATACTGTTAAGCGCCTGCGATACGCGCTGGCAAAAATATAATAATCAGGAGTACGGTTTTTCTATACTACTGCCTGGTCCATGGGAGAAAGAGGAAGGCGTTCTAAAGTCAGTGGTTATGGCAATGGCGCCGGTTAAAGATAAACGCGCCCATAAGGTCCGCCCGAACATGAATGTTTTTGTTACGCAGCTTCCCGAAGATGTGGGGCTGGACGTGATTTTTGAGTTGAATAAGGAAGAATTGGCTAAATCCGGCACGGCAATGACTAACCAGGCGGAGGGAGAAATTTACGCCGGCTCATTAGCCGGAAAATGGCTTTCCTTTGAAGGTTTTATGCGTAATTACCGGCTTAAGATTATCAGCGCGCTTTGGGTAAAAGGCGGGCGTGTTTACACAGTTACCTGCACAAGTTTAGCGGAAGAATCCTCGCAATACGAGCCGGTATTCCGCAAGGTCTTGCGCTCTTTGCGCGTAAAATAACCGGCATCAATCCTACCTTAGCCAAAACGGCGAATTAAGATAAAATAATAGAATAATTATCGCGCACAGGTTTGTTAGTAACACGGGAGTCTCCCTGTAATCTTTGCGCGTGATCAGGAATAATTGCAGTAGCCCCGCGCATATCCCGGCAACCAATATGTATTTATCTAAAAGCACAAACCCTGCGGCAGAATAGGCTGCCAGGATAAATATCCCGTTTAGCAATCTGGCTTTTTCCATCCCAATGATAACAGGCAGAGTTTTTAAGCCTGCCTGCCGATCGCCGTTACAATCTTTAAGGTCAATAAGATTAGCCGCTAATGTAACAAAAACCATAAAATATAATACTATGGTTTTTGGGAATTGCAGTATATCCTGCCCGGCAAAAAGCCAGCCCAGGATAACCAGGAATAAGGAGTTAAGGGCGATCAATGATTTTGAAAACACCGGGACCCTGCGTAACCTTAAGGGCCGCAGCGAGTAAACGCAGGAGCTTGAAATCAAAAGCGCAGTAAAAAACAGAGTTGTAAAGTTGACAGCCGCAGCGAATACGCAGGCAGCCAAAAATAACCATAAAGAAATATCCTGGAGTTGTGTTTTAGAGAAGATATTTTTAACCAGCGGCCTTTCTTTATTGGTTATCAGATCGATTTCATAGTCTTCTACGTCATTAAGCATTACTGCACCCAGCCAGCTTAAAATAAAGGCGATTGCTGTCAAAACCAGGCAGGGTAAGTTATTCATTAAACTTGCGAAGAATCCTGCCCGGGCAATGGATATGCCCAAAAAGAACATTGCCAGGTAGTAACTTAACCGCAGCCATCTCAATTGGCCAAGGTAAGCCCGTGCGTAAACCGGTTTAGATAGAAAAAGGATAACTGCCAGTTCCAGGAATATTCCTATGCTTAGGATGCGGATAATCGGTAAAGGGTGGGTTGCTTTGATAATTACAGGCAATGCCGCCAGGCAGATCATTAAGGCGTATAAGGCGGCTGCCGCAAGTAGCCCTAATAACCACTTTTTTGTTTTTAGCGCGCAATAGGAAAAAGATAATACCGCAGCGGTTAAAGAAGTAACCAGCATACCGGGAGTGACGATCTTTGGCAAAGGGAAAAGGTCCAGCAAGCTTTTTGGATGCGCGTAAGCAATTTCTATCCCCCTGCCGGAAGTGATTAAAAGGTCAAATAGCGGGGTTATAATGATGATCAGTGAACAGGCAAATAGGGCCTTAAGCACCAGAAGTATCCCTGTTTTTGTGATCCAGGAGAATAATAAGCTTAAGGCAAGAAAAGTGAATATCCAGAATATGTAATAGTGTGCAAAAGATATTGCCAGGCTGTAATTAGCGGCAAAAAAAGCCATGGTTTTTTCTGAGAGCAGTTGGAAAGGCACATTGGCCTTATCAGAGAAAATTTCCAGGAAATTACGCAAGGTCATTGAAGAAGCAAATATCAGGATAAAATAACGCAGCCGGATATGCGGGCCTTCAATATTTGCAATTATTTCTTTGAACATTCGGGTAATTTTCATCACAATCAAAATACCACAATGCAGGATAAAGTCAATAAGAAGTCAAGCTGGTTAGCCTGTATGTGCCTTATTTCATAATTGCAGGTGAGGCTTAAGTCTCACCTGCAATTGTTAATAACTATTGAGGATGTACAGTTCGTACTTTTAACCAGAAATCACGTAAAATAGGTGTATTAAATAAAAATTTCTATAAGAATTATCCACAGCGTAGGGGACACTTAAGTGTCCCCTACGGTTGTTGATAGCTTCCTATTTGGACATTACAAACACAAATTTAATGTCCAGTCTATAATTAAACGATCTTATAATTGTCCAAAATGAGAGAATAATGCCTAAATAATGCTTTATGCCAGTTGATTAAAGAGAAGAAGACTGTCGCCTTATATATTCATGAAGTTATGTTATAGAGCATAAAGAAAGCGCTATCATAATTGTCCCTATTATATCTTGATAGGTAAGGGAGTTATGTTATACTTATCGTGCTTGGTAGAAAACATATGTGCCAAAAAAAGGAAATCAAATGAAAAAGGGTGATTTTTTAGCATTCAGCTTTTTCAAGAAATCCAAATGGATGAGTATTGTTATAGCGCTCATCTTCCTGCTGAATACTTGCACTCCCGCATGGGCAAGGGAAGGTAACTACGGCCCAACAACCTCTTTGGGTTCTTTCGCCTCCGGTGTATTAGCGGGGGCAATTACTTTTGTAAGCTGTTATATTGACCCTACCGCAGGTGCAGCCGGTTCTATTGCCGGGGATCTCACCGGGCTGTTTATGTATTATTATTCCTATAGCGATTACGGGGAGACCTGGATCAAGATCGGCAAGATGGAGATCAGTAAGGGCCAGGTATGCTCTATGGTTGCCGGTATTGTTGCTTCTGCGGCAGCCAGCTTTGTTTCAGGAGCGGCAAGCGGAGCCGGTGATGCAGCTGGAGAAGCCGCAGCAGATGGCGCTGCGTCAAGCGTCACAGAAGCCGCCGCCGAAGCAGCAGTAAAATCTACTACAGAAGCCGCGGCCAAGGCAGCAGTGAAAGCCGCCGCGGAGGGTGCTACGAGCGCAGCCATAAAATCCGCCGCGGAAGAAGCGGTAGAAACAGCCATAAAATCCGCTACAGAAGACGCGGTAAAATCCGCCTTAGAAGACGCCGCTGAAGACATAGTAGAAACCGCAGTTGAAAGCGCAGTAGAAACAACTTCTCAAGGCCTGATTTCCAGCGTGATCAGCAGCGCAATACAGCTTCCTGTGGATCTTATAAAATCCGTCGTTAATTTCTTCTCTGACCTTTTCAGCGAAGCGTTAGATACGGCATTTGAGAACCTGTTCGTTTCTTTAGGAGGGTCTTTTGCGACATTTGGCGAGACAATCGCCTTGGGCTTTTGGACCACTTGCAAAGATATTTGGAAC
>JBAZNG010000069.1:0-6065 GCA_041649385.1 Candidatus Omnitrophota bacterium | reverse complement strand
AGGGGCTGTTTTGTCGAATTCCTGGATGATCGCCTGGCATATCTGGTCAACGGCCTCCGGGTCAGTGACCACAACGAAATCATCCCCGCCGATATGGCCGATAAAATCTTCATGCCTCGGGCTGTTTTGTAAAGCGCGCAGCAGTATACGCGCGGTTTCGCGGATCACGTCGTCACCGTGCTCAAACCCGTACTTGTCATTATAGGCCTTGAATTTATCAAGGTCCACGTAGCAGACGGCAAATGGTTTATTCTTCTCAATGCGCTTATTCAATTCATTGAGTATGGAGATGTTCCCCGGCAGGCGGGTGAGCGGGTTTGCTTCCAGGTCGCTTGTCGTGCGCCGCAAGATCATGCGGATGCGCGCCAGGAGTTCTTTTGGCTCAAAAGGTTTCACAATGTAGTCATCTGCCCCGGCTTCAATCCCGCCAACCTTATCTTTGACTTCGCCTTTTCCCGTGACCATGATGATGGGCAAGTGCCTTAACAGCAGGTCGCTTTTGATTATACTGCAAAGCTGCCGGCCGTCCAATTTAGGCATCTTATAATCCAACAGCGCCATATCGATGGGTTTGTTCTGGATGATCTTTAAGGCATCTTCGCCGTTATCCGCCTCCAGGATCTCGTAATTCTCCTCAGAAAGCGTAAGTTTTAAAACATCCCTGATATCCGGATCATCGTCTGCAATAAGTATTTTAATAGGCATTTTTAATTGGCTGGTATTGTGAAGCTAAAGGTTGAGCCTTGGCCAAGCGCGCTTTTCACCCAGATTCTTCCGTGATGGCCTTCCACGATATGCTTGACCAGCGTAAGGCCCAGGCCAGTACCTTTTACTTCCTGGTTAATAGGATTTTCCACTCTGTAAAACTCTTCAAAGATAGCTTCCTGGGCTTCTTCCGGGATGCCGAAGCCGGTGTCGGCGACATCAACCTGTATATTCTTGTCTATGCGGTTTGCGTTGACAGTTATCTTGCCGTTCTCCGGAGTGAACTTAAAGGCGTTACCGACCAGGTTCATGAAAACGCGTTCAATCTGCCCGCGGTCTGCCAGGATCGTGCTGCAGTTATCGCCAAGCTGGTAACTGAAAGCGATATTCTTGGCGCGGAATTGCTCGGCGAATACGTCATCTATCTTCTCAATGATCTCTTTTAAGGGCAGTTCCTCAAGCTTCATCACGACTTTTCCCGACTCAATGCGCGAGATATCCAGAAGGTCGTTTACCATATGCACAAGTTCATCGCTGTGGCGGTTGATCTTTTTAAGCCTTTCATTGGCCTCTTCCGGGATGGCCCCCAGTTTTCCGGTGAGCAGTATCGAGGCATACCCCTTGATAGAGGTCAACGGCGTCCTTAATTCATGCGAGACGCTGGAAATAAAATCGCTCTTGCGCTGGTCCATTTTCTTTACTTTCTCAAACGCCTGGGATAGCTGGCGCGTTCTTTCCTCAACTTTTACTTCCAGTTCCTGCTGCGCGTTCCAGGCTTTTTCAAAAAGGCGGGCATTGTCAAGAGCCTGGCCGATCTGGTTGGCTAAAATAGTGATCAACTCGCAATCGCCTTCAGTGATATGCGTTTCCATATTCTGCGTGCCCACAAAAAAGAAGCCGCGGTTGCCCTCTTTGGGCTGCACGCAGGAGATAATGAATGAGTTGACCGAGAAATAAAGCTTGATCTTTTCTTTTGAGAGGAAGCCGGCAGGGTTAAAAAGCGAAGAACTGTTCTGGCAGTTATTCACCAGGTTAAAATAGTATTTTTTATCATCATTTAAAGATGCTTTTATCTTCGCCAGTTCTTCTTCGTCATAACCCAGGTGCAGGCAGATGTTGAATTTTTTTTCCAGGTTGCTCCAGAAAACAGCCAGGCATTTTTCAAACCCCAGGTCTTCTAAGTATTCCGGGATGATCGCTTTGAATATCTGGCTTTCTTCCAGTGTCGTGCCGATGCTGTGCGATAATTTCTGCAGGGTATTTAAGCCGGATATCTTTTTATCCAGGGCTTCCTGGGTTTTATTCAGTTCCATATCAGTGCGCATGATCAGCTTGCCCTGTTCATCCATCTCTTCTAAAGAGCGGTCAAGCTGGGTGATTTTTTCCTGCGCTTCTTTCAGAAGCTGCATTTTGGAAAGTAAGGTAATCGCCAGATACACGATAGACAGCAACGCGCCGAACATCAACAGGTTTACGATCATTTATCCGCTCCTATCGCCAGTACGCAGACCGATTGGTTATGAAAATAAGTTTTGCCCAGATAATTTAACGATTTCAGCGGCGCTTCCTCGCCGAAAGTATAAATACCGATCAGGGGGGTTTGCGGCCCGAAAACCTGGCGGGCTATTTCTATCTCCTGGTCAGCCTGTTTGTTTAGAAGCGTAAAACGCGAAACAGAGTTAAAGACCATTACAAATTGCGCTGTTGCGCCGGCGAGCCTTTTTTTTGCTTCCTCGCAGGAGTGTGCCGTGGCAGCCAGGCATGATTCTTTTGTGCCGATCATCAGCCTTATCCGGCTGCCCTGGGGGACGTCCCCCTGGGTGATCAAAGCGCCGTCATCTTTTATCGCGGTGATATTCCTTAAAAGGTATTCATTCTCCCCGGCCAGATAAACCCCCAGCGGGTAAAAAATAGAGATGCGTTTTAAGTCCCTGCTTAATTCCAGGGAATTTTTATCCAGGTACTCTTCATATAGCTTTACCGCCGCCTGGCCATTGATCTCCTGGACGATATTCTTGCTGGCTTTGGTAACCAGCCTTTCTTTGCCCAGGGGTTTCCATCCATGTTCAATGCCCCAGCCGAAATTAAGCTTGCCTCCCCAGAGGATACCGCAGCAGGAGTCAGTGAGTATATCCTGGTTGAAATACTGGAATGTTTTTTGAAAAGCCAGGTTATCCGAAGCTGCCGCTCCGATAAGCGGAAAACTCCTGCCCATCCTTTCCTCCAGCCCGCTGATCAACTGCCCGCTATCTGCGATCAGGCCATCCTGGAATATCAAGCTGAAATTCCTGCGCACGTCCCGGCAGCCATAAAGCAGTTTCTCGCCTAATTCCCTGCCGGCGTTTAAGGGGGTTTTCCTGGTTACCTCATTGACAAAAGCGGCGTTAAAGAATATCTGCGGGTTCAGGCTGATCAACGCTATGGCAAAACCGTGCCTGATGATCTTTTTGCTTGAGATGATCCCCAGGCTGCTGCAACCGATCACCGGGGTTTCCCCCAGCAGGTTATTCAGTATCTTGAGCACCATGGAGTGGGCGAACTCAATGGTCGTGAAGATGATCGCTAAGCTGGGGGGATTCTTTTCCAGGCCGAGCGTTGCCTGTCCAACAGCTTCATTGACCGCCTGTACGTAGTCTTTGTTTTCGCTGAACCCCAAACTTACTTTCATGGCTAGCAGTATATAATGTAAAATATACAGGGTCAATAAAATTGTTGACTAAAGGTCCTTATATAGTAGAATGGTTTGGCAAAAGTTTTGGCCCCATCGTCTAGCCTGGTCCAGGACGTCAGGTTCTCAGCCTGTAAACACCGGTTCAAATCCGGTTGGGGCTATTAAGATTAAAGATTTTGCTTGTGTTTTAAACGCCTTTATGTTAAAAACTAACAAGGAGGATTTATGCGTGAACATCTGGGATTCTTGAAAGTTTCCAGCGCAGTGGTTAAGGTAGCTGCCTGGATTTTTTTGTTTTTAGGAGCAACCGGCGGGATAGCCATAATTTTAGGCAAAGTCCCCGGTAGCCCTCGCTGGACAGGGATGATGGTTTTGGTGATCTATGTGTTCATGTTTTTCTTTTTCTTTTTGATCGCCAAGATCGCCGATCTTCTGGTGAAAATAATAAACGAGATCAAGAAGTAAAGTTATTTCTTTGTTATTCAACGCTTTTAAGGAGGTTAAAGGTGAAACGTAATTTTATTCTTTGCATGGCGTTAGGTTTATTTTTTATTGGCATACTGGGTTGTGATAAACTGGGCAACGTTGTCCCCGGCAATAAGGCGAAAATAGATGCCCCGGCAGCAGCTATGATGGAAGTCAAGGGGCCGCTGGTCGCCAAGGTGAACAATATTCCCATTGGCCTTGAGGATTTCAATCAGGAGATCGAAATATATAACGCTAACCTGCCTGGCGACGGGTCCGAGCCTAAAATTACCACGCGTGAGCAAAAACTGGATTATCTGAAGAATGAAGTCGTCCGCCGGACACTGCTTTATCAAAATGCCCTGGATAAGGGTTTAGACAGGAATGAAGATGTTGCCAGGACTTTGGAAAAGACCAAGATGCAGTTATTGGTCATGGAGTTGATCAGGCAGTCGGCGCAGAAGATTGATGTTTCTTCCAAGGAGGTAGAGGATTATTACAATACCTATAAAGAGCAATTCAAGGAGCCCGAAGAGAGGCAGATCCAGGAGATCGTCGTGGCTAATGAAGCGGAAGCTAAAGACATCCTGATACAGCTTTTGCAGGGGGCGGATTTTTCCGCTTTAGCCAAGGCAAATTCTATTGCAGCAACAGCTAAAGATGAAGGAGAGCTTGGGTTTATCAGAAAAGGCAAGAAATCCACGCAGTTTGATGCGATAGCTTTCGGCGATTCCCTGCAGATAGGCAAGATAAGCAGCATATTCCAGACCCCCGATGGCTATACAATCATTAAATTACAAGCCAAGCGCGGAGGCAAACAGCGCCTGCTTTCAGAGATGTGGGAAGATATCAAGAAAGGTTTAACATTCTTAAAACAGCAGCAGGCGATTGAAGAGTTGATCGGCAAGCTTTCCCGTGATGCCAAGATCGAGGTTTATGAGGGTGAAATAAAGTAAACCTAAAATAAGGCGGTAATCCAATATCAAAAACTTCGGGGCGTTTCTAAAAACAGTATCCTTAAAATAACAAGGGGCTTTTTTAGGGCGCCCCGTATTTTTAACCGATGAAGATAAAAAATACCAGCAAAGGTTTTCTTTTGGCCCAGGAAGCCAGGCTGGCAGACAGGCTGTGGCCGAGAGTAAAAGGGCTTTTAGGCAGTAACGCATTGCCTCCGGGCCATGGCCTTGTTTTAAAACCATGCAATTCCATACATACATATTTTATGCGCTTTCCCATAGATGTATTGTTTGTGGATAGGTCTAACCGCGTGATCAGGGCGATAGCGGAGTTAAAGCCAAACCGCTTAACCCCTTTATATTTCAATGCCTGTCTTGTCGTGGAGCTTCCCGCTGGGCTGATCAAGGCAAGCTCTACGACAGAAGGCGATATATTGCAGTTGGATGAATAATTTTCTTGATTTTTACAAAGGATTGTGATTAAATAGAAAAAATAAATGAACTTTTTCCCCGGGAGGGCAGGAATGATTCGCCTGGTTATATCATTGGCGCTGGTAAGTTCTATCTTTTGCGGATTATCGGGTTGCGGAAAGAATAATTCCTCAGATAATCCGGATGGAGCCGCCGCAAAGATTAACGCGCCAGCTTTCCAGCTTTCAGCAAAAGGCAAAATCGTTGCCAGAGTGAACAATCTTCCTATCGGGTTAGAGGATCTAAACCAGGAGATAGAAGTATATAACTCCATGGTCCCCCCAGGATCGCCAGAATTAAAGATCTCCACTCGCGAAAAGAAAATCGATTATCTGAAAAATGAGATGGTGCGCAGGAATTTGCTCTATCAGGCTGCCTTGAACAGCAAGCTTGATAAAAGCCGGGAGTTTATTGATGCGCTGGAAAAGGCAAAGCTGGACCTGTTGATCATTACACTGGTAAAACAGGAAGCCAAGAATGTTGAAGTGACGCCTAAAGAGATCGAAAATTATTATAATGCCTATAAAGACCAGCTAAAGTCACCGGAGGAGATCAATATAAGGGAGATCGTCGTGTCTTCTGAAAGCGAGGCCAAGGATATCCTTGTCGACCTGCTTAAGGGGGAAGATTTTGCGTCTTTAGCCAGAAAGCGCTCCAAAAGCAAAAGCGCTAAGTCCAACGGCAACTTGGGGTTTGTTTCCAGGGATACGCTTTCCAAAGAAATGGCAAATATCGCTTGGGCATTACCGGCAGGCCAGCCCAGCGGAGTTTTTAAAGGGGCGGATGGTTATTATATC
>JBAZNG010000068.1:0-6277 GCA_041649385.1 Candidatus Omnitrophota bacterium | reverse complement strand
CCGTGTTTGCGTTTCATAAAATCATCAAGCATGCCGGAACCGATCGGGCCCGGGCGGTATAAAGCTAAAAGCGCGATCAAGTCCTCAAAACGTTCCGGCTCAAGTTTTTTAAGCAAATCGCGCATGCCGGAACTTTCAACCTGGAATATGCCGATACTATGGCTAGATGCCAATAATTTATAAGTATTGGCGTCATCCAACGGTATTCCCTCAATATCCAGGTCTTTGTTTTTTGTTTCTTTGATCAGTTTCAGTGTTTCATTGATCACCGTAAGCGTCCTTAGGCCCAGAAAATCCACCTTTAAGAGGCCGATCTTTTCCAATACTCCCATACTATAGCCGGTAGTGATCTGATCATCACCTGTTTTGAACAAAGGCATGTAATTATCCAGCGGTTTATCGGAGATGACCACGCCCGCGGCATGCACGGAAGCATGCCTGTTTAAACCCTCCAGGGATAAAGCCGTATTGATAAGCTTGCCTATTTCCGGGTCGTTTTTATAAAGATTGTTCAGTTCCGGTTCATTTTCCAGCGCTTTTTTAAGCGTCATATCAAGTTCCGGGGGCACCATCTTGGCGATACGGTCAACATCGGCATAAGCTATGCCCATTACCCTGCCTACGTCACGCAATACTCCGCGCGCCTGCATTGTCCCGAAAGTAATGATCTGGGCGACATTCTGGCGGCCGTATTTATTAGTCACATAATCGATTACCTCCTGCCTTCTTTCATAGCAAAAATCTATATCGATATCAGGCAGGCCCAAACGCTCCGGGTTAAGAAACCTTTCAAAAAGCAGGCCGTAATTCAGCGGGTTCAAATCCGTTATGCCCAAAAGGTAACTCACCAGGCTTCCTGCTGCGCTGCCTCTGCCGGGGCCGACAGGTATATTCTGGCTTTTGGCATAATGGATAAAATCCCAGACAATAAGGAAATAGCTGACGAACCCCATATCTTTAATGATCTTTAGCTCATACTTAAGCCTGTTGCGCATTTCCGCGGAATCCGCTAAATTCCTGGCGGCAATGCCTTTTTCACAAAGCTGCTTGAGGTATTCTTCTTTATCCTGGCCTTGCGGGGGGTCGTATTTCGGCAGGTGCATTTTATTGAAATCAAGTTCCAGGTTGCACCGTTTGGCTACCTCTACGGTATTGCGGACCGCATCGGGGTAATCCTTGAACAATTCTTTCATTTCGTCGGGCGAGCGGAAATACAATTGATCCGTTTGAAAACGCATATGCTTGGGGTCATCCAATGTAGTTTGCGTCTGGATGCAAAGCAATGCTTCGTGGCTGACAGCGTGCTGCCGGCTGATGTAATGGACGTCATTGGTGGCTAAAAGCGGCAGGTTAAGCTGCGAAGATATTTTAAGCATGCCCCGGTTGACTACTTCCTGTTCCGGGATGGAGTTTGACTGTACCTCAAGGAAAAAGTTATCTTTGCCGAAAATACTGGAGAAGATGTCTGCAGCTTTTAAAGCGTCATTGAACCTGTTCTGCAATAAAAGCGAAGCGATCTCGCCCTTAAGGCAGGCGCTTGATCCGATCAAGCCTTGGGCGTGCTGCGCAAGTATTTCTTTATCTATGCGCGGGCGGTAATAAAAACCCTCCAGGTAAGCGCTGGAAACCAGTTTCATCAGGTTTGCATAACCGCATTCGTCTTTAGCCAGAAGGATCAGGTGGTTTGAGGTTTCCGCTATCCCGGAACCGCTTTTATCCAGCCGGCTTTTAGGCGCCACATATACTTCGCAACCAATGATCGGCTTAATGCCGGATTTCCTTGCCTCTAAGTAGAACTCAATGGCGCCGAACATATTCCCGTGGTCGGTGATCGCTAAAGAATCCATTTTGTATTGTTTAGCCAGGGCGAGTATTTCCGGGATACGGCATGCTCCGTCAAGCAAGCTGTATTGCGTATGCAGATGCAGATGAATAAAGTCCGAATGTGGCATGCGTTAATTAACCGGCAGGAATGTATTGCCCTGCCTGTTTTTTGCGGAGAGTAAACTTATTCCCACTCAATCGTAGCAGGAGGCTTTGAGCTTATATCGTAGACAACCCGGTTAACGCCTTTAACTTCATTGATTATCCGGTTTGAGATCTTTCCCAGTAGTTCATAAGGCAGCTTAGCCCAGTCCGCGGTCATCCCATCAAAGCTGGTAACGCAGCGCAACGCGACAACATTCTCATAGGTGCGCTGATCACCCATGATCCCCACGCTTTTTATCGGCAGCAACACACCGAAAGACTGCCAGACCTGGCTATATAATCCGCCCTTGGTGATCTCTTCAACAATACGCCTATCAACCTCACGCAACAAATCCAGGCGTTCCACGGTTATTTCACCAATAATGCGTACGGCCAGTCCCGGGCCGGGGAAAGGCTGCCGTTGTATGATCATATCGGGTAATCCCAACTGATGCCCTATCTCGCGTACTTCGTCCTTGAATAATTCCCTTAACGGCTCAATGAGCTTAAGTTTCATCTGCGCCGGGAGGCCTCCGACATTATGGTGGCTCTTGATCTTCCTACTTGGCGCTCCGCTGGGAGAAATGGATTCGATCACATCAGGATAAAGCGTGCCCTGGCCAAGGAATTTAGCCCCTTTTGTTTTCTTTGATTCCTCTTCAAACACCCTTACGAATTCCTCGCCGATGATCTTGCGCTTCATTTCCGGGTCAACGACACCCTTTAAACGCTCCAAAAACCGCTTGGACCTGTCCACGTAATCCAGATTAAGATGGTACATATTCTTAAAAACACTTTTAATTTGTTCGGGTTCGCCTTTACGCATCACGCCGTTATCAATAAAAATACAGCGCAGGTTCTTGCCGATGGCCCTATGGATAAGCAGGGCGGCAACAGAAGAATCCACTCCGCCGCTTAAACCCAGGACAACCTTATCTTTACCGACAGTTTTTTTGATATTCTCAACCGCTTCCTTGATAAAAGACTGCATTGTCCACCTGCTTAAGCAGCCGCAGGATTTAAAAAGAAAATTGCTTAAAATCTGATTTCCTTTTTCAGTATGCGTGACTTCCGGATGGAATTGCGCAGCGTAAATCCTTCTTTTGGGGTTAGCAATAGCGGCGATCGGAGTGGAACTTGTGTGCGCGGTAGTATGAAATCCAATGGGCATCTTGGTAACAAGGTCACCGTGGCTGGCCCAGCATGTAAAGTTGCCTGGCAGGCGGCTAAAGATGTCGCGGTTGTCGTCAATAAATAGTTCTACTTTTCCGTATTCGCGTTCTCGGCTGTGCTTAACTTTGCCGCCAAGCATCTCGCAGATGACTTGCATGCCATAACAGATGCCCAGGACAGGAACGCCCAGCTTAAATATACCTGCGTCCGGATAAGGTGATTTTTTATCCACGACAGAAGCAGGCCCTCCGGAAAGTATCAAACCTTTCGGGTTCATCGCCGCAATCTCTTTTACCGGCGTATTATAAGGAATGATCTTAGAGAAAACCTTATTCTCGCGCACGCGGCGGGCGATCAACTGCGTATATTGCGAGCCAAAATCCAGAATTAATACTATCTGTCTGCTCATTTACCCATCCCCACTCTCTGCCCGACTTGGAAGATCTTGCCTTCAGTCTGAATAGAAGGAGCAATAATGATCTCCACGTCATGCATTTCTTTAATATTGCTCGCCCCTAATGAACCCATGGAAGTCCTTAAAGCGCCCATCAGGTTTTGTGAACCGTCATCAACCTTGGCCGGCCCGAACAAAATATCCTTTAGAGCGCCGGTCGTGCCAACCTGTATGCGCGTGCCGCGGGGCAGGTTTACGTGGCTGGTCGCCATGCCCCAGTGAAAACCTTTACCGGGAGCTTCCAATGCCCTGGCAAAACTTGAACCGATCATTACAGCATCCGCTCCGCAGGCAAAAGCCTTGCAGATGTCTCCACCGCGGTTCATGCCGCCGTCAGTGATAATAGAAACATATTTTCCAGTCCGCTTAAAGTAGAAATCACGCGCCCCTGCAGCATCCACTGTTGCGGTAACCTGCGGCACGCCGATGCCTAAAACCCCGCGCGTTGTACAGGCGGCTCCCGGGCCTACACCGATCAATAAGGCGCTGGCCCCCGTGGACATAAGCTCTAAAGTTGTTTCATAGGTAACGCAATTACCCAGCACAACAGGTATCTTAATGGATTTACAGAATTTATGCAGGTCTAATGTTTTGTACTCTTTGGCGATATGCCTGGTGGTTGTAACAGTGGATTGTATAACGAATATATCAGCGCCGGCGTCAATGGCCAGCTTTGAGAATTTATCGGCGTTAGCCGGGATACAACTGACTACCGCAGTGCCTTTTTTCTTCTTGATCTCAGCTACCCTTAAGGAGACAAGTTTCTCTTTGATCGGGGTAGTGTATACGGATTGGATGAGTTCTGTGGCTTTTTGCGGAGTTGCTTTAGATATCTCCTCTAAAACCTGGTCGGGATTCTCATAGCGCGTCTGGACGCCGTCAAGGTTAAGCACCGCGATACCGCCAAGGCCGGACATCTCCACGGCGAATTTAACATTCACAACGCCATCCATGGCCGCGGCGAGTATAGGCACCTTGAATTTCTTGCCCGCAAGCATAAATGATGTGTCAACCTCGTTAGGATTGACCGTCCGTGAACCTGGGACAAGTGCTATTTCATCAAATCCATAACACCTTCTTGCGCGCCTGCCTATACCTATCCACTCTGCCATTTTAGAGATCTCCTTATATTAACTTGTTGAAATACAATAAGTTACGGATATTTTGCCTTTTTCGGGAAATATCTATGAAAGGATGTTAAATTTTATGACAAATTGCCAATTTTGTCAATACTTATTTTGTAAAATAAGAAGGGGACAGCACTGCTCTAATGACAGCACTGTCCCCGGTTTTTGGTGTTTAGAGAGCTTTTAATAACCGCCCATGCCACCCATACCGCCCATGCCACCCATACCGCCGGGCATAGCAGGCATCTTTTCTTCCTTCTCCGGTTTATCAGCGATAACCGCTTCGGTGGTCAGAAGTAAAGACGCGATACTCGCGGCGTTCTGTAAAGCTGAACGCGTGACTTTCGTTGGATCGATCACGCCGGCTTCTATCATATCCACATAAGCATCCTGGCTTACATCAAAACCGACATTCGTCTTCTCGGCCTTGATCTTCTGGACTACTACAGAACCTTCCATTCCGGCATTCTGAATTATCTGTCTCAAAGGTTCCTCAATCGCCCTTTTGACTATCTGGCAGCCGATCTTTTCATCGCCTTCAAGCTTTAACTTATCCAAAGCTGCGATCGTACGGATCAAAGCTACTCCGCCGCCCGGGACAATACCTTCCTGGCTGGCTGCGCGGGTCGCATGCAAAGCATCTTCAACGCGGGCTTTTTTCTCTTTCATTTCAGATTCCGTAGCTGCGCCGACATTGATCACTGCTACGCCGCCGGATAATTTGGCCAAACGCTCCTGCAGTTTCTCTTTGTCATAATCGGAATCCGTATCTTCAATCTGTTTTTTCATCTGCGCGATCCTGGCATTGATCGCAGCGTTTTTACCTGCGCCTTCCACGATCGTGGTGTTTTCTTTATCGATCTTCACTTTTTTAGCGCGGCCTAAGTCATCAAGGTCAATATTCTCAAGCTTTATCCCTAAGTCTTCCGTAAGGGCTTTACCGCCGGTAAGAATGGCGATATCCTCAAGCATCGCTTTGCGCCTGTCCCCATATCCTGGAGCTTTTACAGCGCAGGCAACGAATGTCCCGCGGATCTTGTTAACAACTAATGTCGCTAACGCTTCGCCGTCAACTTCTTCAGCGATGATCAAAAGCGGTTTCCCCGTGCGGGCGATCTTCTCTAAAAGAGGAAGGATATCCTTGATGGAAGATACCTTTTTCTCATAGATCAGTATGTAAGGATCCTCTAAAAGTACTTCCATTCTTTCAGCGTCAGTCACAAAGTAAGGAGAAAGATACCCCTGGTCAAACTGCATACCTTCCACGACATCAAGGGTAGTGGCGGTAGATTTAGCTTCTTCTACCGTGATCACGCCATCTTTACCTACTTTATCCATGGCTTCAGCGATCAGTTCGCCGATATTGCTGTCTGCGTTGGCAGCGATCGTAGCAACCTGGGCGATCTCTTTCTTATCCTTGATCGGAGTGGAAAGCTTGCCCAGTTCTTCAACTACTTTCTCAACAGCTTTTTCTATACCGCGTTTTAACTCCATCGGGTTAGAACCGGCGGTAACGTTCTTCAATCCTTCCTTGTAAATAGCTTCCGCTAAAACG
>JBAZNG010000067.1:0-6363 GCA_041649385.1 Candidatus Omnitrophota bacterium | reverse complement strand
GCTTAGAAGGCGTGCCGCTAGCCACAATACAATGAAAACCGCTCACCGCTCCGCAGGCAACTGTAACAAACAACATAGGAAATAACATACCGATATCTTTATTATTCCAGACGGTAAACGCCGGATAATTAAGCGGCAGGCCTCCCAGCAGGATACCGAAGAACCCTCCTATCACAGAAGCGTAAAGCAGAAAACTGCATAAATAATCCCTGGGTTGTAATAATATCCAAACAGGTGTAACTGAAGCGATAAAACAATAAGCGATCAATATAATATCCCAAGTTTTCGCCTGGTTGCCCAGTATTGCCGGGATATTGTTTAGAGGCATCTTTTGCCCCAACCAGATAAAAACAAAGACTAGTGGCACAAATACTAAAGACGCCCACCTTAGGGGAATCTTTAAGCGATATAATGAGAAACCAAAACCTATGGCAAGCGTTATAAAGATCAATGATGTTGTCGCTACCCCCCCGTCAAGCTTGAATGTATTAGCGGTCAAGTCCGTAAAAACTGTTAAGACATAAACCAGGCTTAACCAGATAAACGCCAGCATCAGATGATACGCGCGTTTGGACATATAGGTATTGGCGATCTCGGCAATAGAACGGCCGCGGTTACGGATAGAGATGACCAGGCTGGAGAAATCGTGGATGCCGCCGATAAAAATAGAACCGATGATCACCCAAAGCCAGACCGGCCCCCAACCAAAAGCGATACAGGCAATAATAGGGCCGATCACAGGCCCGGCGCCGGCAATAGAGGAGAAATGATGGCCGAATAACACTGGCATTGGCGCGGGCACATAATCCACCCCATCACACATAGTGTGTGATGGTGGATGATTCTTGTTATCCAGCTCAAAATGCTTTTTAAGGAACGCGCCGTATTTTAGGTAAGCTAATATAAAGATCACACAAGCTAATAAAAATATTGCTGTGAGCAATTCAATCTCCTTTTTTAACTTCCGGCAAGATTAATTATTATCCATAATTTAATATTCTCATCGCTATAAGACGATCCTGTGCCAAACTTAGCGCCTGACGCAAGTTCCGGCGGCTCTCTATTGTTATCTTCGGGAGAGCGGCTTGCTGAACCGGCAAAACGGCCTGTGCTGGCGTTTTGCACCTCAATTCCCAGGCCAATAGGATTACCTGGTTTTGAGCCTATGGCGTATGGTCGCTCTTCAGACCTATTAAGAGGGACTTTAAGTTCATAGACAAAATAACCATTTTCGCGGCCGAGTTTTGCTTCCAGACCATATTTATGCGCTTCTTCAAGCAATAACTCTTTACCCCCTGGAGGAAAACCTCTGCGATGAGCCACGCCTTTTTCTTCAGGTGGTTTTTTATCATCAGGCGGAGCCCTTCTGTCTCTATCTTCCTTGGCCCCTTGCGCAGGCAAAGGCAGGATAACCTCCATTTTATCCTGTAAGTTTTCCAGCTCTTCCAGCTTTTTATCAAATTCGCGGTCTCCCCAATCTTCCCGCCTTAACGGATCCTGGCTATCATCATAGCCTAATGGCCTGTCCTCTTTCTTCATTCTCTGCGCGATAGGCATACCCATAACCCGCATTCCTATGGGAAAACGGATACCAAATATTTTTCTCTGGCCAGCTTCAGGATCAAACCATAACTGCAAACCCGATTCCATTATCTGCGTCTCAACCCTGCGGCTCCTGGAAATAAGGCAGATATATAGATATTCATCGTCATTAGCCAGGTTAACAACAAGTTTTTCTTTTTCGCTATAGTAAGATATATAATTTCCCCAATCCGTGTATTTGCCATCAATAGCGATCTCGCGGTCTTTACGGTAGCTGTATAAATTAGGCCTTTCGCAGCCAGCGGATAATAAACAAACCAGAAGAATGGATAATATACAAAGCTTCTTATTCATATCTCAACGCCTCAATGGGATTAAGTTGCGCGGCCTGCTTTGCCGGCCAAAGGCCGAAAACTACCCCGACTATAAGAGAAAAAACTGTGGCAAGCACCACTGAAGACAAAGAAATACTCACGCTCCATTTTGCCACCATGGTGATCATCACAGCTATCCCGCTGCCAAGCATGATCCCGGCTATGCCGCCGATAAGCGACATCAATACTGCTTCAATAAGGAACTGCGTCATAATATCTTTGTTATTTGCGCCGATCGCCTTGCGCAGGCCGATCTCCCGCGTTCGTTCAGTGACCGACACAAGCATGATATTCATAATGCCAATGCCGCCTACCAAAAGCGAGATAGCGGCAATCGCACCCAATAATAGGGACATTGTCTGTGTCGTTGATTCAAGCGTCTTCTTGAATTCAGACATATTGCGTATCTGAAAGGAATCTTTCTGGTCATCAGTGATCAGGCGGTGCTGTTTAATAATGAGTTTTTCGATCTCTTCCTGGGCAGTGTCAATTGTATCTGCGCTTTTTGCTTCCACATAAATAGAATCAACATATTGCTTTCCAAGCACCCTGTACATAGCGGTAGTTATTGGAATAACCGCCGTATCATCCTGATCCTGCGGACCGAATGAACCCTTTTCCGGCAGGATGCCGATGACTTTAAAATTGATCAGGTTTATCTTTATTGTTTCGCCAATGGGGTTAGCATCGCCAAAAACCTCTTTTACCACAGTGGTGCCAAGCAAAGCCACTTTATTCCTCATCTTGACTTCTTCTTCAGTGAAGAACCTGCCGATAACCGGCACAGCGGCGCGTAATTGCGCGTACTCTACCCCCACGCCTTCAACTTTCGTATTCCAGTTCTTGTTGCCATAAACGATCTGCGCCCTGGATGACACTGATGGGCTGGCCCTGCTTACGCTGTCGTTCAGTTTTTTTATCTCTGTGACATCCTGGAGAGTAAAACGCGTTGTTGAACCGGACTGTAAAGCCACGCCGCCGGATCTTGGCGCGCCAGGCCTGATCATTAGAAGGTTGGAACCCAAAGATTCCAGCTGTTTCTGGATAGATTCTTTTGAACCCTGGCCAATGGCTAACATCGCGATGACCGCCGCTACGCCAATGAGGATACCAAGGATGGATAAAAACGCACGCATCCTGTGCGCTAACATAGCTGAAACTGCCTGCCGAAGATAATCTAAAAATTCCATGCCTCCTTTTACCGCGCTCCCGGATTTAGCAAGGATATCCTTTACCAAATTTGCGCTTCCGCCAGGAACAGCTGTAGCGCTAGTCGCAGGCGCCGCAACACTTTTATCAGAAATCACCTGGCCATCACGCATAGTGATCACCCTTTTAGCGTAGGCGGCGATCTCGTTTTCATGCGTTACAATAATGATCGTCTTACCTTTTTCATTAAGTTTCTTTAGGATATTAATGATCTCTTCTTTGCTCTTTGAATCCAGATTACCGGTAGGTTCATCAGCGAAGATTATCGGCGGGTCGCAAACCAGGCTTCGAGCGATCGCCACCCTCTGCTGCTGGCCACCGCTCATCTCATTCGGCCTATGCAACATCCTGTCTTTTAAACCAACTTCCTCAATCTCCCTTATCGCTTTATCCTTTAAATGCCTTTTGCCGGCATAAACCAGGGGGAGCTCCGCGTTCTCAAGAGCAGTCATCCTTGGCAACAAATGGAATTGCTGGAAGACAAAACCAACCAATTGGTTCCTGACTAAAGCCAGTTCCTTATCCGTAAGGTCAGTTACATCTTCGCCTCCCAGAAGATACTGCCCTGAGTCAGGCCGGTCTAGAAGCCCTAATACATGCATAAGCGTGGATTTTCCTGAACCTGAAGCGCCCATGATGGCGACGAACTCACCTGAAGAGATCTTTAAGGAAACTCCGCGTAAGGCCTCCACTTTCACATCGCCCATCTGGTATGTTTTATACAGGTCTTTGGTTTCAATCATTTTTGTCGGGCTGCTTTGCTATTTCTTTTTTGAACTGGGCATCTTTGGCATAAACGGGCTGCTGCTTGTGCTGCCGGATTCAGGGAACACGTATTTCTTTGTCGTGACAATAACCGTATCTGCCGCAGTGAGCCCGGAAAGAAGCTCATAATTCTTATCATCCGTGATACCGATCGTCACCACGCGTTTTGAGGGATTGTTGCTGCCAGGCTGTTTCAATAAAACATAATCTTCATTCTTCTCCTTGCGCACCGCTTCTACAGGCAAAAGCAGCGCATTCTCCCTGGCATCGGCCTTAAAGTCGATCGTCGCGTTCATCCCGGAACGGAAAAATCCAGGAGTATTCTCCGCCACAAGGTCCACTTTGTAGATCGTCACATTATTCACGGTCTCAGATTCATAATAAATATGGTCAACTACTGCCGGGATCATCTCATCAGGATAGGCGTCTAATGTTATAAAAGCGTCCTGTTTTACTTTGATCTTGCCTATATCGGTTTCATCAACCTGCGCCCGGACAATAAGGCGGTCTGATAATACGATCACCGCATCGGCTGTCGTGACAGTCGTACCCGGCTGGGTCGTAGCCACAATTACCTCTCCATCAATAGGCGCCAGAAGCGTTATCGGTTTATAGACCTGTTTCCAGTATTTTACCACTTCTTCTCCCTGGCCCTCGGCAGCATCCAGAAGCGCGGCCCTCTCTGTAGAGCTCATCAAAGCCAGTGGCTGGCCGACCTTGACCTTATCGCCTTCTTTCACCAGGATGCTTTCGATCCTGCCGCCAACCGGAGACTTCACTTCCAGCCGGTTCTTTGGATATACTGTTCCTGTCGTGGATATGTATATCTGGATCGCGCCTACAGTAGGATTAACCTCTTTAACTATATCATCACCCTGGCTTTTTGTTTTAGCCCTGGCGATGATGAATATAACAACAACCAATAAAACGAAAATCCCCAAGATCGTCTTTAATTTAGTTTTGCGCATATTCCAACGTCTCTCCTTTCGCCTGGATCCAGTTAGCTTCCGCAAGCAGAAGATTCGCCTGGGCATTCAGGTAAGTTTTTTTAGCTGATACGAGATTATCCTCAATGATCGTCCAGTTATCAAAATCAATAAAACCTGTTGAATATTGCGCTTCCGCGATCTTTGAGCGTTCAACTGTAGCGTCCAGGTTTTTATACTGGACAGTCACTGTCTCAATGGCGTCCTGCAAAGCCGCCCAGGCGCTCTCTAAGGTGACAACAGCGCTGTCTTTTATACTTCTCTCATCGGCTTCCGCCTGTTTATAAGCGGCAATTGCCTTGGCAACCTGCGCGAACCTTAAGCCGCCTTCAAATATAGGCATAGTCAAAGTAAGGCCGGCATTCCAGGTTTTTGCGCGCGGCGGCCAGGAAGTATCTGTTTTATTGGCTCCGGCAGAGCCGGAAAGTTCAGGAGAAAAGTTGGCATAAGCTGATTTTATGCTATAAGAAGCAGAATTCTTCTCCGCGATAGCTTTTAATAAAGAGGGGTTATTTTTAACGATGAGATCAAGATCCGGCTTCTCTTTTACTGTATCCCTGATCGTAAAATCCCCTTTAACAGAAATGGGCTCAAATTTATCACGCCCCATTGCCGCGGTTAACTGCCTTTGAGAAAGGACAAGGTCTCTTTTTGCCTGGGAAAGCTCGAAATTGGCTTCCGCGATATCCGCTTCCGCCGTAAGTAAGGCGCCTCTATGTTCTAACCCTGATTGATAACGCAAAGTGATCAGCTCCAGGTTCTGCCTTCTTATCCTGACGATCTCCTCAACAACTTTGATCAGTTCCTGGGACCTTAATAGATTAATAAAAGCGGTGCGTAACGCCAGTCGCACGTTTGATGAAGTAAAACGGTAATTCTGTTGGGCGGCTTTTATATCTTCTGTCGCGGATTTGACATTGTTGACGGTTTTAAAACCGTCAAAGAGAAGCTGCGTGGCTGTTGCTCCGTACGTATAAGAGTCGGTTGTCGAACGGGTCTTCACGCCTGTTGAAGAGTTGCGGCTGTTGGTATGCGTCGTAGAAACGCCTAAATTACCGTCAACCTGCGGGTATAAAGCGCTTGCTGTTATTCCTTTATCGGCTGCGCTCTCTTTAACGCTTTCCACAGATGAGATAAGATCAGGATTGTTCTTTTTTGCTTCGGCGAGACAATCATCCCAGAGAAGGACCTGATCAGCCCAGACCCCAGGCGTAAAAATAACCAGAAATAATATAAATATAAAACAACTTCTCAAGACCTTCATTAGTTTATTTACTCAAAGCAATAACAAATCAACTAAACAACTCCAGCTTTCTTTCGCGTTTCAAGCGCTTGATCGCGGCTTCCCTTTTAAGCGCCGCGGATAAATCTGGCAATAACTCGCTATACATTAGCTTCACGGGCTTACGCACCCGCGTAAACTTACAACCCTTGCCCTGGTTATGTTCCTTTAAGCGCCGCTTCAGGTCATTTGTTATGCCTGTATA
>JBAZNG010000066.1:0-6402 GCA_041649385.1 Candidatus Omnitrophota bacterium | reverse complement strand
CCAGGGTTTCGCGGCGCTCTGCTGCGACCATCTTACGGAAGGCAAAACTTTACAAGAAGCATATGACCGCATGGTTAAGGCCCTGCGCCGGACGAACAGGTCGGAAAAATAAATAAAGGGGAGTATCTCTTTGCGTAGTAAGGTTTATTTCACCAGTTTAAGTGAAACTGACCCTGCCGATTCTGCCTGCCTGAAATTAAAACGCCTGCTTAAAGAAAGCGGGTTATTTGATTTTGTGCCTGCTGGTGTTTCAGCGGCTGTGAAACTGCATTTCGGCGAAGAAGGCAATACCGGTTTTGTAAAGCCGCATTTTCTTAAAACTATCAATGACGCGCTTAAAGAAAAAGGCGCTTTGCCTTTTTTAAGCGATACGAATACTTTATACCGCGGCAGGCGTACTAATTCTACCGAGCATAAGGCCTTGGCTTACGAGCATGGTTTTACAGAAAATGCTACCGGCGCAAAAGTAGTTATCCCTGATGACCATGATAAAGATTGCGCAAAAAGTGTGGAGATAGATGGGAAGATCTTTAAACAGGTTTCAGTAGCCCGTGTTTATGTTGAAGCACCAGTACTTGTGGGAGTGGCGCATTTTAAGGGGCACATCATGACTGGTTTTGGCGGCGCGCTTAAAAATATCGGCATGGGTTCAGCTACGCGCAAGGGCAAACTTGCCCAGCATTCGCAACTGGCTCCCGTAGTCAATCTTAAGAATTGTACCGGCTGCGCTGCTTGCAGGGATGTTTGTCCGGTTGAGGCGATTACCATTGTGAATAAAAAATCCGTGGTTGACGCAGCTAAATGTATCGGCTGCGCCAGCTGTATTGCCGCCTGCAAATTTTCCGCCATGGATGTGAACTGGGGCTCAGGAGCTGACTTGATACAGGAAAAAATGGTTGAGCATGCCGCAGGCGTGTTAAAAAACAAGAAAGAAAATTCCGCGTTCATTAATTTTGCCATCAAGATCACTAAAGAGTGCGATTGCCTGGCCAAGGATGACCCGCGGGTATGCCCTGATATCGGCATATTTGTTTCTCATGACCCGGTGAGCGTTGATAAGGCCTGCCTGGATGCGGTTATAAAAAAATGCGGCAGGGATATTTTCAAGGAATTACATCCTGAACGCGACGGGCTTAAACAATTAAAGCATGCGGCAGCGTTAGGTTTAGGCAGCATGGATTATGAGCTGGTGAGTTATGAAGAATAAAGATGAGTTTTTTATGCGCCTGGCGATCGCCAAAGCCCGTCAGGGGATCAGGCGCGGACAGGCGCCTTTTGGCGCCTGTATTGTGAAAAATAACCGGGTTGCCTCTTGCGCGCACAACCTTGTCTGGCGTAATAACGATATAACCGCGCATGCGGAGGTTAGCGCGATAAGAGAGGCGTGCCGAAAACTTAAAACAGTGGATTTATCCGGGGCGACGGTGTATTCTACAACTGAACCCTGCCCGATGTGTTTTGCCGCTTGCCACTGGGCGGGCGTTGAGCGCATCGTGTATGGCGCCCGGATCAAGGATGCCCAAAGGTATGGTTTCAGCGAATTGGCTATCTCTAACGCGCGGATGAAAAAGATCGGTAAAAGCAGGATGAAGATTTTAGCGAAAGTATTATTGAAGGAGAACTTAGGGCTTTTTGAGCTGTGGAGCAAGCAAGATAACCCCCGCAGCTACTAGGGTTTGAAGGAGGATAAATGTATCAGGCCGAAGTCACGCATAATAAAGAGTTGAATTTTACAGCCCGCACGGGTAAAGCTGAATTCATTATTGATGCGAAATCTGACGGGATCACTCCCTTGGATGCGCTATTGGCAGGTTTAGCCAGCTGCATCGGAGTTTATATCCGTAAATACGCTGAGGGAGCGAAGTTGGAGTTGAATAACTTTAAAGTGAAGGCCAGCGCCGAGCTTTCTAAAGAGGCGCCGGTATGTTTTAAATATATTGAGGTGTTCATTGATTTAAAAGGAGCCTGCCTTGAAGAGCGCAGGGTGAATGCTTTACTTAATTTCATCAAGAATTGCCCGGCGCACGGCACTTTTAAAAACAACCCGCAAATAGAGTTCAAACTATCATGTTAGAGATCCATTTAAGGCAAAAACAAAATGTAGTGATCCTGGATTTAGCCGGCCGTATTGACGTTGACTGCGCCAACCTCGTGGAGATCACCGGCCAGTGCCTGCGCGACGGCTACACGGATATCCTCTGTAATTTTGAGGATGTCCAAATGATCGATTATATGGGCATATCCGTGATCGTCATCGCCTATAAGGAGATCATCAACAACCAGGGAAGGCTGAAATTTGTCAATGTTCCCATGCACCTGTTGGGCGTATTGGCTGTATCAGGTATGGATAAAGTCATTGATATCTGCGCTACGGAAGAAGTTGCCCTGAACGCTTTTAAGGAAGACAAGGCAATAGAGAATATCAAGAAAATGCAGTTAAGGCGCAGGTTTAAGCGCCTGCCGGTGGACCTGAAGATAGAGCTTAAATCAAATATGCAGCATACGCCAGTTTGCCTGAAAGTGGATATCCTGAACCTTAGCGCCATAGGCGCGTTTATTTTTGGCTGCGATAAATTCCGGCTGGGCGATGAAGTGCTTCTGAAAATGAAGTTGCCTCCCAGCGCAGAAGAGATGGAGTTGGATGCTGCGGTTGTCTGGATCCCGGACAAGGCAGTTCAGCCGCACGCCTACCCCGGCATAGGTGTTGAATTCCGCAACATACCGGCCGCCATTCAGCAGAAGCTGGTGGAGTTCATTGAAAGAAACCTGTCTTTTATGCCCTCGGATTGACCAAGAGAATGAAAAAACTTAAAAACAAACCACAGGCAGTGATTTTTGATATGGACGGCGTGATCGTGGATTCCATGCCTTATCACTTTCTCGCCTGGTATGAAGCGTTGCGGCCTTTTGGGGTGCGCGTGGGTTGCTTTGAAGTGTATGCCCAGGAAGGCGAGCGGTGGGAGAAGACATTAAGGGGGCTACTCAAACGCGGGCATATCCAGCCAACGCGCAGGATCCTGGATAAAATATTTGCCTTGCGCCAGAGGATATTCCGGAAGAACTTTAAGCGTTATATCTTCCATGGGGCTGACAGCCTGCTTAGGCAGCTAAAAAGGCGAGGCCTGCTGCTTGGCCTGGTTACTGGAAGCCCTATTACAGAGGTACAGAAGATACTCCCCGGCCGCATTAAGAAATTTTTTGACGTGGTCATAGCTGGTAACCAGGTTAAGAAAGGTAAGCCTCATCCGGAACCTTACCTGAAAGCCGCTCGCGCGCTTAAGTTGCATCCCAAAGCGTGCCTGGTGATTGAAAACGCCCCTTTTGGCATTACTTCCGCAAAGAAAGCAGGCATGTCCTGCATTGCTGTCAGCACCAGCCTTCCTGAAGCTTATTTAGGCTCCGCTGACATAGTCGTATCTTCCCTGGAAGAGATAACCGCGCTCATTCCGGCATAATTACATATCCTGTTGTCATTCCTTGGTTTTATCGTTAAAATGTTTGCCTCCCCATCCTGATTGTGGTATCATATTTAGTTAAGAATTTAAAGATTATTGAGAGGGGTTTATGCCTAAATTTAAGCAGTTTTTGTATGATCTGGCCACAGGCAGGAGAAGGGGGGCGCTGGCGTGGTTTTTAGGCATTATTTTATACTGCCTTTCCCTTGTTTACGGGTTGTTTGTGCTGTTACTGATGGCATTTTACCAGTTAAAACCCTTTAAGGCCGGCTGTAAAGTGATCAGTGTCGGCAATATCACTTTAGGCGGCACTGGCAAGACTACGCTCGTAGAATATATTGCCGCATATTTATCAGCGCGCGGGCATAAAGTGGCGGTAGCCAGCCGCGGGTATAAGAAAGCCTTTTTGGGTAGCGCTTGTTCAGATAACGATATCCGTAAGATGGGGGATGAGCCTTATATGCTTGCGCAAAAGCTTCCCGGGGTTTGCGTGATCGTGGATAAGGACCGGGTGGCGTCAGCCAAAAAAGCCGTGAAGGAATTCGGCGTAGATACTTTGATCTTAGATGACGGCCTGCAGCAGTGGCGGATCGCCAAAGACCTGGAGATCGTGGCGATCAACGCGGCTAATCCTTTTGGTAACCGCAGGCTCCTGCCCGCGGGTTTCCTGCGCCAGCCGTTATTTACTTTAAGGCAGGCAGATATTTTTCTGCTTACCCGGTCAGCCGGCCTGGATAATGCCGATCTGCATAAAAAGTTACAGGGGTATTCTAATAACGCCTTGATCGTGGAAGCCGCGCATTTGCCCTGCGCTTTCAGGACACTGGATAAAATCCCGTCGCCGGTACCCGTAGATAGTTTAAAAGCGAAACCCCTGGCCGCTTTTTGCGCCATCGGCGATCCGGAAGGTTTTTATAGCCTGCTTACAGGACTCGGACTTGATCTGAAACTGTTCTTACAGTTCGAAGACCATCATAATTACACGCAAGGCGATTTGCATAAAATCATCGCCGCAGCAAAGGCAAAAACCGCGCAGGCCATCGTCACTACAGAGAAGGACGCGGTAAAACTTTCCGGCCTTGAGCCTGCCGGCTGCACTTTGCTGGTTTTAGCCGTAAAACTGGGTATAACTAAGAATGAAGCTGAATTCAACAACCGATTACTTAAGCTGTATAATCTTTAGGATTACAAGTTTTCTGACTTGTTTCTTCCCTAAAAGCTTCAGCCTTTTTATGGCCCGCAGGCTTGGGGACCTGATCTATTTTCTTGACTCCAGGCACCGCAGCATTGCCCAGAGCAATATCCTCAGGAGCGTAGCCGGCCAGGAAGGTTATAAAAAAGCGGCGCTGATTACACGGCGAGCCTACCAGGCGTTTGCCCAGAACCTGGTGGAGATATCTTTTATTCCCCGCATTGACGTAAAATACCTGGATAAATATATCCAGATTGAGAACAGGCAATTCATCGAGCAGGCTTTTAAAACAGGCAAGGGCGTGATTTATCTGGGCATGCACGAAGGTAACTGGGAGCTTTCCAACATTATCTCTGCTAACCTGGGTGTTCCTTTTTCTATTTTTGTGCGCGACCAGGGGTTCAAGCGCCTGAATGCTTTATTGAACAGCTACCGCGTTAAAAAGGGGTGCAGGATCATCCATAAAGATACCGGCCTGCGCAAGATGATCAACGCGCTTAAGAATAGTGAGTCCATAGGCATGACTGTTGACCAGGGAGGGAAGAATGGCGAGATCGTGGACTTCTTTGGCCATCAGGCCTCCATGGCTACCGGCGCATTGAGGATGGCTTTGAAACATGATTGCCTGATCATCCCGGCTTTTTATGCGCGCGTTAAAGGCCCGTATATGAAAGTGTTCTTTGACCAGATCTATACGGCCAAAAGGATGGCTGACCCGGTTGAGGAATTAAGAACCAACCTGCAGGCTTTAACAAAGATATTTGAGAAGTATATCAGGCAATACCCGCAGGAGTACCTCTGGACGTATAAGATCTGGAAATATGGCAGAGAGAGGAATGTTTTAATACTTTCCGACGCAAAAGCGGGGCACCTGCGCCAATCCGAGGGCCTGGCAAAGATTCTGGCTTTGAACCTGCAGAAGAGGGGTTTTAAGTCCGCTACTTATATCCGGCAGGTGCGTTTTAAAAGCAAATGGCACAGGATATTGTTTACGCTCGGCGCGTTGTTCATCGGCAAATACCCAACGTTGGATTTTAGCGCAGCGATGATGAAGCATTTGACTACTGATACGCAAAACAGCCTTTTAGGGGTTTATCCGGATATCGTGATATCCTGCGGTTCGCTTCTTTACGGGGTAAATCACCTGCTTTCCAGGACGCACCAGGCTAAATCCATAGTCCTGATGCGCCCGTCGTTTCTGGGGACGAAAAGGTTTGACCTGGTGGTTGAGCCGTTGCATGACAACCCGCCGGCTGAAAAGAACGTCCTGGGTATTTTGGGCGCGCTCAACACCATTGATCAAAAGGCCGTTGCGCAGGCAGCGCAAAGGTTGATCAATTCAGGCGTTTTTGCGCAGATGCCGGCAAAGTTCTGCCTGGGTGTTTTGATCGGCGGCAACAGTAAGAATTTTACGCTGGATAAGGAAACAATGCGTGAAGCCGCACGTCAGATCAAGGCGGCCGCCGATGAACTGGACGCCAATATCTTTATCACTACCTCGCGGCGGACGACTGCGGATATAGAGAGGATGCTTCAGGATGAGTTTTGCGGTGAACCCCGCTGTAAGCTTTTGATCATCGCCAATGAGAAAAATATACCCGACGCTGTCGCCGGGATACTCGGTTTAAGCCGCATCGTGATCACCACGCCGGAAAGTATCTCCATGATCAGTGAAGCTGCCTCAAGCGGCAGGCATGTTTTGGTTCTGGATCTGCCCGGGCTAAGCAGGAAGCACCGTTTTTTTCTGGAAAACTA
>JBAZNG010000065.1:0-6529 GCA_041649385.1 Candidatus Omnitrophota bacterium | reverse complement strand
AGGCGGTTTAGAAAACCCCCGTGGAACTTACCCTTGAACAGATAGACCGGCAGGTAGATTAAAGTAAAAATAAAAGCGATCAAATCGTAAATGATGGACATAAGTCCTCTATTCTGCCTTAGCTAAATAATTACTAATTCTTGGTTCCAGGTTCTAGGTGTTAAGTTCTCGGTTCTCCCTACATTCTACCTACTGCTTTTGTTTTTGATTCTGCTTTTCCTATATTCTATCTACTACATTCTACCTACTAAATACTGATCTTTCATGCATGCGGATGCGCTTTATCATAAACGCTTTTTAGTTTATCCGTTGTTAGATGCGTATAGATCTGCGTGGTGGACAGATTCGCATGCCCCAATAATTCCTGCACTGTGCGCAGGTCAGCGCCGCGGTTCAACAGGTGCGTGGCAAAAGAGTGCCGCAAAGTATGCGGGCTAACCCCCTGCCTGATGCCTACCGAATGGATATGCTTATCCACTATCCCTCTTACTCCCCGCGTAGTCAGGCGCTTATTGTTCTTGTTCAGAAAAACAGCCTGCGTTTGCTTCTTCTTCCTGTCCAGATATTTCTTGATCGCTGAAAGCGCCGCTTCTCCCACCGGGACAATGCGCTCCTTCTTGCCCTTGCCCCTGACTTTCAGTATCCCGCTGATAAAATCAATATCATCAACATCCAGGCCGACAAGCTCTGAAATGCGCAGCCCGCTGGAATAAAACGCTTCCAGAATCGCCCGGTCGCGCGGGCCCAAAAGGTCATCTTTATCTTTGGCAAAAGCGGATTCAATAAGCCTGGACACTTCATCTTCAGTCAAAAAAGACGGTAGATGTTTGTCAAGTTTGGGGCTGGATAACATAAGGATGGGATTAACTTTGATATAGCTTTCCCTGGTGAGAAATTTGAAAAAGCTTCTTAATGCCGAAAGCCGGCGGCCCACGCTGCGGTTGCCCAGTGATTTCTCCTTAAGCACGGCCAGGTATTTTCTTAAGGTAAGGTAATCTACCTTCTCCACTTCCGCGCCGCCTAAAAACCTGTTAAAATCCTCAAGGTCGCCTTTATAATTTACCACCGTATGCTGGGAATAATTCTTCTCAATCTCCAGGTAACGGATGAATTTTTGGATATATTTTTCCATTACTCTTTATCCTGCGGCAATGCGCGCGAGGTATAAGTGCACTTGGGAAAATTCGAGCAGCCGTAAAAGAATCCCCTGGCTGAACGGCGTTCGATCAGCTCACCGCCGCAGCCCTCGATCGGGCATTTCACGCCGCTGGTTATGGATTTGGAATTCTTGCACTCCGGGAAACCCGAACAGCTTAAGAATTTTCCGCGGCGGCCCCATTTGAAGATCAGGGGCTTGCCGCATTTATCGCAAACCTGGTCGGAGACGATCACTTCCTTCTGGATGTGCCCCTGCGCAAAATCCAGGCTTGCCTTGAACGGCTCATAGAAATCCGTAAGCACTTTTTCCTTGGAAAGTTTACCTTCTTCTATCTCATCAAGCTCTTCTTCCATCAACGCGGTGAATTTGATATCCATAACTTTAGGGAAATATTCGGCGAGCATATCGCAGACCTTAAAGCCTAATTCCGTGGGGAATAAATAGCCTTTTACCCTGCGCACATAATCGCGCAAAATAAGCGTATAGATGATCGGCGCGTAAGTTGACGGCCGGCCGATGCCTTCCTCTTCCAAAGCTTTTACCAGCGAACTGTCCGAGAACCTTGCCGGCGGCTTGGTAAAATGCTGCGATGGAGTAATCTTCTTCAATCCTAAAACTTCCCCCTCTTCCAATGGCGGGATGACGTTTGCGGATTTTTCTTTCTCCTCTTCAGCATTTTCCTCTGTTTCATCATCTTTATTATAGGCCGCCATAAAACCTTCAAAAACAAGCCGCGAGCCGTTAGCCGTAAACGCGTATTTGCCGCTTATGATATCAACACTGGTAGCTAAAAACTCCGCCGGCTTCATCTGGCTGGCCACAAAACGGTTATAGATCAATTCATACAAACGGTACTGCTCGTCAGTCAAAAAATCCTTCAAGCTTTCCGGAGCGCGGGATACGTAACTGGGCCGGATCGCTTCATGCGCTTCTTGCGCGGATTTTTTCACCTTAAAAGTATTCGCTTTCTCCGGCAGGCTTTCTGGCCCGAAATTCCTTGCGATATGTTCGCGCACCTCGGCGATCGCTTCCGGCGCTACGCGCGGTGAATCCGTACGCATATAGGTGATCAAGCCCACGGGATTCTCGCTTCCAATATTAATACCTTCGTAAAGCTGCTGCGCAAGCAGCATGGTCTTGGAAGCGTTAAACCTTAATTTGTTAAAAGCTTCCTGCTGCATCGTGCTGGTGATAAACGGCGCAGGGGGATAGCGTTTCTTCTGGGTTTTAGAAACTTTTGCTACCTTGAATTCTTTATCTTTAAGTTCTTCGGCTATCGCCTCCGCGGATAACTTATTCTCGATATTGGCTTTTTCGCCTTCGATCTTGTCAAGTTTGGCGCTGAATCCGCTTTCGCCGGCAACATTCTTCTTAAAAAGCTCAAGGCCTATCTCCCAATACTCACGGGACAGGAATTTCTGGATCAGCCGTTCCCGGTCAATAATGATCTTTAACGCCACAGATTGCACGCGGCCCGCGCTTAAACCGCGGGCAAGCTTCTTCCAGAGTAAAGGGCTTAATAAATACCCCACTATGCGGTCAAGCACCCTGCGTCCGACCTGGGCTTCGATCATATTTAAGTCAAACTCGCGCGCGGATTTAAAAGCTTCTTCTACGGCGTGCGGGGTGATCTCATGAAAACTTACGCGCATAATCGCCTTGCCTTTTAAGATACGTTCCTTGATCTGCCAGCCGATAGCTTCCCCTTCACGGTCAGGATCGGTAGCCACGTAAACTTTTTGGGCGGCCTTGGCATCTTTCTTGATCTGGGCAAGCAGCTTTTTCCTTCCGGGGATAACCACATAATCGGCTTTAAAATTATCCTCAAGGTCAACGCCCATCTTCTTCTGCGGCAGGTCGATCAAATGGCCCATGGAAGAAACTACATTAAAATCACTGCCCAAGATCCTGCCGATCGTCTTGGCTTTGGTGGGCGACTCTACAATCACAAGGTTTTTTGCCATTTAATTCCTCACGAAAAATTTTCCCGGAAGTTCTTTGATCAATTTGCCTAACCGCAGATCCAACAACAACCCGCTTAACTGCGCTGGGCTTAATTCCGTTTTTTCCACCAGATCATCAATGCTCACAGCGCTTTCGCCTATACAATGGTAAAGTTTTGCCTGTGTTTTGTCAAATAAAAGATTTTCCTGCGCAGGAGCACGAACCGCCGCGGACTGGCTCCTGGCCCTTTCCAGGGGCAGGAACAACTCCTCTAAAATGTCTGCGCAGGCAGTGACTAATTTCGCGCCCTGCTGTATGATCGCGTTGGTGCCAGTAGAAGTAAAAGAATCAATCCTGCCGGGCAGGGCAAAAACCTCCCTGCCCTGTTCAAGGGCAAAATCCGCAGTGATCAACGCGCCGCTGTTTTTCGCGGCTTCCGCAACCAGCACCCCCAATGACAAACCGCTGATCAGGCGGTTCCTGCGGGGAAAATTCTGCCGCTGCGGTTCTGTATCCAAAGGAAACTCCGAAAGCACTGCTCCGTGGCGCGAGATCTCTTCTGCCAATGCCTTATTCTCCGGAGGATACAACCGGTTAAAACCGCTGCCTAAAACTGCCAATGTCCTGCCGCCAGCTTTAAGCGCCCCGCGATGAGCGTAAGTATCTACTCCGCGCGCAAGGCCTGAAACAACCGTTATTCCGCTCTGGGCTAAATCCGCGGCGAACTTAAACGCTGAATTCAATCCATATACAGAAGCCCGGCGCGACCCGACAATGGCAATGCTACAGGCATCTTCCTTAGTCAGGCCCCCTAAACAGTAAAGCGCGATCGGCGCGCCGCTTATATCCTTAAGCTGCTGCGGATAATCCTTATCAAACAACGTAATTATCCTTAAGCCAAGTTTACCCGCAGATGATATTTCCGCCTGCAGTTTAGAAAAATCAAAAGCCGCTATTGCCTGCGCGGTTTTAGCGGGCAAACCAAACTGTATCAGTTTATCCGCGCGCGCAGCAAAGATATCTTCCGGCGCGCTAAAATATTCCAGCAGGCCGGATAGCCTCGCGCTTCCTAAACCGCCGATAAGATTCAAACCTATCAACGCCTCGGCGGTATTCACTTTTTCCGCAATAACCTGGATATCCTGGCAACTACCTGTTTTATGGAAAGCCCGGTCGTGTCTATGCAGTGATCCGCCTGCATATAATATGGCGCGCGCATCTTAAGCAAAAGCTCGATACGCTTTAAGGGGTCCTTACCCATAAGCAGCGGCCGCGAATTATCCCCGGAAACCCTTTTGCATATCTCGCCAGCTGACGCGCCAAGGCAGATAAGCAGGCCTGTCTTTTGCATCAGTTTGACATTACCCTTATCGATCACGATGCCTCCGCCGCAGGATACCACGAAATGTTTCTGGGTGGCTATTTCCTTAAGCGTCTTTTTCTCAAGCCTGCGGAAATAAGCTTCCCCTTCTTTGGCGAATATATCCACGATCCTTCTCTGCTGCCTTAAAGAGATCAACTCGTCAATATCCACAAAATGCCATTTCCTGGCTTTAGCCAGCAAAGCCCCTGCGGAACTCTTGCCTGTGCCCATAAAACCGACCAGATAAATATTATTCATTTTGATTACCTCGACCTGGAAGCAGGGGAGGCTTAAGCCTCCCCTGCTATCCTGCATTTTGCTGCTATTCTACTCTTTCGCGATAAGCAAGGTCATGCATTGTACGCCTCAAGCACGATATCGCTTAACTGCTGCTTCAATTCCTTTGTCTGCGGATGCACTGTGTCATACCATTTGCCATCTTTACCCTGGTGGCGCGGCATGCTCACGAACAGGCCCTTGCTGCCTTCCACTACACTAAAGCCTTTGACCACTACCCCGTTAAAAGAGATATCCGCAAAGGCTTTCAGTTTTGTCTGGCCGTCAATCTTATGCATACGGCTGACTAGAATCGCTTGATCATCCATCTTCAATCACCCCCTTCTTAAAACAATGGACGTATTGAAGGGGATAATCTAACGGATTCTTTTCAGGTAATCTTTATAGCTTTTCTTGATATCCTGCAGGGAGTCTGTTCCGAACTTTTCCAGCAAAGCGTCAGCTAAAACAAAAGCACAGGCGCTTTCCGCTACAACTCCGGCAGCTTCCACTACGCAGGTATCTGTGCGCTCGGTAGCGGCTTTAGCAAAATTCTTAGTATGGATATTCACTGAATCCAGCGGCTTCATCAAGGTGGAGATCGGCTTCATGCAGGCGCGCAGGATGATATCCTCGCCGTTTGAAATGCCTCCCTCAATGCCTCCGGCATTATTGGTATTACGGACATACCCCTTGTTCTTCCTGTAATAAATGGCGTCATGCACCTCTGAGCCGAAGCTCACCGCAAAACCAGAACCCAAACCGACTTCAAATGACTTGATCCCCGGAATAGCGATGAGCGCCGCAGCCAAGCGGCTGTCTAACCTGCGAGGACCCTGTACATAACTACCTAAACCCACAGGCACATTTACTGCTGTTACCTGGAAAACCCCGCCTACAGTGTCTTTCTTAAGTATCGCCTCACTGATCTTGGCTTTAATGCCGGCAGGCGTATTCTCCCCTGCTACAGACAAGACCTTGCTGGATATAGTGATCCCGAATTCGCTTAATAATTTCCTGCAGGCTGAGCCAACGGCTACCGTTGCCACTGTGCTGCGCGCGGATGCGCGCTCAAGCACCTCCCGGATATCCCGAAAACCGTATTTCAGCAAGCCGGCAAGGTCAGCGTGCCCGGGCCGGGCGGCGATCACTTTATGCAGTTTCTCAATACTGCAATCCTTATTCCTGATCAGAAAAGTAACCGGGCTACCCAGCGTGAGATTGTTCTTCAAGCCGGAAACGATTTCAGCGGTATCATGCTCTATCTGCATACGTTTCCCGCGGCCAAACCCTTTTTGCCTGCGGATAAGCTCCTTATTCACATAGGCAGTATCTAATTTAAGGCCTGCGGGCAAACCCTCCAGAATAGCCACAATACCTTTTCCGTGTGATTCCCCTGCCGTCAAATAATTCAGCATCTTATAACCTCCCTATTAAAACCAGACCGTTTCTAATTATTTATATGTGCCTCAACAGGTTACGATAGAACTGTCCCCTTTGGGGACAGTTCTGTAATAACTTAAACCATCCCAAAGGGATAGATAGAAACGGTCTAATATTTATTGCCAGAGGCCGCGTTTATTTACGCGCGCCTCCTGGTATAACTTCAAGAACATGTCCGCGTATTTAACGTTCGGCGGATAAGTCATCAGCGACGCGTACCCCTGGCGGATGATCTCGGCGTTGACAAAAGTACCGTCCTCTAAATACGCGTAAGCCAGGAGCCGGCCGTATCTATCCCTGCGCTCTATGTCAAACTCAAGCTTTACCTTCTTGCCTTCAACAAG
>JBAZNG010000064.1:0-6557 GCA_041649385.1 Candidatus Omnitrophota bacterium | reverse complement strand
TGGCAGGAGATCGGCGAGATCGTGGAAGAGGCGCAGCAGCTTACCCACAGGCACCATACTTTGCGCGAGCTTCTGGAAGATGCATCCGTGCGGCCCTTCTCCGGCTTCTTTATCGCTATAGCTGTGGCGCTGGCCTGTTTTACGGCCGTGCGTTTTATCGGCGAGACGCTGATCGCGAAAATTTCCGACCCGGTGTTCTTTCACCTCTATCAGCCTTTATTAAATAAGTTTAGCGCTTTTCTTGGCCCGGATAGCTTTATGCATCATTTACTGATCGGCGACCTGATCAACGGGGCAATTGATTTTAAGCAATCTCTGGGGTTGTTGACTACCGCTCCTTATATTGAATTTGCCATGGTCTTACCATATATTATTTCGTTTTATTTTGTCCTGGGCCTGTTAGAAGATATCGGCATCCTGCCCAGGCTGGCAATGCTTCTGGATAATCTCCTGCACCATATCGGCCTGCATGGTTTTGCGATCATTCCTGTTTTATTGGGATTAGGGTGTAATATCCCGGGCATACTTGCCACGCGTAACTTAGAATCAAAACGCGAGCGTTTTATCGCTTCAACTCTGATCTCTATCGGCGTGCCCTGCGTGGCGCTGCAGGCGATGATCTTTGGCTTGTTAGGGCGTTACTCCGGTTTTTATGTTGCCGGGGTTTACCTGGTTTTGTTCGTTATCTGGCTTGTGCTGGGAACGATCTTAAACCGCTTTATGAAAGGCTATAGCCCGGAGCTTTTAATAGAAATACCGCCTTTTCGGCTGCCATCATTACGCACATTATTCCATAAACTATTTTTGCGCATCAAGGGTTTTCTGATCGAGGCAGCGCCGGTAGTGCTATTGGGTGTTTTACTGGTGAATATTCTTTTATATTTTAAGCTTTTTGATTTCTTTACCGGTATATTCGCTCCCATCGTGCATGGATTGTTCGGTTTGCCTAAAGAAGCGGTAGTTGCTTTGGCCATGGGGTTTTTCCGCAAAGATGTAGCCGTGGGCATGCTTATGCCGCTGGCCATGCCGGTCAAGCAGATCTTTATTGCTGTTGTGCTTTTAGCGGTATCTTTTCCCTGCGTAGCTACTTTTTTTGTTTTTTTTAAGGAATTGGGGCTGAAGGCATTGTTCAAGGCTACTCTGGTGATGATCAGCGTGGCCTTGATTACCGGAACGCTTTTGAATTTATTGATACGCTAAGAAATAAGCCAGGGACATTTTTATCAGCGTAAAAATGCACCTGGCTTATTGTTTTATGCCGGAGAAGGAAACTAGCCCTACAATTTAGTGCCGAGAGAGGGAGTTGAACCCTCATGAGGTTGCCCTCAACGGTTTTTGAGACCGCCGCGTAAGCCATTCCGCCACCTCGGCAAATTGAGGAATAAATAGGCTTTGTTCTTTTAGGAAAAATTGGTGGAGCTGAGGAGGATTGAACTCCTGACCCCTTGCATGCCATGCAAGTGCTCTCCCAGCTGAGCTACAGCCCCAGATTTAAGACGAATTAGTGCATTAAATATAACATCCGCTAAAACCCTTGTCAACTATAACCTTGATGCTATTTTAAGTTTACGATATAAACAATGGTTTATGCGGGCATGTCTTGTCTTGTTTCTCGCAGGAACGCACGATTTTCCCCAGCGAGGAAAATCGTGCTCGGCTCCTCGGCCTCACTCTCCGCCAAGAATCGTGGCGGATCCATGCCCGTTCGGCCTGCGGACGTCCTGCTAGAAATCAAGCCAAGCCATTCTGTATTTCAGTTGAGTGATACATATACTTAAGTTAATACAAACCTTGACGCTAATTTTACTAAGGGGTATAATCTAAACACTATGATCCTTGGCGTACATATATCAGGCGCAGGCAAGATTTATGAGACTCTTGATATTGCCGCTGGCTTAGGCTGCCAGACAATGCAGATTTTCGCCCGTTCGCCGCAAAGGTGGCGCGATGGCTCAAGGCTTGATCCGGCGGATATCGCGCAGTTCCGCGCGCGGCGCGAAAAATTCAAGATCAACCCGGTTTTTATCCATATCTCTTATTTGATCAACCTGGCTAGCCCGGATAAGCGGCTTTATAATGGTTCGATCAAGGCTTATATTGACGATCTTGGCGAGGCGGAAAAGTTAGGCGCTGATTACATTGTTACGCATATGGGCAGCCATAAGGAGACCTCCGAGGACGCCGGTATAAAGCGGCTGATCGTCGCGTTAAACCAGATACTCGAGGAGACCAAGGGGATGCACACCGGCATACTGCTGGAGAATACTTCTGGCAGCGGTTCCTGGTTAGGTTACAGGTTTTATCATCAGAAAAAGATCATCGCCGGGCTTAAAAACAAAGAGCGGGTTGGTTTGTGCCTGGATACGGCGCACGCTTATTTAGCCGGATACGACCTTGCGCTAAAAAGCGGTTTGGATGGATTGCTTAATGAAATTGAAGAGATGGTCGGGGTCAGGCAGATAAAACTCATCCATCTGAATGACGCGGCAGGCACGCTTGGCTGCCACCATGACCGGCATGACCATATCGGCAAGGGTAGTATCGGAATGGCGGGGATGAAAAGGATGATCAACCATCCGAAACTAAAAAATATCCCGATGATCCTGGAGACGCCCAAAAGCACATTGAATAGCGATAGAGATAACCTGGCTTTGGTCAGGAAGTTAGCTATAAAATAATATGTATTATAACCCTAAAGAGATTGAAAAAAAGTGGCAGAAGATCTGGGCCCAGGCAGGCGCCTTCAGCGCTAAAGCTGACCCTAAGCTTAAGAAATATTACCTTTTGGAGATGTTCCCTTATCCGTCGGGGAAGATCCATATGGGGCATGTGCGTAATTATACGATCGGCGATGTAGCCGCGCGTTTTAAAACCCTGGAAGGTTTTAATGTTTTGCATCCGATGGGTTTTGACGCTTTTGGCCAGCCGGCGGAGAATGCAGCGATCAAAAATAAAACCAAGCCCGATGCCTGGACGCATAAGTGCATAAAGGAGATGGAAACAGAACTTAAGAAGATGGGTTTTTCTTATGATTGGCAGCGGGAAGTTTCCACCTGCGACAGCGATTATTACAAATGGAACCAGTGGATATTCCTGAAAATGCTGGAAAAAGGCTTAGCCTACAAGAAAGCTTCCGCTGTAAACTGGTGCCCCAGCTGCCAGACTACTTTGGCCAACGAAGAGGTGGTTGATGGCGCCTGCTGGAGATGCCATACGCCAGTTCAGCAAAAAGACCTTGAGCAGTGGTATTTAAAGATCAGCGAATATAAAGAGCGGTTATTGGATGACCTGCAACAGTTAAAATTATGGCCGGAGCGGGTTTTGGCCATGCAGAATAACTGGATCGGCCGTTCCCGCGGCGTGGATATTTATTTCCGGCTTAAGAACAGCGATAAGGTCATCCAGGTGTTTACCACCCGCGTAGATACAATTTTTGGCGCGACATATATTGTCCTGGCTCCGGAGCATCCTTTGGTTAAAGAGATAATTAAAAACAAGCCCGAGGAGAAAAAGGTTATAAGTTTTATAGATAAGGTTGTTAAAGAAAGCAAAGTCGTGCGCACATCCAGCGACGTGAAAAAGGAAGGTATCTTTACGGGCAGTTTTGCCGTAAACCCCGTAAATAATGAAGAAGTGCCTGTTTGGGTGGCGGATTATGTCTTAATGGAGTACGGCACCGGAGCGATCATGGCTGTGCCCACGCATGACCAGAGGGATTTTCTTTTTGCTCGAGAACACAATTTACCTATGCGGGTTGTTATTCAAGAACCCAGAACCCAGAACCTGGAACCTGATCTTATGACTGAAGCTTATGAAGGCGATGGAGTTCAGGTTAATTCCGGAGAATTCAATGGCTTGCCGAACATAGAAGCTAAAAATAAAATTGCTGAATGGATGGAGAAAAAAGGGATGGGAAAGATCCAGACGCATTGGCGGCTGCGCGACTGGTTGATCTCGCGGCAGCGTTACTGGGGTACGCCTATTCCGGTCGTCTACTGTGATAAATGCGGCATTGTCCCTGTGCCTTACGAGGAGTTGCCGGTAAAATTACCCGCTGACGCTCCTTTTACCGGGGAAGGCGGCAGCCCGCTGGGTAAAGTTAAGGAATTTGTGGAGGCGCATTGCCCTAAATGTAAAGGCCCTGGCCGCCGGGAAACCGATACCATGGCGACATTCTTTGACTCTTCCTGGTATTTCTTAAGGTTCTGTTCGCCCGGTTTTACCAAGGGCCCGTTTGATACGCAGGAAGCCAAGTACTGGATGCGTGTTGACCAGTATATCGGGGGGATAGAACATGCGATTCTGCACTTATTGTATTCGCGTTTTTTTACCAAGTTTTTCCAGGATTTAAAGATGGTGGATTTCTCCGAACCGTTTGAGAAGCTGCTTACCCAGGGAATGGTCTTAAAAGACGGGGAAGTGATGTCTAAATCCAGAGGCAATATTGTTGACCCGGATTCAATGATCAAACATTACGGCGCCGACGCTTTACGTTTATTTATACTTTTTGCCGCGCCGCCGGAAACCGAACTGGAATGGGATGAACGCGGGCTGGAAGGGGCTTTTAAATTTTTAAACCGCGTCTGGCGTATTCAGGACAATTTAAAAGAAAAAGCAGACGTGCAATTAACCAGGAGCGAGCATAAAGCGGTCAAGAAAGTCACCCAGGATTTCAGGGAATTCAAATTTAATACGGCGATCGCCAGTTTAATGGAGTTGACCAATGCGATTTATCAGTATGGCGCGGATAGAGAAGTTTTCTCAAAGCTTTTGATCATGCTTAGCCCGATCGTGCCGCATTTTGCTGAGGAGATCTGGCAGGTTATCGGCAATAAAGAAAGCATTTTTAAGGCCTCCTGGCCCGGGTTTGATGAGAAGTTACTGTTAGAAGAGAATGTGGAGATGGTAATCCAGGTTAACGGAAAAGTGCGCTTAAAACTGGAAGTTTCCAGGAGTATGGCTGAAGATAAGTTAAAAGAATTAGTGCTCAAAGACGAGAAAATATCCGCCTGGCTGGAAGGCAAAACCCCCAAGAAGGTCATCGTTGTCCCGCAGAAGATCGTAAATATCGTAGTTTAATCGGAACGCAGAATTATTATTTTTAATCTGCCAAGTTGTCGTTATATAGGCTGGTGGTTTTGTTAAAGGATTAGTGGCGGATAACTCAAGAAAAATAAACCGCGGGTTCTACTCTGCGGTTTATTTATTGTTCTAAAACATCCTTAATATCAAAAAGCAGCCGCGCGTAATCAATGGGTTTTTCCACATAAACAGTAATGCCGCTTTTAGCGGCGATATGTTTATCAATTTCTTCGTGTTTTAAGGAGGTAGCGATTATCGGGGTTTCTGCGAATTCAGGGATGCTTCGGATATCCTGGGCTACTTTAAAACCGCTTTCGTCCGGCAATACCAAATCAAGCAAAATGCAATCCGGTTTAGTTGTATTTAATTGCGCGATGCCTTCCTTGGCGTTATAGGCGAGGATAACTTCATAACCCGCATTAAGCAGCTCTTCCTTGGTCTTTTTGACGATATTGTAGTCATCGTCAATGATTAGGATCTTCTTTTTGACCATACCCAAAGTATACATCAAAAGCATACCGATTACAATTTCAATTAACGTTCTTAAAATACGGACCGTTTCTATCTAACTTATTTATTTACAACGAGTTGCTATAGAACTGTCCCCATTGGGGACAGTTCTATCATAATCATATATATTACAAAAGGTTAAATAGAAACGGTCCGGGCAAATATTAAAAAAAGTGGTGGCGCTCGGGCTGCACACACGCCCTGCGTGAAATCAAGCAAAGCCAGCCTAAATAGACGCTCGCAATGATTCAATGGCATAGTGCAAAATTATCCGTTAGATTCTTATGTTATTAACGTCTATTGGTATGGAAAGGGGCGATTATGTTTTCTTTGACCAGGGAAGAGAGGAATGCGCTAGTATTCTTGTTCATTTTGGCTTTTAGCGGCCTGGGGATCAGCTACATTGTGAAAACAAATGTTCGCTGCCAAAGGTTCCTTTACGCGCCGGCCAGCCTGGTTAAGATCAATATCAATAAAGCGACATTGAAGGAATTACTGGACAGCCGGTGTGTATCCAGCCGGCTTGCCCAGAGGATACTGGCTTATCGCCAGGAATACGGCGAGTTCAGTTCCATTGATGACCTAAAGAAGGTCAAGGGAATTGGCGAACGCAGCTATGAGAAGTTAAAAGAACTGTTCTGCCTGGGATGAGGTATTTTTCATGGTTAAGCGTAGTTTTTATTTCAGGGATCATTTTTACCAGCCTCCTGCGCATAAACTTTGAGGTATTTTTTGTATCAGGCCTTTTAATCTTATCCGCCGGTATCATTTTCAGAGGCTGGCCCAGGCTTTTCTTATGCCTGGCTTTTTTAATTGTTTTTATCCTGGGCGCGCTTGTCCTAAAAATTTCCTATATACTGCCAGCTGATCATATTGCCAGGATCATTGCCTATGGAAAACCGGATGTCCACAGTGTTGAAGGCTATATTGCCAGCCAGCCGTCTGTAAGAAACGGCAGGACTACT
>JBAZNG010000063.1:0-6565 GCA_041649385.1 Candidatus Omnitrophota bacterium | reverse complement strand
ACCTGTTGAAGCCTGATCGTCAATATTGGAGATATCGATCTCATCCAAGCGGTAGACCAAATCCCCTCTTAAATATTCCGAAAGTTCCTTGCCCAGGCGCAGGTCGCCGCCGGTCACTTTTTCATCATAACCGTAACCTACGTCACTATCGCGCTTGTGTTCCCTGCGGTATAGATCAAAACCAAAAGATACGGGGTAATCAAACAGCCAGGGCTCGGTAAAACTTAACTCCGCGCCGTTACTTACCGAACCGATGGAAGCGCGCACTTTAAGGTTTTGCCCGGCGCCGGTAAAATAGGGCCAATTACGCCAGTCAAAATTCTTCTGCTCCACCTCTATGAAACCTACGAACTGGTCCACTGTGCTGTAACCGCCGCCAAAACTGAAAGTACCGGTCTTGGTCTCTTTGACATCAACGATCAGGTTCTTCTTGCTGGGCACAGAGGTATCTTCCGTATCGTAACTGACTTCCTCAAAGAACCCTAAGTTCTGCAGCCTTTCCTTGCTGCGGCGAAGCTTGCCGCCGTCAAACCTGTCTCCGGGATGGATCCTTAACTCCCTGCGGATGACAAGGTCCCTGGTTTTGATATTGCCCTTGATCTTGATCTTATCCACATAGGCGATCTCGTTCTCGGTGATATTATAAGTGATATCCACGCGCCCGGTATCGGGATTAATGATCGTATTCTCCTGCACCTGGGCGGAAATATAACCGCGGTCAAAATAAATACCCTGGATATTGGTAACATCCCTTTTCATCGCATCATGCGAGAATGAAGTCCCCGGCACAGCGTTGGAGAGCTGGCTTAAGATCTGTTTTTCGGACACATCCTTGTTGCCGCGCAACTCCACTGAACCGACCAAATATTTCTTGCCTTCCAGTATCTTTATATGGATAAACAATAGATAATCTTTTTTCGCGTCCGCTTTGACTTCCTGGCTTACCGCCACATCAATATAACCCTGGTTCTGATAAAAAGATTTCACGCGCTCAATATCTTCCTTGAGCACCTCTTCCTTTAATACACCGGCATTAAAGAACCATGCCCTTTTTGTCTTAAGCAGCTTAAGGATGCGGCCCCTGGGAAAAGCCTTGTTGCCTTCAACCAGGATATCCTTGATACGTACCTTCTGGCCCTCCACGACGCTAAACTCCACACTAGCCTTATTCGTCTCCTGGTTTACCTCCACCTTATTGGTTACCTTGACCTGGCTATAACCTATCTTCTCATACATCTTTTGCAAAGTACGTTCGTCTTCAGAGAGGCTTGGATAATCCAGATATTGGGTTTCGCGCGATTTTATCTGCTTTTTAAGCTTATCCTCTTTCATGTGGATGCGGCTGATACCGCTAAAGGTAATCTTATCAATGATCGGCCTCTCCACGACGCTGACGACCACCTTCAGGCCGTCTTTATCTTCCTGGGTATCGATCTTGATATCACTAAAAAATCCTAAAAGGTAAAGCCGTTTTAAGTCGTCGCTGGCTACGGTTTCCTGGTAAGGAGAACCAATGCGCGTCTTCATTTTGGAGACGACCACATTCGTGCTAATGGCTTTATTCCCCTTGACTTCCAAAGCTGTCACGATTTTTTCGTTATGAGGAGTGATTTTCTCTGAATGTAGCGCTGATTCTTTGGGCTGCGCAGGAGCGCTTACAACAGCGGGGCTATCTTGCGCGGGGAGAGAAACAGCAACCTCTTCTTTCTTCTGGATATCTTCAGCAAAAAGATGGCTGGCTGTGCCACAAAAAAAGAAAACTGCTAAAATTATAAAGCTTTTGTTTTTCATTATTATGGTTATTATATAGGAACGGGTTGCCTAAATCAACGGTTTTATTCCGCCTTTTTACCTATATCCTGCTTAACAACTGTCAGCTTTTGCTTTCCCTATATTCTACCTACTATCTACCTGCCTGCCGGCAAGGCAGGCTACCTACCCTATTTATTTTAATATCAACTACTCTGGCCGGGCCAGGTTGTCAAACCTTGTATATTCCTTAATAAAAGCGAGTTTAAAACTGCCTACCGGGCCGTTACGCTGCTTGGCGATGATCGCCTCAGCCAAACCCTGGTTATCAGGAGTAGGGCTGTAATACTCTTCCCTTAACAGAAGGACTACGACATCCGCGTCCTGTTCTATGGCGCCGGACTCCCTTAAATCCGACAACTGCGGCCGGCGGTCATTACGCGATTCTACGGCGCGCGACAACTGGCTTATGGCAATAACAGGCACGTTTAACTCACGCGCCAGGGCTTTCAGGGAGCGGGAGATCTCTGAAATCTCCTGCTGGCGGCTTTCAATACTCTTGGCTGTGCCGCGCATTAACTGCATATAATCCAGAATGATCAGCTTGATGCCATGATGCGATTTAAGCCTGCGCGCTTTTGCGCGCAATTCCATCACGGATATCGCCGGAGTATCATCAATATAGATCGGCGCCTCCGATAATTTTCCTGCTGCCGCAGTCAGGCGCGGCCAGTCACTGGTCGCCAAATACCCTGTCCTTACTTTATGCGCGTCAACCCGCGCGTGCGAACAAAGCATCCTCTGCACCAGTTGTTCTTTAGACATTTCCAGGCTGAATATCGCGGTAGGTATTTTCTCTACTACCCCGGCGTATTCCGCCATGCCTAAAGCAAAGGCGCTTTTACCCATACTCGGCCTTCCGGCAATAATGATCAGGTCTGATGGCTGTAAACCTGCGGATTTAATATCAAAATCAATATAACCTGTAGGTATACCGGTAACATGCGCTTTATTCTGATAAAGCCTGTCGATCGTCTCAATACTCTCCTTAACGATCTCTTTTAACTGCAGGAAGCTTCCCTGGTTCTTGCGGTCGCTTACCTCAAAAATAAGTTTTTCCGCCTCATCCACGACCTCGGCGATATTGCCTTCAGTGCCGTGGCAGACGGTGATGATCTTGGTCGCGTTATTGATCAACGTGCGCAGGATATATTTCTCGCGCACGATATGCACATAATGGTTGATGTTCGCCGATGTGGGTACGGCGTTAGCCAGAGAAGTCAGGTAGCTTACCCCTCCCACAGCTTCCAGCACGCCGTCCCTCTTCAAGGCATCAGTAAGCGTAATCAGGTCCACGGCTTTATTCAGGTTATAAAGTCCGGTGATCGCCTGGAAAATGTTCCTATGCGCGTCTTTATAGAATGAGCCGCTGTCCAGCTTCTCTACCGCGATAGAGATAGCTTCCTCATCCAAAAGCATAGAGCCCAAAACAGCCATCTCTGCTTCAAGGTTTTGCGGCGGGATCTTATCTAAAGGTATCTCTTGCGGCATAATTTATTTTTTCACGACCCAAAGTTTTACTTTAGCCGTTACCTCTGGATGTAGCTTAACGGGTATTTCATAAATACCCAATGCTTTGATCGGTTCAACAAGCTCTATCGCGTTCTTCTCAATAACAATGCCTTCTGTTTCCAACGCAGCTACGATCTCCTGGGCCTGTATACTGCCGTATAATTTCTCCTCTGATTGTGTCAACGCGGAGATAGTCAGCGAAAAATTGTCTAAACGTTCCTTGGCCGCGGCAGCTTCTTTTTTCAGCTTCTCGGATAAAGCCAACCTTAAAAGCCTTTCCTGCTCTAATTTTTTCAAAGCTGCCGGGGTAGCTACTTCAGCTAAATGCTGGGGGAAAAGGAAATTGCGCGCAAAACCCTCTTTGACCTTGACCAGGGTACCGGCTTTTCCGATGCTTGAAACGTCTTTTTTGAGGATAACTTCCATTGCTTAGCGGGTATAAGGCAAAAGAGCAAGGAACCTGCCTTTATTGATCAACTCCCTGATATGCCTCTGGTGCCTGGCGCAATTACCGGAGAAACGGTTGGAGACTATCTTGCCTCTTTCGGTAATGAATACTTCCAGCCTTTTGATATCCTTGTAATCAATAGAGCCGGTTTTATCCGCGCAGAAACGGCAGAACCTTTTTCTCGCCGGCATAAGAGAACTTTTCTTTTTCTTGATAATCTTCTTGTCTTTACCGAACCCCTTGGTCTTGACTTTCATTTTGTTTAAGCCATCCTTCCTTTTATTGCATGCTCGATTAACCTTATCTTCACAAAAGTTTCTATCGCGTTAATATATTTAACTTAATTCTTCCGGGGGCTGCCCCTGGTCGTCGGATTCTGCCAGCCACGCGGATTCGGTGCTTGGCTCATCGGCCGCTGGCTCGGCGTTAACGGTTCCGGCGGCAGGGCCCTGGGGCCTGGCTCCGGGAGCGCCCATAAACTGCACGCGCTCAGCCCTTACTTCAATTACCGAACGTTTTGCGCCGGTATTATCTTCCCATGTCCTGGACTGCAACCTGCCCTCCACAAACACGCTACTGCCTTTATGCAGGTACTGATTGCATACCTCTGCCTGTTTGTTCCAGGCAACGGCAGTAATAAAACAAACTTCTTCCTTAAGGTCCTGGTCCTTGGTGCGGAATTTACGGTTGATTGCCATGCGCAGGTTAACTACAGCCGTTCCCTGTGGCGTATAACGCAACTCCGGGTCCTTAGTCAGGTTTCCCATTAATAAGACTTTATTATAACTGGCCATCGCTATCTCCTTGTATTATAATCCTGCCTTTGGTCAATTTACCCCATACGGGTAAACAACACCCTGAGTATAAGCTCATTGATCTTGTATGCCGAACGGGCAGCTTTGATCGCCTCGGCCGGGCCATTGAAACTGACCAGGTAATATATACCCTCCTGGCATTTCTTGATCGGAAAACAAAGTTTCCTGCGTTCGGCCCAGACACCGGACTGGGAGATCTCGCATTTATTCTTGAGCAAAACATCATCGATCTGCTTAAACAGGTTCTTCTTATCTTCATCGCCTAAATCGGGTTTTACGATCAGCATTGCTTCATACTTATTCATTTCCACTCCTTATGTTGAACATATTCATGGTTTGTATTATTCCTTTTTCTACCCAGCTCAAACAACAATCGACAGCTAAATGTTCAGCTACTGCCGCCAGTTCTTTCTGCGCGCGGGAAAAACCGCTTAAAACATATCTGGAAGAATCAATTGAACCCGGCGGCCTGCCTATACCTAAACGCAGGCGGGGAAAATCCACTGATCCTAACTGGTCAATGATCGATTGTAAACCGCGCTGGCCTGCGCTGGCTCCCTTTGGCCTTATCTTGATCCTGCCCAATTCAATATCTAGATCATCGCAAACGACCAAAAGGTCCTGCAGGCCTATTTTATACTTTTTCACCAGCCCCTTTACCGCCAGGCCGCTTAAATTCATGAAAGTAAGCGGCTGTGCAAGTATCAGCGAGTGGCCGTTAACAATCGCCTTGCCAGATAAGCAAGCCAGTAAATTGTCTTTTTTTAGAGCGACCTTCTGTTTAAGCGCCAGGGCCTTGACCACCCGGAAACCCGCGTTATGCCGGCTGTTCCTGTAAAGCAGTCCCGGGTTGCCCAAACCTACGATTAATTTCACTTCTTATCTTTAGTCTCTTCAGCAGCCCCCTCAGCGGGAACTTCTTTCTTTTCCTTGATTACTTCAGGCTCCTGTTTGACTTCACCTTCAACAGCTTCCGCAGGCGCTTCTTCTTTCATCGGGGCGGTAACATGCACTACGACCGAACCGGGATCCCCAAGTGATTTTACGCCGGAAGGAAAAACAATATCCTTCAGATGGATAGCGTCGCCCATTTTTAAAGCGGTTACATCCACCTCAATATTTTTAGGTATATTTGTCGGAAGGCATTCCACTTCCAACTCCCAGAGGATCTGCTCAAGCGAGCCGCCTTCCTGTTTAACGCCGATAGCCACGCCTTTAGCCTCAACAGGGACGTTGACTTTGATCGTTTCGGTAAGGGAAACCTCGTTAAAATCAACGTGGATAATATCTTCATGCACCGGGCTATACTGTATCTCCTTGATCAAACAGGGCCGGCCGGACTGTTTCTTATCATCCTTGATCTTCAAGTTGATGATCGTGGTCTCTACCCTGTGCTGGTGCACTAACTTCAGCAAAGCGCCGCGGGAAACCTGGATCGATAACCCTTCTTTGCCATGCGCGTAAACTACCGCGGGCAAGAAACCTTTTTCCCTAAGATCCTTTACGCCTGCTTTGCCTGCTGCCTGCCTTAATTGCGCTTCTAAAAATATCTCTTCCATTTTAACCTTTCTCTCTTTTTTGATTAATCAAATAAACAACTCACTGACTCTTCATTGTGTATCCTCTTGATCGCTTCGGCCAAAAGAGTGGCCACTGAAAGCACCTCAATCTTCGCATGCTTCTTTTCCGCGCTCAGCGGTATACTATCGCTGATCAAAAGTTTCTCCAGATCAGCGCATTTATCTATGCGTTCCATCGCCGGGCCGCATAATACTCCGTGCGTGATCGCAGCATATATCGCCCTGGCTTTGGCTTTTTTCAAGGCGACCACCGCTTCGATCAGGGAGCTTCCCGTGGAAATAAGGTCATCCACAATAATCACATTTTTGTTTTCCACGTCCCCCATAATATGCATCGCTTCCGCTTTTTCAGGAGAAACGCGGCGTTTATCAATGATCGCTAAGCCGGCGGATACGCGCTT
>JBAZNG010000062.1:0-6673 GCA_041649385.1 Candidatus Omnitrophota bacterium | reverse complement strand
TGACCTGGAAGCGACAGTGGAGAAGGTGGTTATCGACCGCCTGGAGGAGAATACTTTTCACGCCAAGCTTTTTATCAAGACCTCCAACGGCCAGGTCAAGTCCATTGATTCCCGCCCGTCCGACAGTATTGCCTTGGCAGTGAGGGCGCACGCCCCCATTTTTGTCGAAGACGAGATAATCAATAAGTCAGAGATGTTTAACAATAATAAATAAGCATATCCGTGTTTAGAAACCTATGTTGATCTTCCCTAAAGAATACCAGGATGCTTTAAGGCCGGTGCATGATTTTGCCCGCCTGCGCCGTAAGAAACTTTATTTAGTCGGCGGTATCTTGCGCGACCTTCTTATACACAGGCGTAAGGAAAACCCTGATTTTGACCTTTGTGTAAAAAGCGGCGCCCTGCGGCTTGGTAAGTTGCTTGCTGATAAAATGAAAGCCGCTTTTGTCGTGCTGGATAAGCAGCATGGCGCATGCCGCATAATCAAGAGGTCCGGCGCAAAGATCTATACCTTTGACCTGACGGATTTCCGCGCGAAACCAATAGAAGAGGATTTAAAACACCGGGATTTTACGATCAACTCACTGGCGATCCCCTTAGGCGATGTTTTTACAAAAGCCGACCTTACGCAAAAACTGATTGACCAGTATTCCGGCAAAGCAGATCTTAAGAAAAAGATCATCCGTCTTACCGGCAGGCAGTCATTTGTTGAGGATCCTCTGCGTATTTTACGCGCGTTCAGTTTTAGCAGCATCCTGGGATTTAGACTGCATGCGGATCTGGTCAAATCCGCGCGGGTGAACAAAAGAAAATTAGCCAAAGTTTCCGCGGAACGCGTGCGCGATGAATTGTTCAAGGTTTTTGACACGCCGCTTGCCTACCAGGCGCTTTCCGCATGGGATAAATTAAAAATCATTGATGTTATCCTGCCGGAAATAAAACCGATGCGCGGCATAGGCCAGGGCCCGTATCATCACCTGGATGTCTGGCAGCATACTTTAGAGACAGTAAAACAGCTGGAGATTGTTTTTAAGCAGCTTGGGAAAAAAGAAAATATCCGCGCCTACCTTGACCAGGCCATCTCCGGCGGCCGCAGGCGGATGGCTTTATTGAAGTTCGCGGCGCTTTTGCATGATGTGGGCAAACCAAAAGCTTTGCGCCATGTTAAGAAAAAGATTATTTTCCACGGCCATGAAAGAGTGGGTTTAGGGTTAACGCGCTTGATCAGCCGCAGGCTAAAACTTTCCAATGAGGAATGTTATTCTTTGGAAAGGATAGTTTTATGGCACTTGCGCCCAGGGTATCTGGCGGATTGCCGCACGCTTACTAAAAAGGCGCGCTTTCGTTATTTCCGCGATACTGGCTCCGATGCCTTGGCTGTTTTGTTGTTATCTTTAGCTGACCAAAGAGCGACCAAGGGGCCTTTAACTACTGCTTTGTCGCGGATAAACCACGAGAAAACAGCCGCCAAGTTGATCGCCGAGCTTTTTAAGAAGAAAGCTAAAAAAGCGGTGCCGCTGTTAAACGGCCATGATATCATGCGCAAATTCTCCCTGGGTTCTTCGCCGTTAGTCGGTAAGGTCCTGTCAGAGCTTGAAGAGCTTCAGGCGATCGGGCGTATCCGCAGCAAAGAACAGGCATTCAAAGCCGCAAGGCAAGTTATTGCCAATAAAAAATGAAAAAGATCATTATCAGCGCAAGCCTAATTGTCATCCTGCTGACAGCGATAGGCATTTATTTCCTGAACGCCGTGATCCTGCCTACAAAAATACATGCTTTGATCGTATCCGGCCTTGAGAAGCAGACTGGCGCGCGGGTCACTTTAAAATCATTAAAGTTCAATATCTTTCAGGGCCTTGTGCTTAAGGACCTGGTGGTCTCCCAGCAGGAAAAGGTCATTTTTAGCGTCAGGGAGGTCAACTGCTCGGTATTTATCCTGCCCATCTTTAACAAGCAAGTCGTTATCCCCGGTATCACTTTAAAAGCCCCTTACCTGTTCCTTGAGCGCAGCGCAGAGAATAAACTGAATATCCAGGATATGTTCAAACCTGCTGCCGGCGACAGCGGCCAAGGCAAGCAGCAATTCCGCGTTATCGTTTATAAAGTAAATATTGTCAAGGGCAATATCGCCTTCCGGGATAATTCTTTACCCGGGGTATTCAAGAAAGAACTGAATGACATTTACCTTACTCTCGGGTTTTCCCTTCCGCAGAGCGTAAAGTTTTCCCTGAAAGCCCAGGCAAGCGGAGAGCCCGCGGCTATGATCAAGGCTTCCGGGGCGTATAATCTGATCTCGCGTGAATTATCCTGCCGCATCTGGGCTAACCCGGTTTCCCTTAAAGACCTGCAGGCGTATACAGGAAGTTGGGGAGTGGATGTTTTATCCGGCACGCTTGGTATTTCCGGACAGGTTGATTCCAAAGATGATCTTTTGAACGCGAGTATCCTGGCGGATGTGAATAATCTGGGGATCGCCAGGGATAAGCTTTCTGCCAGGTTAACCGGCCAGGCGCTTTCAGATGTCAGCTATAATTTAAAGAGCAGGGATACCCGTTTTAAAGGCAGTTTTGATATTTCCGCGGCAAGCCTCGCCGGCCTGGGTAATGCTTTGGCTATTGATAATATCAAGGGTAAAGTTTTATTTGATAACAACGGCCTGCGCAGCGACCAGCTGGATATGGAGGCGCTCGGGATCAAGCTGTCTGCTGCATTGACTTTAGAGGATTTTAACCATCCGCGGTTAGCCGTTAATTCCAAGATAGACCTTGCTCTTTTACCGGATAAACTTAAAGCCAAATTCGGCGTCAATCCGCTTAGTTCAGCCTCGGGTACCGGCGCGTTATCCTTGAATATGCAGCAGGACCCGGGGCAGGATGCCTGGCGGATAAAGGGTAGCCTTAGCCTGGCAAAAGCTTCTTTGGGTTTTAATAAGGATAGCCTGTTTTTTAATGATATAAAGGGGATGGTTGAATTTAACCAGGATCAGGTAAATATCCTTGGTGCGGTGTTTGTTTTCCAGGGAGTGAATTATAAAGCAAGCGGCGTATTAACGAATTTCGCGGCTCCGGTTGCCCGGGTTGTTTTATCCGCGGATAATTTTTCCGGCCAGGCGGATTTCAGCATAACGGGTAAAAAGGTGGATCTTTCCGGTTTGGAATGCGATTATTTTAATTCTAAAGCCAGCCTTTCCGGTAATATTGACAACACTGACCCACAAAAACCCCAAGTTGACCTTAAAGGCACGGCCCTCCTGCAGCTTGAGGACCTTTCTTTGATATTCCCCGAAGCGCGTAAAACCCTGCTTGAGCTTAAGCCCGCAGGAAAAATATCCGCAGTTTTTAATTTAAGCGGTAATCCCCTGGATATTAAAAGATGCCTTGCCCAGGCGGATCTATACAGCAGCGACTTTTCGCTTTATGGTTTCCACTCCACGGATTTCTTGCTTAATTACGCTCAATCAGCGGGGATCGCGGAGATTTCCCCTTTATTCATCGCCCTTTATGACGGCACGGTTGATGTAGCCGCAAAGCTTAACCTTAATTCCGCCAACCTTCCTTATTGGGTCTCGCTTAAAGCGCAAAGGGTGGATCTTGGGAAATTAAAGCTGGATACGGCTTTTAAGAATAAGAATCTTGGAGGGATAGTGCAGTTTGAGAGCAAGGTAAGCGGTTTCTCAAATGACCTGTCTAAATTAAGCGGCGCGGGAAAAATATCCATAACTGAAGGCAAGCTCTGGGAGCTTAACCTTTTCCAGGGCCTGGGCAAAGTGCTTTTTGCCAGGGATTTTGCCAATATTGTCTTTTCCGAAGGCTCATGCAGTTTCTCCGTTAAAAACAAGTCGGTATTCACGGATAAACTGAAATTAAAAAGCAATATGGCTAACCTGGCCGGGCCGGTAGCAATAGGTTTTGATGGTTCGCTGGAAGCGGCGCTTGATGTGGAAGTGTTAAGCGACCTTGTGCCTTTAAGCGGCACTTTGAAGGATATCACTACCGCGATAGTCGGTGAGGCTGGCAGTTTCGGGATGATCCGGTTAAGCGGCACGCTGAAGGAGCCGAAGTATAAATTCCAGCCGGCGGTGACCAATCTTATTAAGGGCTTAAAGAATATACTTATGGGTAATTAAGGTATATTGATAGCCTATCAAAAAAAAGCTAAAATTTATCGCGCATGATTCAAGGCAGTAAGCCAGGCAGAAGTTTGAGGGTAGAAGGGCTAAGCATATTATTTTTTTGCTGTGCCGTTTTTCTTACCTTAATGAATATTTATGCCCAGGATGATGCTCGCGCGCCTGCGCCGGTTTCCGCGGGGTTGCCGCCTGTTGAAAATTACCGCCAGGAGCTGGGAAAAACAGTTGTCCCGGAGGAGGAGTTTTTCGCGCATGACTGGGATACGCGCGCTCGTTTCATGCCTACGCGCGGGGCAAATTCGCAGTCCGGTAAAATAGGCATTACTGACCTGGCCTCAGAGTATAGTTACGATATCAAGGCCTTTGGCAAACTGCCTGTTGAGTTCGGCGTGGGCACCAGGTATATCGGGATAGATAATACGACTGCCGTCAAACTTCCTTCGCGTTTAGTGGCGGCTGCTTTCGGCGTAGAAACTACTTTGCCGTTTTTTAACGTTGACAAAACTTATCTTACCGTCGGTATCAGCCCTTCATTTTACTCCGACGGCTGGAACTTCCGTTCATCCTCGTTCTGCCTGCATCAGCGTTATTTTCTGATCTACCAGCAAAATGAAAAACTGGCTTTTGTCGCTGGCGCAGATTATTATCCTGGCCGCCGTGAACAGATCCAGCCGATCCTGGGTTTTATCTATAAACCAAGCGAGCGGCTTACTTTTAACATAACCCCCGATAACCCGGAGATCTCTTACGTATTGAACAAAAAAGTAACCCTTTTTGTTGAGGCGGATTCATCTTCGGATGAATTCAGCGTGGGCAAGGACACGCGCAAGGATGTGTCGCTAAACTACGATGAGATGCACGCAGGCGCCGGCTTAAGGTATAATCTGAACAAGTATATCCAGGCATCCTTCGCCGTTGGCGGTGTATTTAACCGTTCCATCGCCTATGACCAGGACAGCCTGGGCAAGGTAGTGCCCAAGGACGGCTTATACACGGAATTCCATTTTGAGATTTCAATTTGATCTTAACATATTTTTAAGGAAAAACTGAACGCATCTTAATAGCTGTGAATAAAACAGTAAGCGTCTATCTAAAGATCAGCAGGCAGGCCAGTTGTTTTACTACTCCATCGGTTACTAAGGTCGCCAGGTCCAAAGACCCATACAAGGTCCTGGTCTCATGCATACTTTCATTGCGCACAAAAGATAAGACCACTATTGAGGCAAGCAGGCGTTTATTTAAGGTTGCGGCCACTCCCTCTGGTATGGTAAAATTATCTTCAGCGCGTTTAGCAAAATTGATCTACCCGGTAGGTTTTTACCGCACGAAATCCAGAGTCCTCCTGGGTATAAGCCGTAAGATCATTGATGAATATAAAGGCAAGGTACCTGGCAGGATAGATGACCTGCTTGAATTCAAAGGGGTGGGCAGGAAAACAGCCAACCTGGTTTTGGGCCTGGGGTTTGGGATACCGGCGATTTGCGTGGATACGCACGTGCACAGGATCTCAAACCGTTTAGGCTGGGTAAAAACAAAAAATCCGGAAGAAACAGAAGTTGCGCTTAGTAAGATCATCCCGCGGAAGTATTGGATAGGCCTGAATACAGACCTTGTAGCTTTTGGGCAAAATCTTTGTAAACCTGTTTTGCCGCTCTGCAGTGATTGTTTTGTCCGGCATACCTGTAAAAGGACCAACGTGAAAGTTTCACGCTAAATAAGGAGAAATATGAGGAATAATAAAATATTTTTGAACCAGAAGGATATGCCGCGTCGCTGGTATAACCTTGCCGCTGACCTGCCCAGCCCGATGCAGCCGCCGCTTGGCCCGGATGGAAACCCCATCAAGCCTGAAATGCTGGCAAAGGTCTTTCCGATGAACCTGATCGAGCAGGAAATTTCCACAAAGCGCTGGATAGATATCCCGCTTGAGATCCTGGAGATATTATCCCTCTGGAGGCCGGCGCCTTTATGCAGGGCGTTTGCGCTTGAAAAATACCTGAAAACACCGGCGCACATTTATTATAAGGACGAAAGTTTAAGCCCGGCGGGAAGCCACAAGCCGAATACCGCTGTGCCGCAGGCATGGTACAACAAAAAATTCGGGATCAAACGCCTGGCCACGGAAACCGGCGCAGGGCAATGGGGAAGCGCTTTGGCTTTTGCTTGCAATATGATCGGGCTTAAGTGTAAAGTTTATATGGTGCGTATCAGTTTTGACCAGAAACCAATGCGTAAAACAATGATGCAGGTTTGGGGCGCTGATTGCGTGGCTAGCCCAAGCCGCGACACCCAGGCAGGCAGGGATATCCTTAAGAAATATCCTCATACGCCCGGCAGCTTAGGCATAGCGATAAGCGAGGCGGTGGAGGATGCTGTGCTGGATAGAAGCGGCAATACGCGTTATGCTTTGGGAAGCGTTTTAAACCATGTCTTGCTTCATCAGACCGTTATCGGATTAGAAGCCAAGAAGCAGCTAAAGCTTGCCGGAGAGAAAAAACCCGACGTAGTTATCGGTTGCGTGGGAGGAGGCAGCAATTTCGCCGG
>JBAZNG010000061.1:0-6827 GCA_041649385.1 Candidatus Omnitrophota bacterium | reverse complement strand
TACAGCCGGTCAATATGCTCTTTTAATTTAAACACCCTGCGGTTATAGGAGCGAATCCCCTCAAAAACACCATCGCCATAAAGCAGGCCATGGTCAAATACGGAAACCTTGGCGTTACTTTTATCATAATATTTACCATTAATATAAATCTTCATAAAACCTCCCCTTAATTTAGGATGACCCCGTCTTTTAGATGAACTACTCTATCGGCGCAGCTAGCGATATCTTTATCATGAGTAACCAGGACAACCGCGAAATTTGTTTCAGCCTTCAGGCTTTTAATAAGCTCAAGTATATTCCTTCCATTATCCGAATCCAGGTTGCCTGTTGGCTCATCGCAGAATAAAACCTGCGGCCGGTTGATCAAGGCGCGGGCGATCGCCACGCGCTGCTGTTCTCCTCCGGAAAGCTGGTTAGGCCTATGCTGCAATCTGCCGGAAAGGCCCAATCTCCGCAATAACCCCTCAGCGTAGACTTTCATCTGCCGGCGCTGCCACCAGGAATAAAATAATGCCGGCAACAAAACGTTCTCCAAAGCGCTTAACTCCGGAAGCAGGTGAAAAAACTGAAAAACAAAACCGATCTTCTTATTACGCAAGAGCGTGCGCTGGCTGTCGCTTAATTTATAAAGGTCTGACCCGCAAAAAACAACCTGCCCGCGGCTGGGCTCATCTAAACCACCCAGGATATGCAAAAGCGTTGATTTCCCGGCGCCGCTTGGGCCCTGGATCGCCAGGAATTCATTGCTGCCTATCTTCAGATTAACATCTTTAAGCACATCCAAAGAAGCCGTGCTGTCTTTATAGCTGCGGCAAACAGCTAATGCTTCAATCATCTGTTTATTCATGCCTGATCGCCTCCGCAGGAGTTATGCGCGAAGCGTAATAAGCCGGATAAATACTGGCCAGAAACGTTATTGCCAAAGCGCTAAAAACGATCAGGCCGATATCCGCAGGGTTAATATAAGTAGGTATCCGGTTAAAATAATAAATATCTTTCGGTATAAGGCTTCTGCCGATCAAATGCGAGATGAAATCCACTAACCGGTTCAGGGAAAGCGCCAACCCCACCCCGCCTGCTATCCCCAGGATTATCCCTGTCAGGCCGATGGCCATACCCCGAAAGACAAAAACCTGCAAAATGCTTTTTGTTTTTGCTCCTACAGAACGCATTATCCCGATATCTTTAATCCGGCTTAATACCGACATGATCAGCGTGCTGGCTATGCCGAATGCCGCAACAACAGTAGTCATCGTGACAACGATAAACATGACGACTTTTTCAAGCTTCAAAGCCTGCAGAAAATTCTTGTTCGCGTCAACCCAGGTGCGGATCTCATATTGGCTTGCGCTGCTAAGCTCGGAGTATAAACCGGCCTTGATCCTGTCTACCGCGTAAATATCATCGACCTTGACGGCAAGCCCGCTGACTAAATCCGGCAGCTTATAAAAATCCTGCGCTGCCTTGATACTGGTCATTGCTAGCCCAGCGTCATAAAGATACATACCGCTATTAAATATCCCCTTGACCAGGAATTCGGTTTTAGCCAGCGTTACCGGGCTGATCAAGGTTATCCGCTCTCCTAAGCTGGCGCCCAGGCGCCAGGCAAGTTCCTCGCCGATAAGCACCTCATTGCCGGAAATATCCAAAGTGCCTGCCTTAAGGTATTCTTTGATCCTGGAAGTATCCGGCTGCAATTTCGGGTCAATGCCGCGCACCTCTATGCCAAAGATCTGCCTGTTAGTTTTAATAAAAGCCTGCCCGGCGACAAAAGGCGATACCCCTAAAACATGCGGGTTAAGCTTTAACTGTTTGGCCACTTTATCCGGGTCGCGTAACCCGGAATAAAACTCTAAAGAAAGATGGGCATTTGTACCGACCATCTTATCTTCCAGAAAACGGTCAAACCCGCTCATTACCGAAAGAACGACGATCAATACCATTACGCCGATAGCGATACCGATCATCGAGATGAGCGCGGTCAGCGAAATTATCTTTTCTTTCTTGCCCGCCCTTAAATACCTCTGGCTAAGCCACGCTTCACAAAACATATTATTCCTGCGCCTCTGACTGCGCCCTAAGGAGAGGAAAAAGGATCACGTCTCTTATGCTGGGCTGGTCCGTAAGCAGCATTACCAGCCTGTCTATGCCTATGCCCAAACCGCCTGCCGGAGGCATGCCATGTTCAAGCGCCAGGCAGTAATCCGTATCCACGTTTTTCTTCTCGTCGCTATTTAGTTCGTTTACCTCTTCTTCAAAACGCCTCTTCTGCTCCAGAGGGTCATTTAACTCTGAATAAGCGTTAGCCACTTCCATGCCGGCGATATAAAGCTCAAACCTTTCTGAGATCAAGGGGTTATCTTTCTTGGCTTTAGCCAGCGGGCAAAGGCTGGTAAAGTAATCCGTGATAAAAACAGGATCTGCCTTCATCCCCAGTTCCAGTTCTTCCTCAATGATCTTATTTATCTGTGAACGCGTAAGCTTATCTTTATCCCTGGCAAAACCTTTTGCCTGCAGCTTCTTAAGCATTGCAGAAGCTTCATCCTCGGGGAGTATGCCGAATTTATCTTTGACCATTTCACTGAAAGATAACCTGAGCCATGGGGCTTTCAGGCTTAAATTCTTGCCCTGGTAAACGATCTCTTCAGAGCCGCGGATGGTTTTAGCCAGGTGCGCGAAAAGTTCCTGCGTAAGCTGGATCATTCCCTCATAATCCGAATAAGCCTGGTAGACTTCCAGCATGGTAAACTCCGGATTGTGGCGGGTAGAAACGCCTTCATTGCGGAAAGAACGGTTGATCTCATAAACCTTATCCAGGCCCGCCACAAGCAGCCTTTTTAAATAAAGCTCGGGGGCAATACGCAGATAGAGGTCCATTTTGTATTCATTATGAAAAGTCTTAAAAGGCCTGCCCGCTGCGCCTCCCGGTATATCATGCATCATGGGAGTTTCCACTTCCTGGAAACCGCGTGCGTCTAAAAACATCCTGATCTCCTGGATGATCTGCGAGCGCAGCAAAAATATCTTCTTTACTTCCTCGTTAGAGATGATGTCCAGGTAACGCTGGCGGTAACGCATCTCAACATCCTTAAGGCCATGCCATTTCTCCGGCAGCGGCCTGATTGCCTTGGATAAAACAGCCAGATCCTCTAATTTCAGCGTAGGCTCTCCCGTATGGGTCTTGAATAAAGCCCCTTTTACAGTGAGAATATCCGCAATATCAACATTCTCAAAGAGTTTTGCTTTTGCTTCGGGCAATTCCGTGGATTTCACATAAAGCTGTATCTTAGCGGTAGAATCCCTTAAGTCAAGAAAGCTCACTTTTCCATGAGAACGCTTTGCCGTGATCCTGCCGGCTAGGGTAACTTTAGCGCCTTCCTGAAAATCCTTTAAGATAGAAGAGATCTCCACCCTGCCCTCAAAAACACGCTCTGCAGCGCTTGTTCCAAGCGCCTCAAGGGCCTGCCTTTTTGCTACTCTTTGTTGTATTATTTCGTTTAGCTCCATAATTTAGCAATTATATAGCATAATTAGGGTTATGTCAACTGTGCTTTCGTCACTTTTTGCCTGAAAAACTCCGGATAATTCAATATAAACAGCACAAAGCCCATGCAAATAAAAACCCTGCTTTTATGCGGAATGGCCATAAAAGCAGGGCAACTCTGATAGCTATAGATAACTAATTGCTGTATTCAGAAAGCTTCTTGATACGTTTAAGCATATTCGGATGGGTGCTTAAAAGCTCCATCAACCTGTCCCCAAAACCTAAACGGATATTGCTGCTTCTAAGAAGCTGCAATTCGCTGGAATTGATCGTGCCGCTTTTATCCATATCCAGCTGGGCAAGCTCGCGGAACTCCCTCTTTGCCCTCGACGGGTCATTGACGAAAAACGCCTTTAAACCCTCTGTTTCTTTCAAGGCCTCGTTATTCAGGCGCGCAGAGCCATAAACCAATTTATATAAACTGGAAGCTAAAGCCTGCGGTTTATTCCCCAGCGCCAGAGAACCCCGGTCAGCAAAATACTCCCGTATACGCGAAGCATAAAGCACGAGCAGATTCGTAATAAAATAGAAAGCAAACGCCGCCAGGCCGATAAGCATGGTATTGGCCCCTCTTTCATCGCGCCGGCGGCCGAAAAAAAGGAACTGCCAGGCTATCCTGTACATAACCATGGGGATCACAGAAAGCAAAGTGATCGTTAGAACATCGCGGTTCTTCAGGTGGCTTAATTCATGGCCGAGCACTGCCGAAAGTTCTTCCTCGTTAAGCAGGTTGATGATACCGTTAGTCACGCACACCCGGCCGTCTTTAAGCGAGCGGCCAAAAGCAAAAGCATTGGGTATCTGAATCTGGGCAATGCCTACCCTGGGCATGGGGATATTGGCGCGTTTCGCCAGGCTTTCCACCAGGCCGAACAAACGCGGGTTATCCTGGCGCTTGATATATTTTACATGCATGCTCCACTCCACAAGCTTAGGGCCAAGCATGTATTGCATGAACATCATTGCGGCCGATATCGCCAGATAAAATGTAAAACCACCCACATGCAGGAAGGTTTTACCGATAACAACGATCAGCGCATAGATAATGCCGAAAAGTAAAGTCAGAAGCAGCCACATCCTTAACTGTAAAGACCACATTTTAATACCCCCTTGAATTATTTAATTACGTAAGCCTTGACCGTAAACTTAAACACCGGTTTATCCTTATTGTCCGTATTCAGGAAAATAAACTGCTGCACGTCCGCAGAATAGCCGCGGGAATCAAAAGAAACCTCAAGCCTCGCCTCTTCCCCCGGGCCGAACGACTCTTTATCAATCTCGGCTTTAATACAACCGCAGGCAGGAAGGACGTTTTTGATATGTAAAACCTCCGTCGAGTCATTCTTGAGCACAAAAACATGCCGGGCAACCTGGCCCTCCCTTACCTGGCCAAAATCCCAAAGGTCACTATCAAAAGCTAACCCCCAGCAAACAGAAGATTGCAGGCAGACCAGAAACGTAAATAATAATCTTTTTATCATTTTATCCTTTCCAGAGCAGGAATGTGCCCAGGGCGAAAAATAAAGCCGCCATGAACAGCTTGATCGCGCCCAAATGTTTCTTCAGGAAACGCGCGAAATCACCGCTGGTCACGCCCATTAAAGCAAGGGCAAATATCGCCAAAAGCGGCAGGATGAACATTATATTATACAAGAGCAGATAACCAAAAGCCTCTAATCTTAAAGACCCTGACTTTAAAACAAAAGCTATCGTCGGCAGATACACCTGGCCGGTACAGACCGCCTCAAGCAAAGAAACCAGAAAGCCTGTTATGAAAGCGCTCAAGATAAGTTTATAAACCGCGATATTGCTTCCCGGCCGCTTCTCCTGAGGCGATTTACGGTGGAAAAAACCTACTACTGACTGTATGGAGCGCTTTACCGGCAAAGGCAGCTGAAGAATAAGCCCATCAGTTGAGCCGGTTCTCTTGAATCTGATAAAATCATAAACAGCGAAAATACCCAGTAAAAGGCTTAAGGCGCCTACAACCATGTTCAAGCCGCGGGTAACCAGCCAGAAGCCTTTTAGGCGGTAGAAAAAATTAAAGATACCCAGGCCGATGAGCAAATAAGTAGAAAATACCGCAAAGATGAATGACGCACCGATAAGTATAAGCTCTTTTTTGCGGTAACCCTGGACCACCAGAAAAGAAATAAAAAACACCAGGACAGTAAAAGCGCAGGGATTGATCCCGTCCTCTAACCCGGCAATGATCACCGCCAGCGGCACAAAACCGCTAAAGATCTCCCCAAGGTCCACCGAAGCTGGCGCCTTAATGACAATGGTTTGTTCTAACCCGGCTATGACAAAATTGCGCAGGTTGCTTTCAGAAACCTGCTCCGCTCCCAGGAATCTCCCCCGAAAATATAAAACCGGGATTTTAGAATCAAACTTTACTCCCGCCTCCTGGGCAAGGCCGAGCAACATTTTATAATTCTCCATCACGGAGATATCCTTGTATTCAATAAGCAGGGCGCCGGAAAACTCTTTTTCTATTGCAGGGATGAGTGTTTCTTTCACCTCAATGCACCTGTGGCATCCGGGAGCATAGAAAAACAATAGGCGCGCAGGATCCTGGCTTTGCGCAATTACTTTCAGCGGCAAAAACAGGAGCAATAAGAAACAAACAAAAAAATTCCTGATCAGTTTATGCATGGGAATAAATATAACACAACTAAACGCGCGGTCAATGAATTAAACATCCAGAATAGACCAACCGAATCCGGTAGCAGGAAGTCAATTATTGCTTAAAGAACTTCAAAATACTGAACCTGCCAGGCCCCAATAAGATCAAAGCTACGCAGACAACGGAAATAAGAAAAGCATATTCAAACCCTCCCTGCGCCAGGAAGAACCCATTAGATAAATGGACCTTCCAAATGGCCACAATCATCAAGATCAATAATAACGCAGCGCTCCCACGCGTAAATAGGCCCAGGCATAAAAACGCGCCTGCCAGGAGTTCTGTATAGGCGGCGATATAAGCCCAAAGTAACGCGGAATGAAACCCCATCCCGGAAAGCATTTGGCTGAACCCACCGATACCAGGGCCGCCGAATAGGCCGAATGTCTTTTGCAAACCATGCGCGGCGAACATCGCCCCCAGAGCAACCCTTAGAACCAGAATCACCAAATCCGTCATTTTGACCCTCCTTTGCCTGATAAAAATAAGGCTTTTATCAGGTCACTTATGATACCTATTTTATTTTTAAATCCGTAAACCCTGTAGATACACATCAAATAATGCATTGCCGTCGGTATGCGGCCCTTCATATTTATTCCT
>JBAZNG010000060.1:0-6841 GCA_041649385.1 Candidatus Omnitrophota bacterium | reverse complement strand
TGGCTGTATAATCCATCATTTTGTTAACTGGACCAAAGAGCTTAAGAAAATTGCCAGGCAAAAAGGAAGAAAACCCAAGATCATATATCATTTCCACAGCATATTGCGCAGGGAGAAAGATTCCGGGTTCAGGACCTTAAACCACTTTTTGCACAACCAGGAGAGGATGATTGAATTTGCAGACAGGATAATCTGCCCATCCGCCTATGAATACGATAATTTTATCAGGTATTTCCCCTCCTTTATTGATAAAGTGGTTGTTATTGAAAATACGATAGAGTCTTTCGAGATGGATAGGAACAAGATAGAAGAGATAAAGCTCGCCCATAAGATTAAAAAAGATGATATAGTTTCACTTTATATAGGCAGGCTCGAGAGGATAAAAGGAGCCCATATTTTGCTTAAAGAAGCGCCCGCTATTCTTAAGAAGCATCGTCATCTTAAGCTGTTTTTTGTAGGCAGGTCTCTGGAGCAAGACCTGTATAAAAGGTTATTACGCTTGTGCTCGCGGTTTCCCGGGCAATTTTTTTATAAGAAATATTTGGATAAAAACGAATTATTCCAGTATTATTATTTAAGCGATATCTATATTAACAGTTCTTTAAGCGAATCGTTTTCTTTGAGCACTCACGAAAGCGCGCTCTGCAATAATGCTTTACTTTTAAACCGCCTTCCGGTTTTTGGAAAATTCAAGGACGCCGCCTTATTCTTTGACGCAAATGCCGGGGATTTTTCCGAGAAATACGATATTTTGATAAGAAACCACGCCTTAAGAAGAAAACTCTCCAAAAAATCAAGCGCGATTGCTGATAAATTTATTAACAATAACCGATTCAAAGATAATCTTCACAAACTTCTTAATGGTTTTGTGGGTGAGAATAAATTTAAAAGTTTATGATTAATGTCATTGCAAAAATAAAAGCGGCTTAAAAAGAGAAAATGCCAATAACCCAATGTCCACCTAAAAGAGGCGCGCATTGGGTATCCATTTATCTCTCAAATTGTTATGCAATTTCTAGTACAAAAATGACCGTGCAAAACGGAAATTTTGGCGAGAAATAAACCTCTCTAAACCCCGAATATTATTGAAATAGCAAGATATTGAGCCTATAATTAACTTATTAAATTCAGAGAGGTTTTACCTCGGCTCGCTCGCGAGGGACACCATTTTATAAAGTTTGACTACACAGCAGAAAGGTTACGAAAATGTTTATTAAACGGATTGCACGCACAGTTAGTATAGGCGCTATTACGCTGGTTATCGCTGCTTGCGCGACGACCGAACAGGTGCCGGATGTCAGGATGTCGGGATTTTTAGGCAGTTATTCGCAATTACATCGCGGAAAGCCCGGGCAGGCGGAGTTTACATATCGGAACCCTGACGTAGATTTAAATAAGTACCAGAAGGTTATACTTGATTCTGTGCAGCTCTGGGCCGCAGATAATAAAAATTCTGCTTTGAGCAAATTGTCCCGGCAAGACCAGCAGTTGTTAGTGGATTATCTTTATGTTGCGCTGCGTGATGCTCTTCAGAAAGATTATACTATTGTCAATGAGCCTGGCCCTGATGTAATGAGGATTCGTTGCGCTATAACAGAAGCCCGGGCAGATAGCCCTGTTAAGGACTTGTTATCTACCGTTACACCCATTGGGCTGGGGATCAGTTACGCCAAACGGCTCGTGGTCGGGACACATAGCGCTGTCGGAGTTGTAAGCGTGGAAGGGGAGTTGTTGGATAGCCTTACCAGCCAGCGCATTGCCGCCGTGATTGACCGGCGCGCAGGTACGAAATCATTGCTTGGCAAGCCCACCCGCTGGGGCGACGTGCAGGATGCCTTTAATTTCTGGGCACGCCGGATGCAAACTAACCTGGCGTTACTTCGTGCGCAGCAAGATTAATGCTTAATTTGCTTTCCAGCGTTAATTTATTATATTAAACGAGAAAGTTTCTCCTCGCCACCTAAGGCGGGCATTTTGCATACTTTTTTCAAATAGTAACGCAATTGAGAGCCAAAAACTACCAGACATCTAGGGCAAATTACGCGAGGCATTTATGAATAAAGAGTTTAAGAATTTAGATATAGGTAATTTAAGGATAGAACTACCGATCATTCAGGGTGGAATGGGGGTGCGCGTGTCTTCATCTTCATTGGCTTCGGCTGTATCCAATGAAGGGGCGCTTGGTGTGATTGCCGCTGTGGGGTTGGGGGAGGAATGTGGCAATGAACAACGTGATTACAAGATGCGTTCGCGCGCGGAGCTAACGAATATCATCCGAAAGACCAAGAGTATGACGAAGAATCCTTTCGGCGTAAATATCATGTGCGTACTTACTAATTATGATGAATTAGTGGAGGCAGCCCAGGCGGAATCTGTGGATGTGATTATTTCCGGGGCTGGCCTACCGTTACATTTGCCAGCTTTGATCAAGAATAATCAGACCAAGCTTATTCCGATTGTTTCTTCCGCGCGGGCAGCGCAGATTATTTGTAATACTTGGGCAAGGAGGTATAAACGCCTGCCCGATGCTATTATCGTAGAAGGGCCGCTTGCCGGTGGGCACCTGGGTTATAGTTTGGTTGAACTCGCTGATGAAAATAATTTCAATCTGGATAAAATTTTGTCTGAGGTTTTAGTAGTTACGCGTGCTTTTGAGAATGGCAAATCGCGTATTCCTGTGATTGCCGCCGGAGGCATTTTTGATGGTAAAGATATTGCCAGGGTTATGCGTTTAGGCGCAAGTGGCGTGCAGATGGCTACGCGTTTTGTTTGTACAAACGAATGTGATGTCTCTATCAAATATAAAGAGGCCTATATCGCAGCTAAAAAAGAGGATATTATAGTTATCAAAAGCCCGGTGGGGATGCCGGGAAGGGTAATCCGTAATGAATTTGTAAAGAAAGTCACTGAAGGGGAGCATGTATCTTTCGGTTGCGAATATCAGTGTTTGTATACTTGTGAAACCAAAAAAGTCAATTACTGTATTGCCAAAGCGCTGTTGAGTGCTTACCGGGGAGAGATGGATAAGGGGTTTGCCATGTGCGGCAGTAATGCCTATCGGATTAAAAAGATAGTTTCCGTTAAAGACCTGATCTGCGAACTTGTTACAGAGGCAGAGGCTTGTTTTGAATGTGCCACTTAATTAATCTGATATAAAGTGCCTCTTTTTTAACTGAAGAAAAACAAATATTGACAAGTTAGGCTTAATAAGGTATATTTAATCAACCAAGCACGCTGTTGTGCTTAGAGGGAAGAACAATGAAGCGTTCACTAAAAAGGAACGCTTTTTTTATTTTTAAGACTTCCCCTTCACAGTCAGAAAACCAAGATAAGGATATCCTTTTTAGCAAAGGCTGCTAAACAGGCCGTTTTTATCTTAAGACGTAGGCGTCTTTCCGTTTAATCACAACGGAGGGCGCCTTTTTGTTTTTTACCAGTCTGCCTATTAAATATGCAAATAGGGAGAATTTCTATGCAAAAGACATCTTATGAAGAGCAGCTAAACGCTTTGATCAAAATAAGCAAGGCGATAAATTCCGATATTTATTTGGAGGATATCCTTCGCTTGATCGTTACAGTGACCGCGGAGATGATGAATTCAAATATCTGTTCGTTGATGCTTATTGACGAGAAGAAAGGCGAATTGGTCATTCGCGCCACGCAGAGTATCAGCGAGGAATACAATAAAAAGCCTCCTTTAAAGATCGGCGAAGGTATCGCCGGCAAGGCGGCTAAGGAAAACAGGCCTATTGTGGTCAAGGATGTCACTAAAGAGAAGGAATATAAACATAAGGATATCGCCAAGAGAGAGGGTTTGTGCTCATTGATTTGCGTCCCGCTGGGAGTAAAAAACAAGGTGATCGGGGTGATCAATTGTTACACTTCTGTGCCGCGCGATTTTACCCGGACGCAGGTCGATATTCTGACTTCTGTGGCTAACCAGGCGGCTATAGCCATTGAAAATGCCGAGCTTATAGTAAAAAGCAAGGTGATCCAGGAAGAGTTGGAGGTCCGCAAAAAGATCGAACGCGCTAAAGGGATCCTGATGAAGGAGGCAAACCTGTCGGAGGAAGAAGCGTATCTTAAAATACAGAAATACAGCATGGATAGCCGTAAGAGCATGCGTGAGGTTACTGAAGCGATCATTTTAGCCTCGGAGATGAGAAAGATAACGGATATCAAAAGGCCAGGCCGCTATTAAAAAATTCAACATAACCAAAAAGGAGGCAGAGCAATGAACTTGTTAAGGCCAAACGGAAATGATGCAACCGGGACATTCAATCGTTCAAAGAACGTAGTGCCGGGTTCGGGTATCTGTTCCAGGTGCGTTGATGGATGCAAGGGTAATTGCGAGGTTTTTAAATCATCTTTTAGAAGCCGCGAGGTGATTTATCCCGGGCCTTTTGGCGAAGTTACCGCCGGAGGCGATAAAGATTATCCGGTAGATTATTCGCATCTTAATATCCAGGGTTATGCTTTAGGCGCCAAGGGCTTGTCTGGTGAAAAAGATGGCAATCCGGATAATACAAAGTTTCCCGATGTGAATACCGAGACCGGCTATGGTTGGGATTCAAAAGTAAAGATGAAGGTGCCTGTTTTTACCGGCGCTTTAGGTTCAACGGAGATCGCCAGGAAGAATTGGGAACATTTTGCCGTAGGGGCAGCTATATCGGGCATCACTTTGGTGTGCGGTGAGAATGTCTGCGGCATTGATCCCGGCCTTGAGCTGGATAGTAAAGGCAAGATCAAAAGCTCTCCTGATATGGACCGGCGTATAGAGATCTATAAGAGATTCCACGAAGGTTATGGGGAGATCCTTGTGCAGATGAACGTGGAAGACACGCGCCTTGGCGTAGCGGAGTATGTCAGAAAGAAACATAACCTTGAAACCATAGAATTAAAATGGGGCCAGGGAGCAAAGTGCATTGGAGGCGAGATAAAAGTAAAAAGCCTGGAGAGGGCGCTTGAGCTTCAGAAACGCGGGTATATTGTTACTCCTGATCCATCTTTAGGTGCTATCCAGCAGGCTTTTAAAGATGGCGCGATCAAAGAGTTTGAGCGGCACTCCCGCTTAGGTTTTGTTTCAGAGGAAGGATTTTTAGCGGAAGTCAAACGATTAAGAGGCCTTGGTTTTAAGCGTATTACACTGAAGACCGGCGCTTATTCTATGCGTGAATTAGCTATGGCGATTAAATATTCGGCAATCGCGCATATTGACCTGCTTACCATAGACGGAGCTCCCGGCGGTACGGGAATGAGCCCCTGGAGGATGATGGAGGAATGGGGGATCCCCACTTTTTATCTTGAGGCGCTTACCTATGAGTTCTGCCAGAAGCTGAGCAAAAAAGGTATGCGCGTGCCGGATATAGCTATTGCCGGAGGGTTTTCTACTGAAGACCATGTTTTTAAGGTAATCGCCATGGGCGCGCCTTATGTCAAAGCGGTGTGCATGGGAAGGGCGTTGATGATCCCCGGCATGGTCGGCAACAACATCGCTAAGTGGCTTAAAGAAGGCAAACTTCCTGTTACCGTGTCGGAATACGGAAAAACAGAAAAAGAGATCTTTGTCTGTTATGAGGAGTTAGCTGAGAAATACGGTAAAGATATAAAAGATATATCCCTGGGAGCGATAGGAGTATATTCTTTTGCCCAGAAACTTAAAGTCGGGCTTCAACAGTTGATGGCGGGAAGCAGGAATTTCAGGTTAAATACGATTTCCCGTAACGATATCATGTCTTTGACTGAAGAAGCAGCCAAAATCTCAGGTATCCCGTATGTCATGGATGCTTATCGAAAAGAGGCTGAAGCGATCCTTGATGGTAAAGATAGCCTAAAGCGCGAAACCGGTTCTAATAACAGGAAAACACGCGTAGCAGTGGGGAGGTGATATATGGATAATAAAGGATTATGCCAGAGTTGTGTAAACGATAAAAGTTGCATCTTTTCAAGAAAGCCTCCTATTTTGCAATGTGAAGAATTCGATGACCGGCAGCCGGCAGCCAGGGATAATTGTAAAAATAGATCAGTGCGTAAAAAAGCAAAATAAAGCGGCAATCGGCCCTGGCTGGTTATGCTGGCCAGGGCCTTTTTCTCTTTAGCCAAGCGCTGCGCAATAAATCATTATTAAATCCAGAATGTTCTTGATATAGCGGGGTATTCTATATATAATTACTCCTATTGCTGCGTATTTAGGCGTAGGGTCAGGATCCCATAATACAATCAGATACTTCAAGAAATATTGATGGTAAAGACGGTTTCGCAAAAATGTTCTCCTTGGCAACTCTAATTATTTTAGGGTTGCCTATTTTTTTTATCTGTATCTGCTTAAAATTTAATCACATCTAGAGGAGGTTTTACCATGCCAAGGCGTAATGACATTAAGAAGATTTTAATTATCGGGTCCGGCCCCATAATCATCGGCCAGGCCTGTGAGTTTGATTATTCAGGGACCCAGGCCTGTAAAGCGCTGCGCGAGGAGGGTTATGAAATAGTCCTGGTAAACTCAAACCCGGCAACGATCATGACTGATCCGGGGATGGCAGACCACACTTATATCGAGCCTTTGACTGTTGAAAGCCTGACTAAGATAATTATTAAAGAAAAACCGGACGCGCTTCTGCCGAATTTAGGCGGCCAAACAGGGTTGAATCTTGCTTCGGCTTTGCACAAAGCAGGGGTCCTGGATAAACACAACGTAAAGATCATTGGAGTAAAGGCCGATGCCATTGAGCGCGGCGAGGACCGGGAAACATTCAAAGATACAATGAAAAAACTGGGGATACCTGTACCGCGTTCCAAGGTATGCCTTTCTGAAGACGATGCATTGAGAGTCGCCGGCGAG
>JBAZNG010000059.1:0-6901 GCA_041649385.1 Candidatus Omnitrophota bacterium | reverse complement strand
CAATGAGAAGCACAATTAAGACAGCATCCGGATTATTCACGGTGATCGCGTTAGCGATTTTCTGCAATAAAACTGTTTTGCCGCTGTAAGGCTGCGCGACGATCAATCCTCTCTGGCCCTTGCCGATAGGGGCAAGCAAACTCATTACCCTCATCGATATCTCATCCGGCTTGGTTTCCAGGTTAAAAGGCTGGCGGGGATAGATAGGCGTAAGGTTATCAAAACACACTTTTTCCTTAACATCATCCGGATTCTCAAAATTCACCGCTTCCACCTTAAGCAAAGCAAAATACTTTTCCCCTTCCTTGGGCGGGCGGATCTGGCCGCTCACCGTGTCTCCCGTACGCAGATCAAATTTGCGTATCTGTGAAGGCGATATATAGATATCGTCCGGGCAAGGCAGGTAATTAAAATTCGGGCTTCTTAAGAAACCGAAACCCTCGGGCAGAATCTCCAGGACGCCCTCACCGAACATCAACCCCTCTTTTTCCGCCTGTGCCTGCAGGATCTTGAAAATAAGGTCCTGTTTTCTTAAGCCGCTTGCGCCGTTGGCGTTCAACTCTTTGGCCACTTTATTCAGCTCGCTGATTTTCATTTCTTTAAGGTTCTTGATATCTAACTTTTCCACAACTTCCTCCTTATTTCTGCCACCTGTTTCTTGGTTTGTTGAAGAGTGCCGCTATTATCTATAATGAAATCCGCTAAACGCGACTTTTCGCGTATTGAGGACTGGGATTTGATCCTGGCCAGCGCGTCTTTTTGGCTTAAAGAAAACTTCTTTCCCCCGCGTAAGGCCTGCTGGTTTCTACCAGCCTTTACAACAACAAGCTTATCCAGCCAGCCCTTCAAGCCGGCTTCCACGATCAGCGCCGCGTCCAGGATGATGATCTTCTTTTTGCTCGCTTTTATCCGCCCGGAGATCAAACGCTTTAAAACCGGATGCATTATCCGGTTCAGCTTCCCTAATGCCGCTTTATCGCTAAAAACTATTTTTCCAAGCGCCCTGCGCCTGATGCGGCCGCCGGGACCGGTTATTTTCCGGCCGAACGCCGCAACCACCTTATCTCTAACCGCTTTATCGGAATCAAGGCAGGCATGCGCGATCTTATCGGCGTCGATCAACTGGCGGTCCTTCGCGCAGAACAACTTAGCCACCGTGCTCTTGCCGCTGGCAAAACTGCCCGTTACGCCTAAAACGAATTTAACTTTCCCTTGCTTTCTCATATAACTGGCTGTATTTCTTGGCGGATACTTCCCAGGAAAAATTACAGAGTATCGCTTTCTGCATAAGCCCCGCCCACTTTCTGCGTACGCTAAAAGCCGCCACCGCTTTCTTGATCGTGGCGACCAGCGCTTTTTTACTGTAATCGGTAAACACAAAACCGTTATTGGCGGTGATCGTATCAGCCAGGCCTCCGGTTTTAAAGACTAACGGTATCGTCGCGTATCTTAAGGCGATCAACTGGCCAAGCCCGCATGGCTCATAACGCGAAGGCATAAGGAAAATATCGCTGCCGGCGTAGATCTTATGCGCCAGGGGGTCATCAAAACCCAGCGCGACAGAAAGTACCTTCGGGTATTTTGCGGCAGCCTTCTCCAATAACCTGTGATACTGCGGGTCGCCTGTACCCAAGATCACCAGCTGTATATCCATTGAGCAGATCTCATCTAACCCTTGTGCAAAAATATCAAAACCTTTGTGTTCAGCTAAACGCGAAACCATTCCCAAAACAGGAATATCATTTTTTACAGGCAGTTTGCATATTTTCTGAAGCTCTTCCTTGTTCACGGATTTATCCGCGATGTTTTTCAAAGAAAAATTCCTGGAGATGAATTTATCCGTATCCGGGTCCCAGATGGAGTAATCCAGGCCGTTTAAGACGCCAAAAAGTTTATCTTTCTTTTCATTCAGCACACCCTCAAGGCCAAACCCAAGTTCCTCGCCCAGGATCTCTTTTGCGTAGGTAGGGCTTACGGTATTTACGATATCCGCGTAGACTATCCCGCCTTTAAGCAGGTTTATCCTTCCGTAAAATTCAAGCCCCTGCGGATTGAAGAGTTCCCGGTCAAGCCCGAGCTTTTCAAACTCATCCTGCGCAAACAATCCCTGATAACCTAAATTATGGATCGTCAGCACAGTGCGCATCCGGCTATAGAAAGGGTCCTGCTTATAGATATTCTTCAAATAAACCGAAATCAGGCTCGCCTGCCAGTCGTGCGCGTGGATGATATCCGCTTTAAAATCTATCTCTTTCAACAGGTCAAGGCTCTTGCGGCAGTAAAAAGAAAACCTCTCCAAGTTATCCGCATAATCTTTTGTTTTATCGCCGTAAAGCCCGGGCCTGTTAAAAAACGCGTTGTTCTCAATGAAATATACCCGGATATTCTTGCCGATCAGCGCGTAAGCCGAAGATTGCCCGGACTTGAACATCCTGATCTTCGCCTCCTGCACGCACTTATACTTAGGCATGACAATAACTACTTCATGGCCCAGGTCTTCTAAAGCTAATGGCAATGCTCCGGCGACATCCGCTAAACCGCCGGTTTTAGCAAACCCCACAACCTCTGATGCAGCAATAAGTATTTTCATAGTATCGGCTCCATTTCCAACCAGTTGTCCCCTTTTTTAATGTCCACCCTTACCGGTACTTTCAACTCTAAAACATGCTCCATGCACTCTTTAGCTATTTTCACCAATGCATCCAATTCCGTATTAGGCAATTCAAAAACAAGTTCATCGTGGATCTGCAAAATCATGCGCGCTTTCAAGCCATTGTCTTTAAGCTGCCCGGCGATCTTGACCATCGCCAGCTTGATCAAATCGGAAGCGCTGCCCTGGATAGGCGTGTTCACAGCCTGCCGCTGCGCAAAAAGCCGCAAGCTTTGGTTCTTGCTTCTGATCTCCGGGATATACCTTCTCCTGCCTAAAAGCGTAGTCACAAAACCGTTATCTTCAGCGTTTTTTACCTGCTGGTCAACATAGGCCCTCACCTTCGGGTAACGCAAAAAATACGCGTCAATAAAATCCTGCGCCTGGTTAACGGAAATGGCAAGGTCTTTGCCCAGGCCAAAAGCTGTCTGGCCATAAAGAATGCCGAAATTCACCCTCTTGGCGATCTCGCGCATCTTATCCTCTACGCGCTCTTCAGGCGTCTCGTAGATCAAAGCCGCTGTTGCCCGGTGGATATCCTCTCCCTTATGGAACGCCTCGATCAATGTTTCATCCGCGGAAAGATGCGCCAGGATCCTTAATTCGATCTGTGAATAATCGCAGGAAACCAGGCAATGTTTTTTATCAGAAGCGACGATCGCCCGCCGGATATGCTTTCCGATATCCGTCTTAATGGGGATATTCTGCAGGTTCGGGTTGCTCGAACTTAACCTGCCGGTCTCCGTGCCTGTCTGGTTAAAAGACGTATGCACCCTGCCACTATGCTCATCAACTAAAAGAGGCAGCGCGTCAATGTAAGTAGATTTTAGTTTGGTCAGCTGCCGGTACTCCAAAAGCAACTCCGGAAGCTTGTGCTTCTGGCTAAGCTGCCGCAGGACATCCTCATTCGTTGAAGGCCCGGTCTTTGTCCTTTTGATCACCGGAAGTTTTAATTTGCCAAAAAGCACCTCGCCTAATTGCTTAGGGGAATTAATGTTAAACTCTGTGCCGCTTACTTCATAGATCTGCGCGATCAACTTGACCAACCTGGCGCTGATATCCTTGGAAAGCTTGGCAAGCAGCTTAAGGTCTATCTTGATCCCCGCCTCTTCCATGGAAGCAAGCACGCCGGCTAAAGGCATCTCCAGCGTGCGAAAAAGTTCATAGACGCCTTTTTCTTTAAGCTGCCCCTCCAGTAACGGTTTTAATTTAAGCACAGCTTCGGCGCAGGCCGCAGGATTGACCTGGCCGGCTCCTAAAAACTGGCCGCCTAAGAAATCAAAAGACACGTCTTCTAACTGGTAACCGGGCTTAGAAGGATTAAGCAGGTATGCTGCAAGCATCGTATCAAAATATAAACCATCCAGAAGCAGGTTTTCTTTAGCTAAAGAAACCTTCAGTTTCTTTAAGTCGTGGCCGACTTTCCTGACTTTAGAGTCCGCAAGCAGTTCTTTAAGTTGGTCCGCGCTATCAGTAAGCTTGCAGAATTTTCCTCCCGCAGCAAACACCAGGGAATCTTTTGTTTCGCCGCAAACAGCCAATTCTCCTTCTTTAGCCAGCAAAGGCATTATCTCCTGCCCGGAACAGGCGCACAAATTAACATCCTGGCTGCAGGGCGGTTTTTGCCCGGGAAGTGATTTCAAAAAACGCTTGAATTCCAGCCTCTTGAACAGGACGGCCAGTTTTTCCGTGTCCGCATCGCCGGCGCGTAATTGTTCCGGGTCAAAATCCATATCCAGGTCAGCCCCCAGATGCACCAGCTCTTTATTCAGCTTGACCTTCTGGATATCCCCGCTTATTGACTGCCTGACTTTTTCCGGGGCCACCTTATCTATATGCTGCAGTAATTTATCAAGCGACCCGAATTCAGAGATCAATTTTACGGCTGTTTTCGGGCCTACCCCGTTGACTCCGGGGATATTATCGGCGCTGTCGCCCATCAGCGCGATAAGGTCAGCTATCTGATTAGGCTCAACGCCAAACTCCTCTTTGACTTTGGCGTCATCATAAACAACTCCGCCATCTTTATAAGGATTGAACACGCCGATATGCTTTCCCACTAACTGCAGCATATCTTTATCCGAGCTGACAATAACCACCTGCAATTTGCTCTCTGCGGCTTTATGGGCAAAATAGGCGATGATATCGTCGGCCTCAAAACCTTGCTTTTCAAGCACCGCCACGCCATAAGCGCCCAGGATCTCCTTGATCACCGCCATCTGGCTGCCTAAACCATCAGGCATAGGCGGCCTCTGCACTTTATACTCGGCGAATTTCTTTGAGCGGAACGTATCGCGGGAAACATCAAAACAGGCGGCGATATAATCAGGCTTATGGTCTTTGACCACCTTGTTGAACATATTCAGGAAACCGTAGACCGCGTTCGTCGGCTCGCCGCTGGATGTGCTCAATGACTTTAAGGCATAGAATGCCCTGTAACAAAAGGCAGTGGCATCAATTAAGTATAACTTTCCGTTAGGCATTAATGCTATATATGGAATTCAATGTGTGGAGAGGTTTTGTGGTAAACTAAAGAGACAGCGCCCTAGTTTGGGTCTTTTCAATGAACTTCTCGATTTCCTTGTTATCCGGGTCAAAATACTGCGCGTCTATCGCTTCTTTCATCGCTGTGGCCAGGTCGCCTTCCTTGAAACTGCGCTTGGCTTTCGTAAAATGGTCCCTGGAAAGCGCCTTATCATCCTTGCCCAGTTCCTCCTTATATACCGCCATGTCTTTGATCAGGTCCAGGACATTCTGCTCGTTGGTGTCCTGAAGAGAGCCATCGGACATGCTCAATTTGATATCCCTTAAGCGCGCGATCGCTTTCTGCGTCCAGGGGTCATCAAGCGAACCAAGTTCCGAGCGTTTCTGCCAGCAAGCGGCAGCGTTTACCAGGTCGCGCCTGCTTTCATATAAAATAGCCAGGTTCGTATACGCGCTTTCATAGAATGGGTCAACTTTTATCGCCCGGAAATAACTGTCCATCGCCCGGTCGTTATCGCCCTTGCTTTCATAGATGATACCCATGTCATTATAAGGAACGGCGTAGTTAGGGTCCAGGGCAACAGCTTTCTGGTACAAATTCAAGGCCGCGTCATAATCATTGGTGCGCTGGGCTTCCAGGCCTTCCGTGCGGTAACTCCTGGCCTGTTTCTGCAATTCAGTCATGTTATTTTCTGAAGCGGAAGCAGCTTTCTTATCAGCCGCAGACGCAGGAACAGAAAAACAACTGGCTAATATGATTATTGTTGCGCCTATTAGAAGCTTCGGGTAGGATTTAACTTTCATTTTTTCTTTGCTTAATTATATATATTTTATGGGCTTGCGTCAAGAAAAAAGTTAGATCATCGGCTCCATCTTTAAAGCCGGATGCCCGCATTTTTCCAGGAAAGCGGCCAGCTCTTCAGAGGTAGTCGCCACTGTTTCATCAGCTATCTTTTCCACCAGGCCCGGCTCGCCAATCTCCTCGGCGCGGGCGCGTAATCTGTCTCCAAGCGCCTGTTTTAACTCAAGCGGCATCCAGACCAAGCGCTTAAGCCCGCCTTCAGCAGAAATGAATTTCTTGCTTAACAGATAAAGCTTGCCTATGCCTAAGAAACCCGGCGCCTGCACACCGCCGCCGACGGAACCGGCAAGCGTGGTAAAGTTCATGCCGCTGGGGGTCATCCCGGGGTAATCGCGGTTTACGACCATCACGCCGTTGGCTTCCGGGATGATCGCCACAATACACTCAAAACATCCGCAGGAAGATTGCGGCGCGTCCATCACTGAATACATGCTCACCCGGTCAATCGTCTTGTTGGATTTCTGGTTAACAAAAGCATTAACATTCTCCCACTCTCCCAGGCGCTGGTCTTTGGCCTCCCCTTTAAGCACCGGCTGGTTGGGGCCCGTAGGCGTGATCTCAAAAGAAGCTTTGGCGTCAAGCCAGGAATACGCTCCGCACAACCCTAATCGCTCCGGAGTAACTATGCATACGTGGTTAGGGGCAAATGACTGACAAAGCAGGCATGAAAAAAACGTATCCACGCTTTCATCGGTCATCCCGGCTATGCGCATATCGCGTTCATGGAATACTTTTTTGGCTTCCAAAATAAGCCGCTCTACATCTTCCTGCCGGGTATAGAGCCTGACCTGCACCTTATCCACGATATTACTGTACTCCTGATGCAACATAGCATGCAGGATCACGCCCAAGTGCCTGAGGCGGAAACCTTTATCAAAAGCATCGCGGCTTATCCTGATCCAGTT
>JBAZNG010000058.1:0-7074 GCA_041649385.1 Candidatus Omnitrophota bacterium | reverse complement strand
TAACGGCGGCGAGAATTTTAATACATTTAGCGTTGGCAAGGCGATTATCGGCAACAATGACGTAAAAATCAATATCCACAAGGACAACGGCAAGCCGGTTATTGAGATTGTGGAGAAACAGCCGCTCATTTTATCCCAGCTTCCCGGCGCAGGCAAACTTGAAGAGTATAACTGGCAGCATAAGAATGATGATAAAGCCGCTGTTTCCAAGTTAGCCCTGTTGGACATAGGCATAGAAGCCGCAGATGGCAAACATTATGCCGATAAGCAGAGAGTTAATTTTACGATCAGCGATCTAAGGTCAACCGCGACTAACCTTTCCGGTAATTTCGCGAATACGAACATCAAGTTTGATAACAAGCTGACAGGCGACCTACCTTTATATGTGCAGGTCAACGGAAATGACCCTGTGGCGTTCGGCGGCCTGACCATTAAAGGCCAGAAACAGGCTATTTTTGACAATAAAGGGAATCTCTCCGCCGGCACAAAATTTGGCGGGTTCTGGGGTGTTGTAGAAAACCAGCGTTATACTTCCATATTCCGCGACGCGGCGCAGAAGGAAGCTATCCTTGATATTAATAAAGCGATCCGCTGGAATGAAGAGGGCATGCTGACTGCCCAGAGTATGAAGAACTTAGTCGGCCAGAAGATCTGGACCGCTGCTGATCCTGCAAAAGGTTATGAGATCAAAGCTTTTGAACCGGGCGCTAACGGCAAGCTTAGTGTTACCGCGGAAAAAGGTTTATATAGTTTCTTTGTGGCAGGCGGTTCAAATAAAACTGATAATGAAACGCAAGGAGCAAATACCATCCGCAAAGCGGTTAATGATATTAAAATCACCAAAGACGGCAACTGGAAAGGCCAGGCTTCATTCTATTTAGACCAGTTCTCCGCGGCTTTCAGCGGTTCGGTTTCACCGGATTTAAGGAACTATTCCGGCACATCCGATTATAAAGGAAAGCTTCCTTATATCCATATATTGAATGATAAGCAGGAAAAGATCGGCAACCACGCTCTGGTGTTAGGCAAATCCTCAAAGTTTGCTTTTGATAAAGAAGGCAGGCTTGCCGAAGGCGTGTTGTATGACGGGTTGCAGCGTAAAGAATTTTTAGGTTACAGGACTGCCCAGCGCATTATGGACGGGGAAGTAAAGAAGTTCCAGAATGATGTCCAGAATTCCAACGCTCCGAAGGAGATAAAGGATAAGATAGCCGCGGCGATCAAGAATCAAAAGCCTGATGAAGCGGTCAAACTGTGGAATAAATATGTAACTGATGAAACAGTGGCTTTAAAGAAGAAGCTTGTGGATGAAAGCATGAAGGCCTATCTTGAAGGCGGCGATACTAAAGACATGATTGAAGCGGTCAAGATCAAGAACGCCAACTTTGAGGAGTTCAATAAGATCATCCAGGAAAGAAACGCCAAGATTAATTTTGGCCAGGCAATGCTCGCCCAGGAAAATATCGCTTTGCGCGAAGCCCAAGGCAAACCTGGTTTTAATAAAGCCGCATTTGACTTAGCTAAAAACCACAGAGAGGACCGTTTTAGAAAAGAAATAGCCGATATAGACCAGAAAACTGGCAACGTGATAATCAAAAATGCAGATAAATTTAATGGTATTTTCAAGAACGCGGAGCAGAACGTAAAAACTGACCTTATCAATGAGGTTAAGAATTCGCCTCTTTCAGGACAACTGAAAATGGCGATCTTTGAAAAAATACGCCTGGCTAATGAAGGCAATGATAATTTGCAGGAAGCGTATAAAGAGTATGCCGGGCATATGGAGAAATCGCTGCAAGGCTTAATCAGCCAGGTAGAATACTTTCAGCAGTATATGGATAAAGACAGCCTTACCAAGATCCAGGGGCTTATTGAAAAAGGCGAGTTTTCCGGAGCAATCAGTTATTGGAATTCCATTAAGCCCGGTGTGGAGCAAACATTCAAAACACGCACGAATTATTTGGCCAGGCTCGGTGACAAAAGCACTTATGACGGAACATTGAGTGGCTTCTCTAATTGGCTGGGGTATGTTTTTGAACCGGTCAGCGACGCTTTTTCCGGGGCGTTTAACCTTGTTGCCGCGGGATTCGCTGTTGTGTATACAGGCGGCAGCAAGTTATTCGGCTCTGAAAAATATGCTAATAGAGGGTGGGAGTTAGCAGGCAGCTACTGGGCTAATTCTTTAGGCGGTTACGTAGAAGAAGCTTTTGACAAACAGGCGTTTGCCACAAGGCAACAGAAACGCTTAGAGAGCTCCGGATACACTGTAAACGGCGCCCAATACGGCGATGCGCATTATTTCCAGGTTTCCAAAGACGGCAGCACAGGAATGTTTACCGATGAAAGTTTCATTGGTAATTGTTCAAAGTTTATTGAAAGCAAAAATGTGGCGTTGAATGTAGTTGGTTATATTGGCAAAGGCATATATATAGGCGCGGAGTTGTTCATCAGTAAAAAGATCGGCGTGCCCGGGATCACCAGGAGCACTTACGCTGCGGCTATTTTAACCGATGGCGTAGCTAACTTCGTATCAACCCAGTTTACCGGTAAGGCCCTGCGCGGCGGGGATGATATGTTGATAGGGTTAAGCTTTGTTACCGGAAGCGGCATAAGCTCTCTTACCAGCAATATTGCTTCCAGGGTGGTTGTAAACGGTTCAAACGCATTTGTCGCCGCGGCACAGCGTACTCTTGCAGCTACTTTAAGGACTTCTCCGAACTGGATCAATTTCAATCTTGCTACCGGCCATGTGCTTACCGCTCCTTCAGGTAGAGCTATGGGTTTTGGCGACAGCTTATTTAACATTGGTTCTACTTATGCTTTTACCGGAGCTTTCCAGGGCGTATGGGAAATAGGTAAAGGCATAGGCAGGGCTGTTCCTAAAGTATATTCTTATTTAGGAAATAAGATAACGCATGGTTCTTTATATCAGAAGATGGCTAGCAAGATCAGCTATATGGGGCAGAAAGTCAAAGAAACCACAATAGTGCAAAAAGGCATCAGTCTTGCGGAAACCGGTTCTTTGAAGATGGAAAATGTTGCTGTTAAGGCAGCTGAATTAGCTAACAAGATCGCCAAGAATAAATTTGTTGCCGCTTCCGGCAAAGCGATAGATTTTGGCAGGAATGTTACTGCAACAGGCCTGAAGAATTTCGGGAAATATTCCGGCGTAAATAATCCTTTACAGTTTTTAGCAGGCTCTACTGCCGTAGCTACCACAGAGATCAGCTCTCCTGTTGCCTTGCATGACGCATTAGGCGGCGGCAGCGCCTTATTAAGCCCCTGGATAAATCCCGGAAGGAATATAGTTACCTCTGTGACGGATTATATTGATAAAGGCATAAGCGATAAGATAGCCGGAAGGCAGTACGCAGAGAGGAATAAATTTGATAGCGCGGTTTCATTATTAGACGACAAGCTTGGTTCAACAGGCATTATCTCTTTTGCTTTGTCCGGCACGCAGGCATTTGTAGATAGCTATACCCAGGCCTTAAGCGGTAGTTACAGTGTAGCCGCGTTAAGCCATCCTGTGCAGGCAGTGGAAGATACCTTGCGTTTTGCCGACATCATGAAAGACCTGTTAAAGAAAGACGGTAACGTAGCTCCGGACGCTAACTCTGCTCAATACGGCAGGTTATTCGGCAGCTTGTATGGCACGACCAAAGGTTTCAGGAATTTAGCCGGTAATATCCGGGGGGCCACGAATGCGCCGGAAGTAATTGTCTCACGGCAGTTCAATAAGAATATGATCCAGGTAGCGAAATTCTCTGAAGGGGCAAGCAAGGTCTACGCAAGGCTTGCTCCTGTGCAGAAATTCGGTTATTTCGCCGCTAAATCACATAGTTCCGCCGCATCCCTGATGAAGTTTAATACAGGTATAGGTTTACTGTTGCCTGTGATCAATTCCAAAGATACTTCAGATTTCAGCAAGCAGGTTTACAATATTTCATATTCAATGGACAGTTTCGCGCGTTCTTCTGTTGCCGCGGCAACGTTGTTTAATTCTTTGGGAGCGCTATCCGGCAAGGTTTCTAATTCCGCCGTGGTTAAAGCAATGGGACAGAATAAGGGTGTTCAATTCTTCGCCAAGCATCCGTTTACCACATTAGCGCTTCCAGGCGCAAGTTTAATCGCTGCCGGAACAGAGTTAGGATCTTTAAAGAATAATGAATCCTTACAGGTTCTCGGTAATTATATGGCCAATATTGGTCTGGTTTTAGTCGGTATTGGCCTTATGAGAATAGCTAATGGATGGAAGGCCAAAGTAGAAGCAATCAAGCCAGGCTCTTTCCTGGATAAGGCAATGGGCGTTAAAGCTGAAGGAGTGAATAAACTCCTCTATAATTCTGTTTATTCAGCTGGCGGCGGTTTAGCATTTGCAATTTATGGCGCGTCCAAAGGCGATATACATAATTTCACGGACGCAGCGGCTTATTTATCCATAGGAGCTCTTGCTGGCCTTGGGTTACGTAAAGCCACTACTGTTGTGCCTTTAGCCGCTGAAGTAGTCGGCGCAAGCGCGTTAGTTTATGGAGTACGTAAAGCCGCGGTTGAACCCGGCATAGCTGGCGTGGAATTATGGCTTGATGGCGGGAATGTTTACGATCTGGCTCAATTATCTCGTCCTTCATTATTCTCCGAACATCCAGTCAGGGAGATCCAGGTTTATGACGGCGATATGGCCAAGCTGGTGGACAAGGACAGCAAGACCGGCTTATTAAAATACCCGGGCAGGGAGGATGTGCTTATAACCAATGAAGGCAGGCTGGTGTCTAACGCAGGGGATAATAAAGGTAAATATTTATATAAGGAAGCAACTTATAAAGATGCCCAGGGTAAAGATAAAGTATACATGGTCAATGATTGGCTTGGCGCGGTAATGCAAGGCGCGTTATTGTTAAGCGTATTCAAAGTAGGCAAGATTGCCAGGGAATCTTATTACAAGGGCCCTAAACAATCCCTGGGCGCAGGAAAAGGTTTGGTGAATGGAGCGTTGGAGTATTGGTACGGCAAGGGCAATCCCAAGTATTCTTTAGCCACAACATTTGAGTTTGGCAAAAACCATCCTGTGCTTTCCGGTTTAGGGATTATGGGCACAGGCGCGGGAATACTTACTTTGGGTAATGCCGACAGCCTGAAGAATAAATCCGTTGGCAAGGTATTACAGATAGCCGGCGTATCTCTCATTGGTTTAGGCGGCATCAGTATGATCGCCCGGGCTTGAAGAAACCCAATTTCTCCGGTGTGGCTGCAGCAGCTACCAGGGGCTTTATCTGGGATTTTGCTTTAAAAGGCACTGGGCTTAACCTGCTTTTTGTTATCGCTCCTTTGCAGGGCGTAGTTGAATCTACTTCTTTATTGGCGCAGAAGTATATGATACCGATAGCTTCTACAAATTTTGAGCGCAGCTTGCTTGGCTCTACTATCGGCGCTTTCTGGCAGCCGGGAAGCGAGACAAAATATAATGATTTAGCCAGCTGGGATTCAGCCAGCAGCTTATCAGGGAAGTTTGGCTTGGCTACTCAATACGCGCAGAGAGCGTATTTATCCGGCTTATTCGGTGTTGATCCGAAAACAGGCAAGAGCAACGTAGAGTGGCTTTGGAGCGGGGATAAGAAAGCCTCTGCCGTCGGAAATATGGACTTAGGCCAGCTTTGGGAAGCAGTGGATAAAACCAATGTTGCTTTCTCCGCAATATTGGCAGTAGCAAGCCCTCTGGCCGAACCATTATTCTCTAATATTAAAGCAGCTAACTTTGGCAGGAAATTCCGAGCGATCGGCCATGGTATCGGTGAAGTATATGGTTTAGGTATGGGCAAGGCGTTAGAAAAGAAGCTGTCTTCCGGTAATGCTAATTTTGCCGAGAAATTCATGGCATCTGGTTTTAATAGGTTGAGCAATATGGTCCTGCAGGGCACGGTTGAAGAAACGATCGTGGAGCAGGTCATTGAGACAGGTTTCTTAAGGTTTATTCCTTTTAACCTGATGTTCGGCACTGCCCTGGGCCCGCAGATCAGCGAAGTATTGCAGGAGATCCTCTCTCCTTCAGTCAGTTTACGCGCCGGTGCGCACGCTGATTTCTGGCAGAGCATGGGCATGGGCGGCGGAAGGATCGCCGGGTTTAACTTTAAATCCGATGTCACTGAAGAACAGGTCAAAGCCGCGGAAACCTTAAAAGGCATGGATTTTAACACCCTTAAGTCAAATCCTGAAGCCTTGAAGACATTGGCTTCCACATTTGCTTCCGGAACAGAGATTATTGTCAATGAGAATGACGGGACAAAGTTCGGTTACGAAAGGGCGTTTACTGTATCCGCAAAAGACAATGAAAAGGCCTGGAAGCATTTCTTCTCTGTGCGCTCAGAGATGGCTAACCAGCAGGCGAAATTAGACGCTGCAGCCAACGCAGAAGAAAAACAGGCTTTGCTTTATAGCTTACAGATTGAAGCTTCCGGGACTTCAAAAGATAAAGATAAGGTAAAAAAGGAAGCCGCAGAAAGGACGATCGCCGCCAACTTAGGCGCGGTTGCCGGGGCTGCCGGTGTTGATGAAGCTACCGCTATAGCTAATGTGATAACCAATAGGGGCATATTTGAGTTAAAAGACAAAAATGGCAATAATCCTTTCTATGTCAATCCCCGCTATATCATTGAGGAAAGGTTAGCTTTTGACCAGCAGTTCAACAAACAAGTTTATCAGGCAGGCAAAGATTTATTGAGCAAGAATACCAGTTTTGTTCCCAATTCTGTTTTACAGCCTTTATTAGGGGCCAAGGAAACATTCTGGTCTAACAGGTCTGCAACTTTGACCCCGCAATTACAGGAAAGATTACTGAAGCAGGCGGTAACAACTGCTGAATACATCGGCACGAGGATTGATTCCAAGGAATCGCAGGCCAGATGGCTGGAAAACAGGGTTGAAAGGCTGAATAACCTTAGGGCCTGGGCAGAAGGCTTAAATGAAATCAATAAATCAAACACATCTGAACTGGGTATATTAGGGTTACGCATAAGGGATAAAATCGGCTTGCTCGGTTTGACTAAAACCGGCAGGCAATTAAAAGATTTAGTCAGG
>JBAZNG010000057.1:0-7307 GCA_041649385.1 Candidatus Omnitrophota bacterium | reverse complement strand
TATAGATGGTTCTTTAAATTCTGCCCAGGTAAAAGATTATAGTTAAGACGCTGATAAAATAGGCAAAGAGATTGCCGAGAAAGTTGACCGGGAGAAGAGGTCTGGGAACATATTGCAGGCAAAACTCCTGGAAGCAGTTCAATTACATAGCATTAAGGATATTACCGGCAAAGAGTTTACTTTGGTTTCAGGAAACAATGAGGACCCTAATTATTATCATGCTTTTTATAATGTCTATAATGAAGTTAGCGAAAAGCCCGCTGTTGTTGATAATAAGAAGGATTTAGCCAAAGTGGATAGTAATACCACTGTCTCCAAGACAGATATGAAAAAGGTTGAGCCTCTGGGTATAGTGCTTCCAGAGATTGTGATAACTGCTAAATCAGAAGAAAGAGACATAAAGCCTGCAGGATTAGAAATTATCCCGAAGAATCAGAAAATAACAGAAAATGCTACAGATGTAGACCGCTATGCCATTGAAAAAGGCCTGCTTAAGACAGCCAGGGATACCGGCGTGCTGTTTAAGGACCAGGAAGCGCTGGAGCAGAAGTTTGGCGTTGAGCCTCCCAAGGCTCTGGTTAAAGAAGAAACCGTTCCTGCGGCCAATACCGCTAATACGCAGAGTATGCTTTTTAACACGGCAGATAATCCGCTATCCTTCTTAAGCGGTGAATCAACCGCTCCTGTGGAGAATAAGACTATAACTACGCAAGAGATAACTCCTGCTACAACCCAAGAAAACGCCGTAGTAGACCGCTATGCCATTGAAAAAGGCCTGCTTAAGACAGCCAGGGATACCGGCGTGCTGTTTAAGAACCAGGAAGCGCTGGAGCAGAAGTTTGGCGTTGAGCCTCCCAAGGCTCTGGTTAAAGAAGAAACCGTTCCTGCGGCCAATACCGCTAATACGCAGAGTATGCTTTTTAACACGGCAGATAATCCGCTATCCTTCTTAAGCGGTGAATCAACCGCTCCTGTGGATAATAAAGCTACTATCGCTACGCAGGCCCCTGTATCATCAGAAACCTCCGTAGACCGCTATGCCATTGAAAAAGGCCTGCTTAAGACAGCCAGGGATACCGGCGTGCTGTTTAAGGACCAGGAAGCCCTTGAGCAGAAGTTTGGCGTTGAGCCGCCTAAAGCTGTAGTCAAAGAGGAGCCTGTTCCTCCGGCCGCTACTAACAATACGCAGAGTATGCTTTGGAATAAGAATGATGATCCTTTATCGTTTATCAATAATAATAGCGGTTCTTCTATTGCAATAGATAATGGTAGCCAAAAAACAATACCGATCTCTTCCGGAGTAATTAAGACCGATAAAACAAGCACATTGGATAACAATAAACTCCCTGTTGTAAAAACGCCTTTAACGAATTCAACTAATATTGGAACAGATGCAGTATTCTTAAAATCCGATTTCCAGACGGATGCTGTGCAAACCTCTTCGGTAACTGGTAACTCCGGATATCAAAATAAGGCGGATGAATCTGCTAAAGGTTCGACCAACACAACCTCCGCTGCCACAGACCGCTATGCCATTGAAAAAGGCCTGCTTAAGACAGCCAGGGATACCGGCGTGCTGTTTAAGGACCAGGAAGCCCTTGAGCAGAAGTTTGGCGTTGAGCCGCCTAAAGAGGTTGTTTTAAAAGAGAGCGTGCCTGTTTTAGATGACGCTGCCAATATCAACCAGAGCATGCTTTTGAATAAGGAAGATGATCCTTTGTCGTTCTTGAAAGACGGGCCATCCTTAACCGTAGAAAATACGGTTAATGCGGTGAAGCCGGAAAAAACAACCCCGGCTAAAGACCGCTATGCCATTGAAAAAGGCCTGCTTAAGACAGCCAGGGATACCGGCGTGCCGTTTAAGGACCAGGAAGCGCTTGAGCAGAAGTTTGGCGTTGAGCCGCTAAAGGGTATAGATAATAAAGAAGCCCTTCCTGTCTTGGATAACGCCCCTGGAAAAATCCCGACGATACTTTTAAATAAGGAAACCACCCCTTTATTTATGAACGAGAAAACCGATATTAATAAATTTGAAAACGAAGTTTTGGAAAAGCGCTCAGTGGAAGCTATAGCTATACCGGTTGCCTTGTCTATTGAGAAGATAAAAGCGCTAGATAACCAGAGCGAGATGATCGCCGCACCATTAATGAGCAAGAATATTGTTTTGGGCCCGGAGATCAATATTAACCAGGAAGAAGTGGTCAACCGTAATCCTGGGGATTCTTTTTCCAAGAAAGCAGCGCTTCTTTCCAAAGGGGCTAATGAAGTAGTTGTGACACCCCTTGAAATAAGGCAGCATTTCTACGGTAAGGATACGGAAGATGTGATCAGCCGTTCTCCGGGCATAGATAACGGTAATTCCAATGACAAATTTGTTGTTAAGGTCGCAGACCTTGATAAAAAAACAGCGGCAATAACTTATTATGACGGCGGGATCAATAGCCCTTCCGGCACCAGAGAGGTGAGATTAAATAAGGAGTTGCTTAGGGAAGGCATGACGCAGAATGAAATAATGCAGGTCATCGGCCATGAAGTAATGCATCTTGAGCATGGAGATTACTTATTTGGGCAGGTAACCAAAGGCAGGAGCCCGGAGGCTATCCAGCTTGCCCGTAATTACTATAAAGAACAGAGCCAGGGTAAGAACCCGGAATGGCCTAAAAATGATGAAGCCATGCAGATAATCGGGGATTTCGGCTCAAAATACGAAGACAATACATGGGCGTTCAATAATGTGGTCCAGGCCAGCCTGGTGGGCAAACAGGACAAGAATCCTGCTGTCAATATGTCCAATAACCTTGAACGCTATAGGAAAGAGTTAGTGAAGAGCTGGGAGAATTCGCCGAAACGGGCTGTTTCTTCAGAGGAAGCAGCCAACAATGTGAGCTATATTACCAACTACCTTCTTAGTAATACCGAGTTAGTTTCTTGGGGTATGGAAGCAATGCGTAGCTACGGCAGCAAACCACGCAACTACGCCGAATTCAAGAACATGATTCAGTCATTCTCCCTGGACGCCTGGTATAATGATGGTAAGACCTATGGCAATGCAGCTCGTAACCTGATAAGAGGTATAGATATTATTGAAGAAGAGATGAAATGGGCTAATCCTAAGACCCAGAACAAGATTAACCCTGAATGGCAAAAAGCAGCAGTGCAGTTAAAAGAAAATATCCTCCAGAAACTGTATGAGAATTCACAGAATTTCAGCTACCAACAGAATCCTGTGGTTAATGGGAATAATAATGTTAATCCTCTGGTTCCTTCAACAATAAACATGCAGTTTTCTAATCAAGTTTAATCAAAATAATAACTTTATAAATGTCCAAACTGAATAATTTAGTTTTTTGTAATGTCCACTCTGACAATTAGAGCATATTTTTTTAATTTAAATTGTCCAATCTAATGTTTTGTGTAGTTTGTGCAATCTAGATTAATTATTCTTTTCCATCTTTTACAGCCTGTCCAGAATATCACTAAATCAGTAGCCAAAATCAAGTGATAAATAGCTTAAAATTGAGATGGAATTAGAAAACATTCCATAGCAAAGCAGCGATAAGAAAGCGCTACCAATTTGAGTAAGATTTTGTCTTGACATATATATAGAGAATGTTATACTTGGGATGTACTAGAAAAGAGCAAACCTTGAGCGATCAGGGGGCGCAAAGCCGCGGGTCTTAAAAGAAAAAAGTTTCCAAGACAGCCGGGTTGCCTAAAAGCAACGGATAGAAAATTGACAATCCGGTTTTTATTTAAGTTCTTATTAAAGAGTTTATAAAACTTTAATAAAAATGATCAAATCAGCCACAAAGATGACAAAAGTTTCTGGGGTAAGGGGAAGTTTTATTTCATTAATTCCCGATATGGGAAAAGGTAAATAAAATGAATACCGCCTACACAGCGAGATTACCGGAAGAAACACAAGAAAAGAAGCCAGAGTTTAAGTCTAGCTTCAAAACCTGGATTCGCGTGGTGGCTTTTATCATTGTGGCTGTTTTCCTTCCGGAGCAGGTTGCCCAGGCAGTAGAGTATGATTGGCGCGTGCTCTGGAATAAACCCGCCACAGGTTCCATAGCCCCGACTTATCTCAAAGATATCCGCCAGATAGATATTCCCCTGGCTGTAAGAAATATATTAAAAGACCTTGCCGGCAAGCCGGTGAATGCCATAAAGATCTCTCCCACTCTTACCGTTGAATTTGACAAGCCGCTAAATATCTCCAAAGCCAGGATCGAAGAGATCTATGAATGGTTAAAGGGCCGTCCTTGCGGCTCCAAAGCCATGTTTGATTTCTTGACCTATGCCGGCATCAAGGCAGAAGAACAGGATATCGCCGTTTTTGCTTTGACAATGGACATTTTGAACGGAGCAGTCAAGCCGGAAGGCAATCCCAAGATCATCAAAAACTCCATTTTTTCCTTAGCGAAAACAGCGGAATTCTTTGGCGTAAAGCTTTATCCTGTTAAAATCACCGATTTTTCGTTAAGCGCCAAGAGCATAACGCCTTTTATTGCCCATGTTAATGGCGACCATTTTATCCTGGTCACCAAGGTCACCGCGGACAAGGTTTATTTCAGTGATCAGCACAAAGAGGAGTTTTTGCCCCTTGAAAAGTTCCTGGAGAAGTTCACAGGTTTTGCTTTAGTCACAAAGCCCAGCGTTTCTGTTCAGTTACTTGGCAAAGAAGAAGCACTGGGCGTGTTAGGGGCTGGTGACTGGGGCCAGACCTATAATGCTTTTACTGATGAATACAAAAACCGCGATAACATAAATTACAATTATAATGCCAATAACCGCGGTTCCGCAGGTTATACTACCAGCTCTAATGCCAGCACGCCGCTGAACATTACCCAGAATGTTTATAATAATCCGGTCACCTTTACGGTTAATCTTTACGGCGCTAACCAGATGCCCTCTTCTTCCTATCAGACGATTTACGGCACGGCATCGCAGTATCAGGTAACCCAGCAGTGGAATAAACAGGGCCAGAATTATTCAGCAACTTCCAGCGTAGGAATGAACCAGTGGTTTAATAAGCCGGTAGAAGCGCGTTATTCCAACGGCATCCTTACTGAAGCCCGTTACGGCAATAATGTGATGACAGCCAATAATGCCGCTTTCCAGAACCTGCCTGTTACAGGCAACATTTGGGACAAGGTCGTATATACCAGCCCCGTAGTTTCCACGGCTGAGCATAAGGCAGTATTTGATACGAACCTTGACAAGAGGATCAATGGCGATGGCACGACTTTGTGGGTTGGCAAAACCGTCGGCGACCTTAATTTCAGCACCAATCTTTCTAATAATTCCTTTAAGAATATTAATGTTAAAGATAACCTGCCCAGGTGGAATTGGGAGCCTTATGGCAATGTTATGCAGAACCCCGAGAGAGCCAATGATTACGGGATTCCTCCTGTCGGCGCGCCAACTCCTTACAATAATGTTTTTAAGGCCACTCCCGTAGGCGATGCGCACTTAGGCCTTTTCCAGATTAATCCCAATGCTGACGGCAATTTCACGATAAATTTCACCCGCACCGGCTTGCACGCCAGGGCAGGCGATATGATCGATGTCGGCGCATACGCCCCCGATGCTAAAATTAACCGCGCCGCTACCCCGATCATAGGCTTTGTTAAAAACCTTACTATCCAGCCTTTAAGCGCAACCAGCACTCTTTATCTTAACCCGGCAGTAGAAACCAACCGTTCTCTGACCTTTTATGTTACTAATTCCAGGTTTGATAATGCCGGCAGAGGTGATTTACGCTATGTAATGGCGAATAACCAGGACTATATGGGCAATAAATTTACCCAGGTCGGCGCCATAGATTTAAGCAATAAGAATTGGAGTATTGCTAATGATCAGTATGGTTTACCGAATGTTGACCATTTGGTTAAGTCAACCAATGTTTCAGTCGGCGGAACCTACGGGACATTAAGCACCTACACCTCGGAAGGCTCTGCGATGGGCAAAGCGCAGATCCTGGATCTTTTCCCCAGGACCGCGCAGGACAGGGGATTATCTTCTATTGGCGTAAAAGGCAATGTCTATATGCCTAATATTACCGCGGAGATTGGTTCTCCTGCGGCGGACCTGGCGATGTCATCCAGTAAAGTAGATATACAGCGGACCATAGCTGATATCAAAGACCACGCGAAGTTTACCGCGCTTCTTACCACAAAAGCCGCGGCAGACAGGATAGTGCTTGGGGTAGACCAGAACGGGCTTAATTTCAATCCGGTATTGACTAATTCTGAATTACGCGCCGTGGATAATAAATTCAGCTTAGGTATAAACGAATATTCCGGGCCAAAGAACTTCAAGATTAAAATTGACAATGGCAACATCACTCCCATGGCAGGGGCTAATGTTACTGCCAGGTTCTACCGCAATCTTTCATCTGATGGCATAGGTAATCAGACATTCTTAGAGCTGAATAAGGGCTTTAATTATAACTATAATGGCAAAACCTGGGAAACCAAGGATCTTAGCGATACAGTAAACCTTTCATTTTACGGCAATCCGAATATTAAAGAAAATGCCGAGATCAATAAAATTAAGTTGCAAGGCATCTTAAAATTGGCCTCTGACGGCCAGTATTCTTTGGAAGCTGATAAATTTGTTTACGCTCCTTTAAAAGTTGACCTTGGCGGCTCGGCTAATAATGAGAAGAATATTTCCAACGCCTTAAAGGGCACAGCAGGCAGGGAGTTTGTCACTTCCGAGATCGGCAAATATACTTATCTTTCCAAGAGCTCAACCGGCGCAATGCAGCAGGTGGCTCTCCTGGGCGTGGATAATAAGACATTCCGTTCAAATCTCAACACTAACCCGATGTTTGAGAATGTCACCCATAATTTCAAGGATTTTAAATCCACTGAATTTGTTTCCGGCCTGCAGTTTGATAAGGGCAGGATCATTGCCATAAGCCGCGATAATGAAAAATCCTTAGAAGGCGCAAAGGCAACTTTGAACGCCCAGGGTTATGTCGCGACAGCGGGTTATAAATCCGGCTGGGCGGATATGCAGACACTGGCCACTTATTATTTTAAGGATGACGCGGGTAAGATCAAGGTTGACGCTGAAGGTAAAACTTTTAATGCCACAGCCGGCAAGATGCTGCTTAAAGATGTTAATTTCTGGGTAACTAACGGCGGCGAGAATTTTAATACATTTAGCGTTGGCAAGGCGATTATCGGCAACAATGACGTAAAAATCAATATCCACAAGGACAACGGCAAGCCGGTTATTGAGATTGTGGAGAAACAGCCGCTTATCTTGTCCCAGCTTCCCGGCGCAGGCAAACT
>JBAZNG010000056.1:0-7424 GCA_041649385.1 Candidatus Omnitrophota bacterium | reverse complement strand
GGAAGGCATGCTTGAGCCGAAACTCAAGAAAATATTCCTTGGCCGCGCGGAAGTCAGGAAGATGTTCAAGCTTTCCCGTTCCGGAACGATCGCCGGCTGCTTTGTGACCAAGGGCAAGATCATCCGCAACAGCTCCGTCAGCGTGGTGCGAAACGGCACTGTCGCTTTTGAAGGCAACTTGTCCTCTTTAAAACGCTTCAAGGATGATGTGCGCGAGGTATTGGAGGGTTTTGAATGCGGTTTAAGCGTCGCCGGATTTGAGCAATTGAGCGAGGGTGATGTTATTGAGGCCTACGGTATAGAGAAGATCGCCAGGACACTATGAAAAAAAGAATATTAAGCGGTATGCGGCCTACGGGCAAGCTGCACCTGGGGCATTTAGCGGGGGCGCTGGAGAATTGGAACAAACTGCAGGATGAGTATGTTTGTTTCTTCATGGTCGCTGATTTGCACGCGCTTATGTCGGAGTACGAACATCCGCAAACCCTTAAGGAAAATATCACCGATAATGTCGCAGATTGGCTTGCCTGCGGGATATGCCCTGAAAAATCCGTTATTTTCATTCAGTCGCAGGTCAAAGAGCACCTGGAACTTTTTTATTTATTATCGCTGATCACGCCTTTGGGATTACTGGAACGCTGCCCGACTTATAAAGAGCAGCTGCGCGAGATAAAAGGCCGGGACCTAAGCACCTACGGATTCCTTGGGTATCCAGTGCTGCAGGCGGCGGATATTCTGCTTTATAAAGCCGAGGCTGTGCCTGTTGGCGAAGACCAATTGCCCCACGTTGAGCTGACGCGGCAGATCGCGCGCAAATTCAACCATCTTTATAAAACAGAGCTGTTTCCCGAGCCAAAGGCCTTGCTTACGCCGGCAAAACGGCTGCTTGGCCTGGATGGACGCAAGATGAGCAAGAGTTACGGCAATACGATCGTTTTATCGGATAACCCGGAAAGCGTGCTTAAAAAGGTCAAGGATATGTTCACTGATCCTTTGCGCATCAAGATCGCCGACGCGGGCCATCCGCATAAATGCAATGTTTTCAGTTACTATTCTTTATTTTTCCCGGAGTTAAAAGACGGCGTGAGCAGCTCTTGCGAGAGCGCTTCTGCCGGCTGCACCCAGTGCAAAAAAGAACTCGCCGAGAAATTAAGCCAGCTGCTTGAGCCTATCCAGAAGAAAAGGCATGAGTTTCTTAAAGACAAGGATTTTATCCCGCAGATCCTGGATCAGGGCCGCTTAAAGGCGGGGATGGCTGCGCAGAAAACCGTATCCGAAATAAAACACCTGCTTAAGTTATGAGCTATAAGATAAAACTTGATATGTTTGAGGGGCCGCTTGACCTTTTGCTTTATCTGGTCAAGAAGGACCACTTGAACATTTACGATATCCCGATCGCCAGGGTCACCGAGCAATACCTGGAATATATAAATTTAATGCAGTTATTGGATTTAAATATCGCCGGCGAATTCCTGGTAATGGCGGCGACACTTATGCAGATAAAATCCAAGATGCTGCTTCCTGCGGAAGAAACGCCTCAAGAGGAGGAAGTTGACCCGCGCGAAGAGCTGGTAAAGAGGCTTTTGGAATACGAGAAGTTCAAGCAGATCGCCGAGAACCTGCGTACGCGCGAGATAGACCAGCAGGAAGTATTTAAACGGCCTAAGCTTGAGCTGGAAAAAGGCACAAGTGGCGAACCGGCAAAAGAGGAAGTTTATTTTGAGGCGAATATCTTTGACCTGATCAACGCTTTTTCGCAGGCCTTAAAGGATATCCCCAAGGAAGTTTTCTATGAGGTGATCAAGGACCAGTTCACCGTGGAGCAGAAGGTGCATGATATATTGCATGTGCTTCTGGTGGAATCCGAGATCAGGCTTTCGCAGCTTTTTGCCAAGGCAAAAAGCAAGATTGAGATCGTGGTCACGTTCCTGGCTATCTTGGAGCTGGCCAAGATGAGGGAAGTAAAAGCCATGCAGTCAGAGGCTTTCCAGGATATTTTTATTACAAGGAATAAGGAGAATATCGCGCCATATGAGCCAAAAGATCAGGCAGACACTGCTTAAGGCTGACGCCGCCGAAATTAACGACGTTAAGGAATCAGAAGAGGATATCGTCCTGAATATATCGCTGCGGCCGCAGAAGTTCAGCGAATTTGTCGGGCACAGCGATATCGTGGATAACCTGAAAGTTTCCATCCAGGCCGCCCAGCAGAGGAATGAGCCGCTGGAACACGTGTTGTTCAGCGGGCCTCCGGGCTTAGGCAAGACCTCATTGTCGCATATTATCGCCCATGAGATGGGCGCCAAGATCACCGCGACCAGCGGCCCGGCGATAGAGCGGGCAGGAGACCTGATCGGCATACTCACCAACCTTGAGCGCGGGGATATCCTTTTTATTGACGAGATACACCGGATGTCCAAAGTGGTTGAGGAGTTTTTATATCCGGCGATGGAAAGTTTCCAGATAGATTTTATCATTGATAAGGGGCCGTACGCCAAGACGATCAAATTCAACTTAAAGCCATTTACCTTGATCGGGGCGACCACGCGCAGCGGATTATTGGCCGCGCCTTTACGCGGCAGGTTCGGCATATTTTACAACCTGGATTTTTACAGGCCGGAAGACCTTGCTACGATCATCAGGAATTCCGCTAAATTGCTGGCCCTGGAGTTGACTAATGACGCTGCGGCGGCTATTGCGCTGCGCAGCCGCGGCACACCGCGCATCGCTAACAGGTTATTACGCCGCGTAAGGGATTATGCCCAGGTGCGTAAAATAAAGAATGTTGACGCTGCGGAAGCAGCGAGGATCTTAGATGACCTGGGGATCGATAAAGCCGGGCTTGATGAACTGGATCGTAAAGTATTAAAGTTGATCATTGATTCATTTAACGGCGGCCCCGTAGGCATAGAATCATTGGCGGCAAGCTTAAATGAGGAAACCGATACCATCGCCGATACGGTTGAGCCGTATCTTCTAAAGGCAGGTTATCTTAAACGCACATCCCGCGGCAGACTGGTTACTTCCAAGACTTTTGAGCATTTCGGTTTAAAATATAATAAAGAGCAGCAAGGGGAAATATTCTAAAGTTTTTCATCCTATGGAGATTTTATTACATACCTGTTGTGCGGTGTGCCTGATCTATCCTTTGGAAAGTTTAAGGCAACAGGGTTTTAAGGTAGAGGGGTTGTTCTATAATCCCAATATCCATCCTTACACAGAATACCTTGCCCGCAGGAAAGCCGCCGAGCAGGTAAGCGCCTCTTCCGGCCTTAGGATGATTTTTCCGGAGTACCTGCCGCAGGAATTTTTTCAGGCGGTGAACACCAAAGAAGGCCCGGCTTTGAGATGCCCGATCTGCTGGGAGTTACGCTTAAGGCAGACGGCGCTTCTGGCCAAAGAAAAAGGCTGCCGTTATTTTACCACGACTCTTTTGGTCAGCCCTTACCAGAACCAGGATACGCTTAAGGAGTTAGGCGAAAGCGTGGCCAAAGAAACGGGAGTGGATTTTTTCTACGAGGATTTCCGCCCGGGATTCCGCAAAGCCCATGGCCAGGCAAAGGCCCAGGGCATATATTGCCAGAAATATTGCGGCTGTATTTATTCGGAAACCGAGCGTTTTAAGAAAACAAAAACAGGGAGCAAAAATGAAAAATAACCCGTTGGTTTTAATTTTATTCCCTTTGATCTTTAGTGCCGGCCTTGTTTATGCCGCCAGTGACCAGCCGCAGAAAGATACAGCCGTAAAAAGCGCGCCGGTTAACAAGGGGTTTGTTGTTCAGGCGGCTAAAGAGCAGCTTGTGGAAAATGCCCCTTTGAAAGAACAGCCGCTTGTAAAAGAAGAGCTGCCCAGGGGTGTCTGGGTCTCCGTTTTTTCCGCCAAAGAATGGCTTTATTCAAAAGAAGGCGTGCATAAATTGATCGAACGGTGCCAGAAATCCAAGATCAACCAGATATACCTGCAGTTTTTCCAGTCCGGTAATTTTTATTATGATACAAAGATCGGCGACAGGAGCAAGTACGATTTAATGCTTAAAAGCGCGGGGGTAGATACGCTTGACCTTTTGTTAAGCCAGGCGCAGGAAAAAGGGATCAAGGTTTTTGCCTGGGTGAATGTTTTAAGTTTAGGCAAGAATACGCATGCGGGCATCCTGAAGAAATACGGCAATTCCATATTGACGCGCGACCAGTATTTGCGCACCTCCTTCGGCGTAGAAAAATCCGAACTGGACAAATATTACTTGAGGGAAGACCAGGTTTTTCTTGAGGCCGGTGACCCGCGCGTGGATGAGTATATGCTTAACGTGGTCAACGAGATCATTAACCGTTATTCTCTGATCAGCGGCGTGCACCTTGATTATATACGCTATCCGTCACCGGTGCCTTTTATACCGGGTTCGCGTTTTAAGAATTTTGGTTTAACTTACGGTTTTGGCGCAAAAAGCCTTGAGCGTTTCAGGGAGAAGACAGGGTTAAACCCTGTGGAAGCATTGAATAATGAGGCGGAATACCTCTCCTGGGATAACTGGCGCCGGCAGCAGGTGACAGATTTGGTAAAAAGAATATCATCGCTGGTGAAAGTAAAATCAGCCGACTTTTTGGTTTCCTGCGCGGTGATCCCCTTGACGGAACGGGCATATTCCAATGCTTTCCAGGACTGGTCGCGTTGGCTGGAAGAGGGGATAGTGGATTTTGTGGTTTTAATGAATTACACCAAGGACAGCCAGTTTGCCAAGGAGGTCGTTAAATCCGCGCTTGGCCACCGCGGCAAGGGAAAAGTTTATACGGGTATCGGCGCGTTCCTGATGAAAAGCAACCCGGAGATGTTCTTTAACCAGTACCGCACAGCCATTGAGCTTGGCAGCGACGGTATCGTGCTGTTCTCTATTGATGACTTAACCGGCGAGATCGCCGGATACCTGAATTAACCCATCATAATACAGGATATATTTTATCCACCCCATGCTTAGATTAAGCGATTTTGTTTATGACCTGCCCAAGGACCTTATTGCGCAATTTCCTCTAAAAAGCAGGGAGGATGCGCGGCTTTTTGTGGTTGAGCGCAAAAGCGGGACATTCGCGCATAAATCCTTTAAGGATATTACGTCCTATCTTAAACCTAATGACCTGCTTGTTCTAAACGATACAAAGGTTTTAGCCTGCCGGCTTATCGGCCATAAAGCCACAGGCGGCAAAGTGGAGATCCTTCTGACCAAGCGCAAGAACGGCACGGATTTTTCTGTGCTTGTGCAGCCCAGCCGCACTAAAGTAGGCGAGAAGATATTTTTTGGCGAAGGCCTTTGCGGCGTGCTTAGCGCCAAGGGCCAGATGAGTTTTAAACTATCTGACGCGGATAAAGTTTATGAGTATGGTGTTGTGCCGCTGCCGCCTTATATAAGGCGCGATCCGCAGGAGCTGGATAAGGTTTATTATCAGACCGTATATGCGGACAAAGAGGGCGCTTTGGCAAGCCCGACCGCGGGATTACATTTTGAATTAAAGACGCTTGATGCGATCAAAGCATTAGGCGTAAAAGTCGCGTTTGTCACTCTGCATGTGGGTTTGGGGACATTCCGTCCGGTAAGAAGCGAGGATATTACGCAGCACAGGATGGACGCTGAATATTTCCAGGTGCCGGAAAATACGCAACAGATGATTACGCAAACTAAAGCCGCTAAAGGCCGGTTGATCGCCGTAGGCACGACAAGCTTGCGCGCTTTGGAAAGTTCTGCCGAGGGGAAAAATGAGGGGAACACCGAATTGTTCATTTATCCAGGATATAAATTTAGGAGCATGGATTGTTTATTGACTAATTTCCACCTTCCGGCAACAACGCTTTTTATGCTTGTTTGCGCTTTCAGCGCCGCGGCAAATAAAAACGGCACAGAATTAATGAAGCAAGCGTATCGCGAAGCGGTAAAAGAGAAGTACAGGTTTTACAGCTATGGCGACGCCATGTTGATAATTTGATATTTTGCTCTCGGGATATTGTTCCGCGTGCTGAAAATTTCCGCCGTGCGCGAAGCTTTTCGTCTTTTGCTTCCGGCGCTGAAATTTTTCGCCGTGTGCTGCGGTTTACGTCTCGCTCTGGCGTGTTACTCACGCTAATAAGACGATCGCCTGCGCTCAACGTAATTCCTTGCACACTTTTGCCGAAAAATTTCCAATGCGCCTTCAGCAAAAAACGAAAAGCGTATAAATTAGTATATTATTAATTGGCGTAAATTGAGGTGCTCTAATTTATTTGAGCGAGTTAAATAATAAAGGAAGGAGATAATCATGGATAATAGAGAGATTACTTTGAAACAATCACTCATTGAATTGTATAATAATTGTTCTTTATATATTGATAAGAAATTAGAAGAAGGTAACAAATTGTGGTATGGGGTAATTAGGTTAATGATTACCTTGGCATCATCATTTCTACTTATATCTTTAGCGCTAGTCGACAAATTGTTCAAAACAGTAGATGGAGTTAATATTCCTTCATTTCTAATATATGGTTGGATTGGTTTGTTGGCGACTATTATTTTATCTACAATACAAGAAATTGAGGGATCTCTTTTTTATAGCAGATTAGCTGAGGATATGCGGTGTAAAAGAATTGAATATGGAAAGAGAATTTGTAAAGGTGAAACCGACATTCCTACCGACCTAGATAAGAAAACTATTATTTACTCGAATATTTTATGGGGAGTATTAGCTATAAATTCTTTCGTGATTTCGGTTATTTTTATAGCTCTATCTTTTTTACTAAAGGTTTTACCAGATGCACCACATAAAGTTATATTGTTAATATCTTTTATAATACTAGGTGGAATTGATATGTATTTCTTGATCCAGTATAATAAATTAAGGAAAAGATAACAAAATAGTTTTTTGTATCTACTCGTATTTGCTGCTGAGGGGTGACGCTGAAGAGGGATAGATCTAGTTTTAAGGACGCATCGACCGTAGTAACAAGAATTTTTAGCGGGTGACGAGACTTGATTCGAGCAGCATCTTAAAATTCGAGCGGGCACGGTTGCCCGTAATAAATGCCCAGGCAGAGCGAGAATTTTACCGAAGCGCAGCGAGCCACGCTGGGGCGAGCAAGCGGTGATGCGAGAACAAGGCTCGGCAAACCCGCTAATATAAAATATGTTTACCTTAATTCATAAAGACAAAAACAGTAAGGCACGGTTGGGAAAGTTGGTTACTCCTCACGGGGAAGTGGAGACGCCGGCGTTTATGACCGTTGGAACGCATGCGACGGTCAAGGGCCTGATGTTCAAGGATGTGGAAGAGGCAGGCGCGCAGATATTGCTTTCTAATGCTTATCATGTATTCTTGCGCCCCGGGCTTGAGGTGATCAAAAAAGCAGGTGGATTGCATAAATTTATCGGCTGGGATAAGCCTATCCTTACGGACAGCGGCGGATACCA
>JBAZNG010000055.1:0-7460 GCA_041649385.1 Candidatus Omnitrophota bacterium | reverse complement strand
TTTTTGTGCTATCTAACTTCTTGACTTGCGTTTTCATCTTTTAACCTTTCTTACATCCTGAATTTTTCACCCAGATAAACCTGGCGCGCCTGCGGATGATTAATCAGTTCATGCGCCGAGCCTGAAATAAGGATCCTGCCTTCTGCGATAAGATATGCCCTATCGGTAATGGAAAGCGTTTCTCTTACGTTATGATCAGTCAGTAATATACCTAGGCCTTTTGCTTTTAACTCCGTAATGATCTCCTGTGCTTCATTGACAACGATCGGGTCGATCCCCGAAAAAGGTTCATCAAGCAATATAAAGGAAGGATTGGTCACGAGAGCGCGGGTTATCTCCAGCCTTCTTCTTTCCCCGCCGCTTAAAGTATAGGCCATATGCTTTGCAAGGTGGGCGATATTCAACTCCTCAAGCAGCGAAGCCAGCCGGCGTTTCCTCTCCTTTGCCGATATGGGCAAGGTCTCCAAAATCGCCAGAATATTATCCTCAACGCTTAATTTACGGAAGATACTTGCTTCCTGCGAAAGGTAGCCTATGCCGAAATGCGCGCGCGCATGTATCGGCAGGTTGGTGATATCGTGATTGTCAAAAATTATGCTGCCACGGTCAGGGGCGATCACCCCTACGATCATATAAAAAGTCGTGGTCTTGCCTGCGCCGTTAGGCCCCAATAAACCCACGATCTCGCCGCGTTTTACCGTGATATCTACGCCTTTAACCACCTCTCTGCCGGCATAGCTTTTGACTAAAGTTTTAGTTTCTAAAAGCTGCACTCATCTTCTCCGTCTGATAAATTACCAGCCTGGGAGCCCCGTCTAAAGTCAGTTTCTGGTCCGCGGCAGTATAAACCGCCTTTTCGCTGTAAGATACGTTTTCACCCTGCAGTATCTGCACGTGGCCCGAGGCCACAATCCTGTCTATGGAACCGGCGCTGACCACGCTAGATTTCTGCGGCTTGCTGTTCCTTTTACCGGAATTAAAATAAACTTCCAGCCTGTCGCTAAGGATCACCGAATCCGGCCTTTCCACCCTGACATTATTGTTAAAGACAGCGATATTCTTTCCGTAATCTATATCCAGCGGGCCGGTGCATGTGATCACCATCTTATCCGTAGCGGTTTTGTTTTTAGCGGGTTTTTCATGGATATCCAGGCGCACATCTTTATTTACCTGCACTTTTTTAAGGTTGGTCTGCGCGCTGGCGCCCTCGCCCTGCAGGTTCAACTCCTGCTTTGTTAAATTCACCCGCGAGAGAGTGCTGACTAACTGCTCTTTACGGTCCCAATCCAGAGTATCCGAAGTCAGCTTTGCCCCGCCGCTGGTAGTGACCACCACGTTATCCTCAAGATGCACTGTGCTGGTTTTCTTATTAAAATCGCCCCGGTCAGCGGTAAGCTTGATATCTTCTTTCTCGTCGTAAAGATTGCCGGACACGGCTTTAAGCTTTACCGTGTCATTAAAGATATCCGCTGATTTTCCGGAAAGGTCCCAGCTCTTCTTGCCTTTATCCCCGTAACCGGAAAGCGCGAAATCATTGACTTGCTGATCAGATTCTGTATTTTCCTTTATTGTTTCGGCTAACGCTAAACTTAACGCGCAACAGAACATAAAAGAAACGAGGAAAAATCCTGTTTTTTTAACCATAAATTTTCAAGATCTCTGACCATTTATTCTGCGATTTCAGGATCAATTCGGCTATCTCGCGCACCGCGCCCCTGCCTCCGGGCTTCTCGGTTATGTAACTGGCCGCGTCCTTGATCTCTTTTGCGGCGTTATTCACGGCTATCGGCAAACCGACTTTCTTGATCAAGGCAAGGTCAACTAAATCATCGCCGACAAAACAAACCTGGCTTAGATCACAATTATATTTCTTAAGCAGCTTATCCAGCACCCTGGTCTTGGGGAATATATCCGCGAAGACTTCCGCCACGTGCATATCCTTGGCCCTGGGGATGATCGTCTTGGAACTTTTAGCGGTGATCAGCACTGTCCTTATCCCCGCCCTATACAGCACATATACGCCTAAGCCGTCATGGACGTCAAAGAACTTCGAGTCCCGGCCCTTGGAATCATAGACAATGCGGCCATCCGTCAAAACACCATCCACATCCAAAAGGAGCAATTTTACCCGCGAAGCCTTTTCTTTTACTTTTTCCAGATTATCCATTTTTGTAAAATTACACTAAACCCGCTTTTAAAAGGTCCTGCACATCCAATAACCCCACTGGCCGGAGTTTCTCATCAACCACCGGAACTTCATCGATCTTCTTATCCTGTAAAATACGCATCGCTTCTGCCGCCAGCATATCCCTGTGCACAAACGCAGGATTCCTGGTCATCACCTGGGAAACTTTTCTTAAAGGCAATTGGTTGTCGGTTTCTAAATTCCTCCTTAAGTCGCCGTCGGTAAAAATACCGGCGAGTTTGCCGGAGTTATCTACGACTGTCGCTGAACCCGCGCGTCCGGCGGTTATCTTAAGCAGCACCTTGGAGACTTTTTCATCCATCCTGACCACAGGCGAGGCCTGTCCCCGGCGCATAATATCTTCAACTTTTAATAATAACTTCCGCCCGAGCGCGCCGCCGGGATGAAAAAAAGCGAAATCCTTCTCCTTAAAACCCTTAAGCTCCAATAAACAAACAGCCAAAGCATCAGACAAAGCCAAGGTCGCCGTAGTTGAAGCCGTAGGGGCCAGCCCCAATGGGCAAGCCTCTTTGGCCACGGAGACATCCAGGACAACATTAGAATATTTAGCTAAAACTGATTTCGGGTTGCCTGTAAGAGAGATGATCTTGCTTCCGATCTTCTTCAAAATAGGCAAAAACTGTTTCATCTCCGAAGTCGACCCGCTGTTAGAAAGAATGATCACCGCATCTTCAGCAGTCACCTTGCCTAAATCGCCGTGGATAGCTTCGGCGGTATGCAGAAATAAACTCGGCGTGCCGGTAGAAGCCAGCGTAGCCGAAAACTTTTGCCCGATAATCCCGGTCTTGCCCATGCCGCTGACCACGACCCTTCCGCGGCACTTTAAAATGATCTCCACTGCCCGCAGGAATTCCTTAGAGATACGGCTTTTAAGGCAAAGTATCGCCTTAGCTTCAATATCCAATACTTCTTTCGCTCTTCTAATAATATTCATTTTCATTCTTCTGTCCTTTAGGGACAGTTCTTAACTCAATCCAAGAGTGCCCCCTATTATAATTATCTGGGGACACTCTTAGAACAGATTGAGAACCGTCCCTAATATATTGCTTCTATTTGTTTGACCGCTTTAAGCAGAATTCCTAATTCTTTAAGGCTGATCATATTCGCCCCATCGCAGGGCGCGTGGTCAGGATCAGGATGCACCTCCAAAAACAACCCATCGCAGCCAAAAGCTACAGCTGCGCGGGAAAGCCCCTGCACAAATTCTCTCTGGCCTCCGGAAGAAGTACCCTGCCCTCCGGGAAGCTGGACGCTGTGAGTGGCGTCATAAATTACCGGATAACCGAAATCACGCATGATCTTTAGGCTCCTGAAATCAGTAACCAGGTTATTATAGCCAAAACTTACCCCCCGTTCAGTGACAATGATCTTCTTATTACCGGTAGATTCAGCTTTCTTGATGATCGGCAGGATATCCCAGGGAGCGAGGAACTGGCCCTTTTTGATATTGACCACCTTGCCGGTTTTCGCCGCCTCTACCACCATATCCGTCTGTCGGCTTAAGAAAGCCGGTATCTGGATGATATCCAGAACTTGCGCCGCCTGGCGAATGTCCGAGACGCGGTGCACATCGCTTAAAAGCGGCACATTCAATTTATCTTTTATCTTATTCAAAACATCCAATCCCTTTTTTAACCCCGGGCCGCGGAAGGAGCCCAAAGAAAGCCGGTTAGCTTTATCGTAACTGGATTTAAAGATATACGGTATGGAGAATTTCGCAGCCAGCTCCTTGATCCTTTTACCCGTATCAAGGCAAAGGGCAAGCGACTCTATCGCGCAAGGCCCGGCGATAAGCACTAACGGCTGTTTCTCTCCGATCTTGATATTTTTAACGCGGACTTCATGCATCATAGTTCTTGCGCTCCATATAGATTTTTAACTTCTCCAGGTCCTCCGGCGTATCAACGCCAAAAGTATCAAATTTGGTCTCGATCACCTTGATGCGGAAACCTTCATCCAGCACCCTAAGCTGCTCAAGCTTCTCCGTGCGCTCCAGCCCTGAAACAGGAAAATTCTTGTAGGCAAAAAGAAAATCTTTGGTGTAAGCGTAAAGCCCGATATGTTTATAGTAAACCGGTTCCAGATCCGAGTTGGCCGCGCGGCAGGGGATCGCTGCGCGGGAAAAATAAAGCGCGAAATCATTCTTATCCGTTACCACCTTGACCACGTTCGGGTCATTGACCAAATCCAGATCGGTGATCTTCTTCTTGATCGTCGCCATACTGATCGCGCTATCATCCAAAAGCGCGCGCGCGACATTATCGATCATCATCGGATGGATCAACGGCTCATCGCCCTGGATATTCACGACTATTTTCACATCCAGAGGATTGACCACCTCGGATATCCTGTCGCTGCCGCAGGTATGCTGCTTTGAAGTCATTACCGCTTTTGCCCCGAAACCAAGCGCTGCCTGCAAAACCAGATCATTATCACAGGCGATGACCAGATCATCCAGGATCTTGCTTTGCTTAGCCCTTTCCCAAACATGCTGGATCATCGGCTTACCGGCGATCGGCGCCAGGACTTTACCCGCAAACCTGGTTGATGAATATCTCGCCGGAATTACTCCGATAACATCCATGCTAACTGATCCTTTCTAAAAGTTCGCGCCTATTGGTTACCGCTGTGCCGACTTTTCCTACCACGATGCCGGCGGCGTAATTAGCGATATAAGCTGCCTCAAGTTTTGAGGCGCCGGCGCAAAGAGCCAAAGTAAATGTACTGATCACTGTATCGCCGGCGCCGGAAACATCAAATACCTCCTGGGCGACCGTGGGTATATGCGCAAGGCGGCCATTGGGCTCAAACAGTTTCATCCCCTGCTCGCCTAAGGTGACCAAAAGCGACTCAAGCTCAAGATACTCCATGATCTGGCGGGCGGCGGAATCAACTTCCGCGTCGCCAAACAGGCGGTCGTTATTTACTTTAAAACGGTTAGCCGTATCCTTTATCTTTAAGTTACGAATGGCGTTCTCCAGCTCTTTACGGTTAGGGGTTATCGCGGTCACCCCGTGGTAGAACTGGAAATTGTCCTCCTTGGGGTCAACGGTAATGATCTTCTTGTGTTTTCTGGCCAGGCCGATCAATTCCTCAAGCAAACTTACATTGATCACGCCCTTGCCATAATCCTCAATGATCAAAGCGTCAAATTTAGAGATGTTCTTTTCGATGAATTTAATGATCCGCGCGTTCAAGCCGCGGGATAAAGGGTGCGTATGTTCCCAATCCATCCTGACCACCTGCTGATGCCCGGCGATAATACGCGTCTTTACCGTGGTGTGGCGCGAATCCTCCACAAATATGCCGCCTGTGCTGACCTTTCTTTTTTTAAGCTCCGCTAACAGCACTTTGGAGTTCTCATCCCGGCCGATCACGCCTAACAGGCAGGTTTGCGCATCCAGCGCGCGGATATTGCCGGCCACATTCGCTGTGCCGCCGGGGACATAACTTCTGCTTTTCGCCCAGACGACCGGCACAGGCGCTTCCGGGGAAATACGCTGCACATCCCCCCAGATATATTCATCAAGGATAAGGTCTCCGACGACCAAAACCTTTGCTTTATGGAAATTACGGATTATCTTCTGCAGGTTTTTCATATTTTCTCCATCACTGCCGGACGCTATCGGCGGTATGATTTCATGGCGGCAGATAATCTAATGCCCTTATTTGCGGAATTAACCTTGTTTGAGCGCGATTTCAGAGAATACCACTTACCTTATTAATATTGATCATAAGAAAGTATAATTGTAACACAATTGCGCGTTAAATCAACTGTAAATCTTTTAACTTTTCTGGGTTTTACCCGGGCGCTCTCCTCCAGACACCAGGACCTTGTTCTGCTGCTTGAAATTATCAATGATCTTATCAAATTCCTGCTGTATTTTATCTACTGCTAACGGCCCGCTGGCCACTTCCGTTGACAGCTTCTCTATCAATAAAAGCCTGCCATAAAGAGCGAACAACTCCGCTTCAGCTTTATGGTTAACCAGCATCAAAAGCTTCAAGAAATCCTTATAATAAGAGGCATAACAGATATTGGCACCGGGAAGCGGTTTAAAAGTCAGCTTATAATTATTTAAGGCCTCCGGGAAGGCCTGAGTATCCCTGAACAGCTCCTCAAAATAAACTTTATGTTTGTTTAAAGCAGCTTTGACCTGGCTATCCTTATCCAGCTTCCTGTTTAAGGCTTCCTGGAAAAATATCTCCGTATGCGCCAGGTCATTGATAAAATGTTTCTTGAATTCAGGCGAACTGGCATCCAGGTTCCCCGCAGGCGCGCTGATAAGGAACTTATCCTGGAAGATCTTATACTCCTCTTCGCTGAACCTCCAGTTATTCACTACAGCCAGAAGGTTGCTGTGCGGCCAGCCGAAACTAAGCTCTTCCTCCTCCATCTTCCTTCTTTTAGGCAGCAGTATGCCGTAATAATAAAAAAACCAGGCGCAGGCAGGCAGCAGCAGATAAAGGCCGTATTTCACAAGCAGGATAAAAATGATATCGGAAAGGGTATTGCCCCTGCCCCGGGAAGCCTTCTCCTGGGCAAGCTGGATCTTGAGTTTTTCGCGCGAAGCGTTAAGCGCTTCCTGCCTTAACTCCTCCTGCCTGAGCTTTTCTTCATAACGCTCCCGCCGGATGGCGTCATCAGCGAATTTAATATCCTTTCTGGCCTGCTCCAGTATCTGGCGCGTCTTCCTTGTTTCGTCATTCTGGCGTTTGGAATCATCATTAATATCCACAAACTGCGTTAGGGTATAATCATTTGCCGGCAAAGCAGCGCTATGGAAAAATAAGATGACTACCAATGCTGGGAAAAATAATTTAGCCATCGATCATCCCTTCAGCTGTTTTTAAGACGTCCTCGACGCTTACCGCCTTAAGGCAGGCAAAACTATTTATGCAATTATGCGCCAGGCAGACTACACAGCCGGCATCGCCATGCAAAGCCTTGTCTTTCGGCCCTGTGGGAGCCCACCTGCGCGGGCTTAGCCCCGGCTGCTTCCTGCCGAATATGGAGATCACCGGCACGCCTACGGCAGAAGCGATATGCACTGGCCCGGAATCATTGGAGATAAAAAGCCTGCATCTTTTTATCGCCGCGGCGAGCTCTCCGATGGTAGTTTCTCCAGCCAAATTCACTGCCCGATGGCGCATATGCCGCTGGACCGCCTGGGCGATCTTTTTGTCTGCGGCGGAAGCGAAAATAAGCACCTTAAAACCATGCCTCTCTGCGAGAATGTCGGCAACCTGGGCG